>FZLS01000001.1 GCA_900197625.1 Rhodobacteraceae bacterium Water-Bin34 | reverse complement strand
TTCAGCATTTTCTGTAAAAGGATGCATATGATGCGCTGCATCTAAAGCTTGCAAATCTTTTGTTGGCAAATGATTAACTATTTTATTCATGTAAGCACTCCTATTTGGTCGGCTTAAAAAATAATCACCAGCCACCATTCATGAAATCATATCCTTAATTTATTAAGTGATAATAAATTAAAACGTGCGTTATAATTACCCAATTTGTCAATTAGTTTTTAGATTAGAGAAATTCTAATAAGATTATAAATTTAGGTATTAAATAGGAAGTGAAGTACATCACCATCAGAGACAGTATAAGTTTTACCTTCTGCCCTCATTTTTCCTTTTTCTTTCGCACCCTGCTCACCATTACATTCTATATAATCATTGTAAGCAATTGTCTCCGCCCTAATAAACCCTCGCTCAAAATCGCCATGTATAACACCTGCAGCTTGTGGAGCAGAAGTATTTTTACGAATGGTCCAGGCGCGTGCTTCTTTTGGCCCTACTGTGAAGTAAGTCTGAAGCCCCAGCAATTCATATCCAGCAGCGATCAGTCTATCCAAACCCGCCTCTTCCAGGCCAAGTTCATTCAAAAACATTTCTGCTTCATCATTCTCAAGCTGGCTAATTTCTTCTTCAATTGCAGCAGATATCACTACTGATGCTGCACCTTGATCAGCCGCCATTTTTGCTACTGCATCAGAATGCGCATTACCTTTGCCCGCATTGTCTTCTTCAACATTACATACATATAAAACTGGCTTTGCGGTAAGCAATGTGAGTTGCTTCCATTGCTTTTCCTCATCACTCTCAATAATACAAGTTCTAGCAGGTTTACCTGTTTCTAATGCATCTTTCGCTCGTTTTAATAAATCATTTTGTAAGACAGCGTCTTTATCACCACCTTTGATTTTTCGCACCAAGCCCTGCATCCGTTTTTCAATATTTTCTAAATCAGCCAACATTAATTCAGTTTCAATTGTATCTGCATCTTCAATTGGATTAACTCGCCCATCAACATGCGTAACGTCATCATCATCAAAGCATCTCAATACATGAGCTATTGCATCACATTCTCGAATATTTGCTAAAAATTGATTTCCCAATCCCTCACCTTTTGAGGCACCTTTAACGAGACCTGCGATATCAACAAATGTCATCCGGGCAGGTATGATTGTTTTGGAGTTAGCAATCCTAGATAAAAGATCTAATCGTTCATCAGGGACAGATACTTCACCGGTATTTGGTTCAATAGTACAAAATGGAAAATTAGCAGCTTGAGCAGCCGCAGTTCGGGTTAGCGCGTTAAAGAGTGTTGATTTACCAACATTAGGCATGCCGACTATACCAGTTTTAAAACCCATGATTTTCAACCTTTAAATTAATGTTTGTGGCATCTATCGTTTGATTGGGGGAAAGGTCAAGTAATCCAGCACTTGAAATTACTCCATTTTTACAGCAAAGGTTTTTTTAAACTAAGGAAGAGTCTAATAATGTCACGTATTGCTAACAAATTTGCAGATTTAAAATCAAAAGAACAGTCAGCTTTTGTATCATATATTATGGCAGGTGACCCAAATTACGATACCACATTAGAAATAATGAAAGGCCTTCCTGATGCAGGAGTGGATATAATAGAAATTGGAGCCCCATTCACTGACCCAATGGCAGATGGCACAACAATTCAATTGGCAGGACAACGTGCATTAGCAGGTGGAATGACTTTAAAGAAAACTTTAAAAATGGTTTCAAGTTTTCGAGAAAACAACAATGATACACCAGTTGTTTTAATGGGTTATTATAATCCTATTTATAGCCATGGTGTTGAGGATTTTATTTCAGATGCCAAAAATGCAGGTGTTGACGGCCTAATTGTAGTTGATTTACCACCAGAAGAAGATGATGAGCTATGCATTCCAGCAAAAAATTTAGGTTTAGACTTTATAAGATTAGCAACTCCTACAACTGACACACAGCGCTTGCCCAAGCTTCTTCCTAATACAAGTGGTTTTATTTATTACGTTGCTGTTACAGGTGTCACAGGTGCTGGTTCAGCAAATGCAGCTGAAGTAGGAACAGAAATTAAACGTATTAAAGAAAGCACAGATCTACCTATTGTTGTTGGCTTTGGTATTAATACCCCTGAAGCTGCATATGATATGGCCCTACATGCTGACGGCGCAGTGGTCGGATCTGCAATAGTATCGAAAATAGCTGCAGGTGACTCAGTTTCAGATGTATTAAAATTTGTAAAAAGTTTATCTGACGGCGCCCATAGTGCAAAAAAATAACTTAATTGACCATAACATTCCACTCTGATAAATTGGTAAAATAATATTACCAATAGAGATCTAAATGACAATTATAACAACAATCGATGATTTTAAGCCAATATATAAACGTCGAGTCCCAAAGATGTTTTATGATTATTGTGAGAGTGGTTCTTGGACAGAGCAAACATTTAGAGAAAATGTTAGTGATTTTAGCAAAATTTACTTTAAACAAAAAGTTGCAGTCGATATTTCAAACCGCTCAACAAGCACAAAAATGCTTGGCAATGATGTCAAAATGCCGGTTGCATTGGCACCCGTTGGATTAACTGGCCTACAACATCCAGACGGAGAAATTAAAGCTGCAAAAGCTGCGGAAAAATTTGGTGTTCCATTTACTTTATCAACAATGTCTATTTGCTCAATTGAGGATGTAGCAAAACATACCACAAAACCCTTTTGGTTTCAGCTTTATTGTATGAGTGACAAACCTTTTATAGAAAACCTTATTGATCGAGCGAAAAAAGCAAATTGTTCTGCACTCGTCATAACACTAGATTTACAAATTTTAGGTCAACGTCATAAAGATATAAAAAATCAAATGACAGCACCACCAAAACTTACGCTTAAAAACATCATAAATATGGCAACAAAACCTTATTGGTGTTTAGGAATGCTTCAAACAAAAAGGCATGGATTTTCTAATATAATAGGTCACGCAACTGGAGTGGAAAATTTAACCAGTTTATCGGATTGGTCAGCAAAAACACTCATGCGTACCCTTAACTGGGATGACCTGTCTTGGATCATCAAAAGATGGGATGGCAAAGTAATATTAAAGGGCATACAAGATGTAGAAGATGCCAAAATGGCAGTAAAAACAGGTGCAGATGCTATTATTGTTTCAAATCATGGAGGCCGACAACTAGACGGTGCACTTTCATCAATTAGATCACTTCCTTCAATAATAGAAGCAGTTGGAAATCAAATTGAAGTTTGGATGGATGGAGGAATTAGATCAGGACAAGACGTAGCTAAAGCTGTTTCATTGGGAGCTAAAGGCGTGATGATTGGAAGGCCATATATATATGGTTTAGGTGCAATGGGGCAAAAAGGCGTTTCTAAAGCATTAGAGGTTATTCATAAAGAATTAGATACAACCATGGCGCTATGTGGGGAGCGAAATATTACAAACATGACCCGCGAGAATTTACTAATCCCCAAGGGCTTTAGTGGCAACTGGGAATAGGTGATTATTTAGCTTATAAATTCAAAGATAAGATAGTTCACATCATTCAAAATCATTTTATTACATCTATTACAATTAATCTCTTCACATCAGCATAAAACTGTCCTATACGGCGCTTTCAACGGTCATACACCCTGGAGGATGGCCCTAATTTATGGAGAATTATTATGGCAGGTAAAATTCCTGATCTAGAATTAACGCCGCGCACGGGGACAGGCAAGGGAGCCGCCCGTCAAGCTCGTCGTGATGGCTTAGTACCTGGAGTTGTATATGGTGGTGGTGAAGAGCCACAAGCTATATCAATCCCTTTCAATGTATTGTTTAAGAAACTTAAAGATGGCGGCTTTATGTCAACTCTCTTCAACCTAAAAGTTGAAGGTTCTGAAGACGTTCGTGCAGTTTGCCGTGGCGTACAACGTCATGTAGTAAAAGATTTGCCAACTCACATAGATTTCTTGCGATTGAAACGTGACAGCCGAATTAATATGAACATCCCAGTTCACTTCTTAAACGAAGAAACAAGTGTTGGCTTGAAAAAAGGCGGAACTTTAACAATTGTTCGAGCTGAAGTTGAATTGATGGTTACAGCTGGTAACATTCCAGATCATATTGAAGCTGACCTGGGAGAGCTTGAAATTGGTGAAACCATCAACATCTCTGACATTACACTTCCAGAAGGAACACGCCCAGTAATTTCAGATCGTGATTTTGTGATTGCAAACATCGCTGCTCCTGGTGGAGCTGCTGACGACGAAGATGAAGATGCAGCTGAAGATGCAGCTGAAGATGCAGATGCAGCTGAAGGTGATGCACCTGAAGCAGACGCTGAAACATAAAACATCATAATAAGATATTATAAATTAGCCCGTGCACTTTGCGCGGGCTTTTTTTTGGTCTTTGTTTTATATTAATTTAGTCAGCTAGATTAATTGCAACTTATTATTGGGTGTATTAGTTTCAAATCAATTGTAAAAAGTGATAATCTATGAAACTGTTCGTTGGCCTTGGTAATCCTGGCAAAAAATATGTTAATAACAGACATAACATTGGGTTTATGGCATTAGATCAGATAGCCAATGATCATTCATTTTCATCTTGGAAAAGTAAATTTCAAGGACAGCTATCTGATGGAAAATTAGGTCTTGAAAAAGTAATCCTGCTCAAACCTGAAACATTTATGAATCTATCCGGCCAATCAGTTAGCGAAACTATAAAATTTTATAAGATTAAAACTGAAGATGTAGTAGTTTTCCACGATGAGCTGGATCTTTCTGCTTCTAAACTGCGTGTGAAATCATCAGGGGGCCACGCTGGTCATAACGGACTTAGATCTATTCACCAACATATTGGTCCAGATTACCAGAGAGTTCGGATGGGCATAGGTCATCCTGGTCATAAAGACAGAGTTGCTAATTATGTTTTAAGTGATTTTGCTAAAAGTGATCAAAATTGGTTAAAGGATTTGATATATGGAGTAAGTGATGGAGCTGTATACCTTGCAAACGGTGATCCTGGTAAGTTTATGAACGCTGTAGCTATGAGAACTGTACCACAACGTGAAAAGCCAAAAAAAACCAATACGGTCACGATTAAAAAAGAAGATATATCTGAACCAGATAATCGATCAGCAATCCAAAAATTAATGGATAAGTTTAGTAATTAATTGTGAATAATATAACTAAGCTCCAATTTAGAATTATTCTAAATATTGACTTTATGGCCTAAAAAAGTAAATAATATATAACTTCAACGAGGATATGTCTTTATGTTTATTCAAACCGAATCTACTCCGAATCCGGCAACTTTAAAATTCCTTCCTGGCCAAACAGTAATGAATATGGGAACTGCAGATTTTCCATCACCAGAAGCTGGGTCATCATCTCCTTTAGCAAAAAGAATATTTGCAGTTGAAGGTGCAACCGCAGTTTTTCTTGGACCTGATTTTGTAACGATTACAAAATCTGAAGATGCAGATTGGGACCATATAAAACCAGCATTACTTGGAGCAATAATGGAACACTTTCAATCTGGCCAGCCAGTTATTGAAGGTGAAGATAATTCAGGTGGGCATGCAGAACATAGCGGTGAAGATTCTGAGATTGTAGATCAAATCAAAGATTTATTAGACACTAGGGTTCGCCCAGCAGTTGCTCAAGATGGTGGTGATATTACATTTCATGGCTTTGAGAGAGGCATCGTCTACCTTCATATGCAAGGCGCCTGTGCAGGATGTCCATCTTCTACAATTACTCTTAAAATGGGTATAGAAAATTTATTACGCCATTATATCCCCGAAGTAACTGAGGTACGTCCAGTTGCCGCCTAATCAATATGTATTAGCATTTGATACATCGGCCGCGCATTGCGCGGTCTCTTTGTTTATAAATGGTGAATGTTTTGATGAGCGCATTGAACCTATGGTAAAAGGGCAAGCTGAAAGGTTATTCCCGTTATGCGAAAAAATTTTAACTTTAGCCAACATTAGTTGGAGGAAATTAGATGCTATTGGTGTTTGCATTGGGCCAGGAAATTTTACAGGTGTTCGAGTAGGAGTATCCGCTGCAAGAGGTTTATCATTATCGCTAAAAATACCAGCAATTGGCATATCAAGATTAGAAGCAATGGCATTAGATTCAAAAAGCAAAGCTTCAGTTATTATGGATGCTAGGCAAGATAAGATATATATCCAAGATTTTTTTGACGGTAATGCATTAAATAAACCAAAAATAATAAATACACAAAATGCAGATTTTTCTATCGATGCTATTATAAATGCGGATGATAAAAATATTGATCTATTTAAAAATGTTAACGTTCCAAAATGTACTCTTCCAAATGCAATTGCAAGATTGGCCATAAATAGAATTGGTTCAGAAAACTCACGCCCTGCGCCAATGTATTTACAAGAACCAAATGCAGACTTACCAAAAGAACAACCACCGAAGTTAATATGAAATCTGACACTCTAGCAGGCATACATAAGAGATCATTCAACACACCACGCCCATGGTCTGCAAAAGAAATTGATCAATTATTGCTTCGAGATTCCACACATTTGATAACGGGAAAAAATTCTTTTTTGCTTGGAGTACTGACAGACTATGAAGCAGAAATACTTACATTAGCAGTAGATCCTATAAATCGAAGACTTGGTATTGCAAAAGATTTACTCAAAAAATTTGAAAATATTTGCTTGCAAAAAAATATAAACAAAATCGTATTAGAAGTTGCAAAAAATAATGTCCCTGCAATTCAGCTATATAAAAGTTGTCATTACGTAACTAAAGGAAAGCGCAAGAATTACTATACATCACCTAAAGGTGAAAAAATTGATGCTATTGTAATGGTTAAATCGATTTAACCCCTTCCAACAAATGGCATCTTATTTGCCATTATAGTCATTGTCAGAATATTGGTGCTCAATGGTAATTGAGCCATATTCCAAACAGCCTCTGCCGCATCTGATACTGCCATTGTCTCAACAACACCACCTGCATTGCTGAGGTTCGCAACCATTTCAGTATGTGCGTTTCCAATATCTATTTGGCCACAACATATATTAAGATCCCTACCATCTAGTGCTATAGTTTTTGTTAAACCTGTAATAGCATGTTTCGTTGTCGTGTATGGAACAGATCCCTCACGAGGCGTATGTGCAGAAATTGATCCATTATTAATTATGCGGCCACCTTTTTCTCTCATGTGTTTAAAGGCTTCTCGTGCTGATAGAAACATACCAGTCAAATTCACATCAAGAGATTTTTGCCAATCTTTAATATCAATTTGATCAATGCGAGCTTGGGGAGTAAAAATTCCAGCATTGTTAAATAAAACATCAATTTTTCCAAAGTGATCCGCAGTTAGTTGAAAAGCATCTTTGATTTGTTTTTCTTGGGCAACATCACATTTAATACACAACGCGTTTTCGTGATTATTTGCAATTATTGCAAGCTTGTGTTCTCTTCTTGCAATTAGGCCTACATTCCAGCCACGATCTAAAAATAATTTTGCGACATTAGCCCCGATACCACTGCTGGCACCAGTAATTAGAATTGTTTTGTTCATAATTTTTCCTAGTATATATGATTAAAATACTGGCGTAGTTTTTGAAAAAATGCAAATATTCTCACAGTTAAGGAGAATACAAATGAGTGCACCTAAAAATAATTTTTTTCAACCTGTAGATGGTATGGAATTACCTCGTTTTGCTGGAATTCCAAGCTTTATGCGCCTACCCCATTTAGACTTAAATGATCGAAATATCAATGAAGTTGACTTTGGGTTAATTGGAGTACCATGGGACGCTGGCACTACTAATAGACCCGGACCACGTCATGGACCACGCCAAATGCGAGATCTATCAACAATGATAAGAGCTATGAATGGTGCTACGCGAATAAAACCTTTTGAATTGGCAAATTTTGCTGATTTGGGTGATGCACCAGTAAATCCTGCAGACATTCAAGACTGCATGAACCGTATTACGGAGTTTTATGAAAAAGTTAAATCAAATGGAATCATACCAATGACTGTTGGTGGTGATCACTTGACGAGCTTACCAGTTTTGAGAGCACTGGCCTCTTCAGCTCCCGTTGGAATGATACACTTTGATGCGCATACAGATCTTTTTGAAAGTTATTTTGATGGTTATAAATACACACACGGCACTCCCTTTCGTCGCGCAATTGAAGAAGGTTTGCTTGATCCTAAACGAGTCATCCAAATTGGCATTAGAGGTAGTATGTATGATGGGGCAGATATTGAATGGGGAAGACACCAAGGCGTTACAATAATTCAGATTGAAGAATTATTTGAGCGCGGAATAAAAGATGTCATGCAACAAGCACGAGATATTGTCGGAAACAATGAAACTTATTGTTCATACGATATTGATTTTATTGACCCAACTTTTGCGCCTGGTACTGGAACACCTGAAGTAGGTGGGCCTAATAGTTTTCAGGCATTACAGGTTGTTAGAGAGCTTAGTGGCGTAAATTTAATTGGAATGGACTTAGTTGAAGTTTCACCACCATTTGATCAATCAGGAGCAACTTCATGGCTTGGTATTTCAATTGTATTTGAGATGTTATGCATTTTAGCACAATTAAATAAATAATCTAATAAGGATAAAATATTTTCAATATTTTTGCGCTTTTCTAATGCCAAACATATCATCTTTCGATAATGCATACTTAAAAAGCAATAAATTTTTGGAGAAATGAATGGACACAGTAGTTCTTAATATTGAAATGATTGCCGTATTATGCCTTTTGGGCTTTACAATATTTTTGTTCATTTCAGAAGTTGTACGTGTTGATTTAGCAGCTATTTTAGTAATGGTACTATTAGGTGCTCTTAGTTACATACCCGCATTAAGTGGTCTTGCAGATGTGAATCATTTATTTGACGGCTTTGCTTCTAACGCCGTAATTTCTATAATTGCTGTAATGATTATTGGGGCTGGATTAGATAAAACTGGCTTAATGAATACTGTTGCCGCTCGCATACTAAAGTTTGGTGGATCTACTGAAAAACGCATTATACCTGTCGTATCTGGAACTGTTGGATTCATTTCAAGTTTTTTACAAAATGTTGGCGCAGCAGCGTTATTTTTACCTGTTGTAAGCCGTATATCAGCTCGAACAGAGATACCCATGTCTAGGTTATTAATGCCAATGGGATTTTGTGCAATATTAGGTGGAACCATGACTATGGTTGGTTCTTCACCCTTGATTTTACTCAATGATTTAATAATCACTTCTAATTCAAAATTACCTGATGAATTAAAAATGGAAACATTTAGTTTATTCTCTGTTACCCCAATTGGTTTAGCCTTGGTTGTTACGGGGATATTATACTTTGTTTTTCTAGGGCGATGGGTATTACCAGGATCAGGCGGTAGAACATCAGGATCTGCTGGCCAGTCAATGAAGGATTATCTGAAAAGAATTTATGGGTTAAAAGCTGATATCGTAGAAGTGGTAGTACCTGAGGGTTCTATACTAATGGGTGAGACACTGGGTGACCTAATGGATGCCCACCATATATATGTTATAGGAACGTATCATAATGCTAAACGATGGGTTGGGCCTACATTAGATACAAAAATTACCCCACCATGTAGATTAGCAATTCTTGGCAGAAAAAAAGTTATCCAAGAAATGTGTGAAGATTACGGCTTAGAAGTAAAGCCACGCTTAGACGTATTTGCAGAAGAATTTGTACCAACAAAAGCTGGAGTTGCAGAAGTTGTCATTCCTCCAAATTCATCTGTAATTGGGAAAACCGCTCGGGAAATGCAATTTCGAAAAGTATATGGAATGGCCCTTCTTGCAATTTACCGAAGTGAAGAAACATATAGTCACGTTGAAACCGATGATCACCAACCGAGTCGAATAGGTGTTATGGAATTACATGCTGGTGATACACTTGTTGTTCAAACACAATGGGAAGCTTTAACACGATTAAAATCAGATAAAAATTTCGTAATTGTAACGTCTGATTACCCTCAAGAAGAACTTCGGCCTAAAAAGGTTGGATGGGCTGTTTTCTTTTTCAGTATCGCACTTGCACTTATATTGTTTTCACCATTGCGATTATCTTTATGTCTTTTGGTTGGTGCAGTAGGAATGATTTTATCCAGAGTGCTAAGCATTGATGAAGCTTATAAATCAGTTGGATGGAACACCGTGTTTTTATTAGCTGGTTTAATTCCTTTAGGGCATGCAGTTCAAAGTACAGGAACTGCAGAATGGATTGCTCAAGGAGTATTGGCAATTTTAGATGGATGGCCAATTTGGGCACTTCAAGTTGGAATTGCTATTCTTGCTACAATATTCACGTTAATAATGTCTAATGTGGGTGCAACGGTGTTATTGGTTCCATTGGCTGTATCAATAGCTATTGCTTCAGGTGGTGATCCAGCAATATTTGCTATGACAGTTGCAATTTCAACTTCAAACTCTTTCTTAATACCTACGCACCAAGTAAATGCGTTAATCATGGGACCTGCAGGTTATAGAGTTGCTGATTTTGTAAAAACTGGTGGAATAATGACAATCTTATTTTTAATAGTTTCCATGGTGATGATGAACCTTATTTTTTAGATTAAGCGCTCATGTAAGTTTTGAGAATATTATTATTCTATAGGTTCTAAAGTTAATTCGTTTGAAATTTGGCTTCTCAAATCGTCTGTATGTAAAGGTGTTGTTGGGCGAGCTAATTTATATGCTTTAACCCAGAACAATTTATCAATAGCTCTCGTAATTGCCACATACGCTAATCTTTTCCATAGTTGTATTCCAGCTTCTTCTCGCCCCATTTTAGCAGCCACAAACAAATCAGGGGCAAATACTTGAACATTCTTCCATTGGGAACCCTGAGCTTTATGAATTGTACAAGCTGATCCATGTACGAATGCAGCACCCATATGTGCAGCAAAAGGTATAAAAGGCTCTTCTTGGTCTGGCGCCTCTATCTTAATAATACTCGCAGCGGAAACTTGTGGGTCTTCAGCACCAATCACATGTAACCTAGAAAACCCTGGCTTTCGCCCATCACCAAGATATACGCATTGAGCTCCTTTAATTAATCCACGTGCCTCTAGATCAATACGTTTCTTTCTATGTTTCATCGGTAATTCAATACCATCACAAATTAAAGGTTCACCTGATAATAACCGATCGTCAGGCGCCTCATATGCATTTCGAAATGCTTGAATCAATCTAATCCTTGTTGAATTTCGCCAAACCAAAACTGGAGATCGTGACATTAAATCACACTGAACCGATTGTGCCAAAACGACTCTATCATCTTTTAAAGACATTTCTTCAATTTGGCGCTCAAATTCTTGGAAGGACAGATTAGGTTCTGATAGTAAATGGGCCAGATCTAAGATAGGGCTATCACCGGCTTGGCGGTGAATTCTTGTTAAATGACATTGTCTTGATTTTGGTACATTTTCAAAAGCCATTTCACCTGACTGACCTACAGGAGCCAATTGAGCCGGATCACCAAACAAAATAAGAGTTGAAAAAATTTCTTGCAAATCTTCAAATTGCCGATCATCTAGCATAGAACTTTCATCAATAAAGCCAATATCTAATGGTTCCTCCCTTCTTTTCCAACCAATTATAAAGTCTGAACCTCGCAATCCAGCAGCAGCAAGCGCACCAGGAATAGATTTATTATTCTTAAAAAATAAAGCAGCTCTCTCTAATGCAATATCATTCAAACCCTCAATTACTGGGCGCTCATCATTACCACTGAGCCATTCTGAAAACTTTTCATATTCAGGATCATACATTGGAGTATATAAAATTCGGTGAATAGTTGTTGCTTGCACTCCACGATTTCGCAACACACTTGCAGCCTTATTAGTTGGCGCAAGAATAGCTAGTGTTCTTCGATCTTTCCTGGGCTTACCTTCATAATCACCTGAAATCAGTTCTACTCCAGCATTGCTAAGAGCTTCTGCTAATTCTGCCAATAATAAAGTTTTCCCTGACCCAGCTTTACCTAAGATTGCTAAAATTTTATTTTTATTTTCACTTTGTGGTAATAAATTTTCATTTTTTAAATCTATGCCCGCTGACATCAATGCTTCTGATGCTGCGTCAAAAGCTGCAGCTTGATCATCTGAATATATCACTATATCGCCTAAGCCCTTATAAAAAATAGATCATTACCTATTATTAACTATCAGGAAATCTTATAGGAAATACCAGCCTTATAATTATATTAGTATCTATAATTTATTCTTCAAACCACCAAATTAGGAATAATCTGTTTTTTCCTGGAGACAACTCCTGGTAGGATTATCACATCATTTTTTACAGACACATTAAATGATTTTTCTGCAATTTCTTTTACTTGATTATTTGGTATCAAAAGATTTGCTTGTTCGTTCAAAATATCAACAACAAAAAGTAACACTTGATCAACATTATCTTCTTTAGAAACAACACTCATTTCGTCTATCAAAGTGTCTTTACGAGCTAATATGATTGCTGGACTTGTTGTTTCAAGTACAGAAACACGCATTTTTACATTGTTCAGTTCATACTCTTTTGAGTCCATTCTCAGAAGCTCTTTATCCGAGAAATCAGATACATTTGATTTAGCATCAAACATTTTGCGAGCATACTCAGAAATTTTTATATCTAATTCACTTGATAATTTTTTTGCTAATTCAATATCAGTATTGGTAGTAGTAGGACTTCTAAATTCTAGTGTATCTGAAAGAATGCAAGAAAGAATTAAACCTTTTATTTCCTTTGGTGCATGTATTAAATCATCGCCCATCATTTCAGCCATTATTGATGCTGTAGATGCCAATGGTTTAATAGTAATTGATATTGGTTTATTTGTTTTTAAACCCCCTATTAAGAGATGATGATCTATTATTTCAATAATGTTTGCATTACTTATATTATTGGGTAATTCAGCAGGGTTGTTAGTATCAACAATTATTACGTCTTCACCTTTTTCAATATCTTTCAAAATATCAGGTATATCAAAACCCCAGTAATTTATAACAAATGCTGCTTCTGTATTTGGTTTACCCAATACATAAGGAACCGCATTTATTCCCTTTTGCTTCATGTACCATGCCCAAATAATTGCAGAAGCTGTTGCATCAGTATCCGGTGCTTTATGTCCAAAAACTTTTATCATAATTGTCTCTTTATCTAAGATTTATCGCCTTATATCATGCAATTCGTTTCTGTAAACAATTAGGATATATAAGGATCAAAATCTTACAAACATTACATTGTAATATCCTATACTTACGCTAATTTAACAAAAAAGGAGATCTCCATGAAAACTCGAAAACTAGGCAATGATGGCTTGACTGTTAGTGCAATTGGCTTTGGTGCAATGAGTATTACAGGTTTTTTTGGACCTACAGATGATAAAACATCTCAAAAATGCCTCGCCAGTGCATACGATAATGGAATTGATTTTTTCGATACAGCAGATGTCTATGGATCTGGTTCATCAGAAAAATTAATTGGTCAGTTCTTAAAAGAAACAAACGCAAAAATAAAAATTGCAACTAAATCTGGAATTCAAACTGAACCCGTAAGACAATTCAATAATTCAAAAGAATATCTAACTAAATCACTTGATAAATCATTGCAGAGACTAGGTATTGATTATGTAGATTTATTTTATATACATCGTCGTGAAGCCAACCGACCAATTGAAGAAGTTGTGGAGACTTTAACTAAGTTTATTGAAGCAGGTAAAATTGGTGGATATGGCCTTTCTGAGATTTCGCCGACAACCCTACGAAAAGCTCATAGAATCCATCCATGTATGGCAGTCCAAAACGAATACTCTCTTTGGTCAAGATTGCCTGATCTTGGCTTAATTAGGACTTGCTCCGAATTGAATGTATCATTTGTACCCTTTTCTCCACTTGGCAGAGGAATGCTTACAGATAGTCCTGCTGAAAGAAAGAATATGCTATCACCAGATTTAAGAATTAATAATCCACGTTTTATGGAACCAAATCTATCAGAAAATTTAGCCATATTAAAAAACTTTAGATCTTGGGCTTCCGACAATAATATGACAACTGCTACTGCAGCATTATCATGGGTTTTAAGTAGGGGTCAAAACCTCATTCCAATTCCAGCGACCAGAACTAGTGAACATTTAATGGAATGGGTAAACGCATCAGAGATAACTTTATCTAAAGATCAATTGAATGAAATAGAAAATATTTTGCCAGTAGGGTGGGCTTACGGTGACCGTTATTCAGTAAGCCAATATGTTGGCCCAGAAACATATTGCTAATTTTTTTCTAATAATTTTATTGTTATTAAATTTGTTAGATTTTCAGAGTTTGTTAATAATTCACCACATGCTTTTGGTCCCAAATTTGTAGATCGTTGGCAGTAATTGTAAGTCCCCATATCCAAATTTATAACCATATCAGGATTTATTAATGATTTAATCTCATTTGCAGCTTCAAATAATGTTAAAGATGTTTTTGTTTGATAAACGCCCCACCCCGATTGATTAGTAAAGAACATCCTCCTTACAAATCTTCGTGCATTTTCAACTTCATATAAATCTAAAACACCATCTGAAATCAATAAATGAGATTGAATCATACTCCAATTCTTTGCTTGTGCGAGTTCTATAAATTTTTTCCGGTCTTTTTTAACCTTAAGATCAAAGTTAGTTTTCCATAGGTCAATATCACTAGAATTAAATACATATGGGGTGCCATCTGGAGACACCAAAAAAATACCATCCCATCCTTGAAACCGCGAACTCACTAATCGCGGGCCATCAAACGCAAGACCTTCGACACCAAATCTGTCTCCACTTGAATATGCTCCAGTAACAGAAAGAATATTATCAGCATCATGTGACAATTCTAATGGGTGGAATCTTAATGAAATAATAGCTTTTTCATTACAGCTATAAAATAAAATATTTTCTGCTGATATTTCACAATCCTGAGCGCGAATAAACGTTGGAATGCTAAATATATATATGCATGTAATAAATAGAAATACAAAGCGTGTCATGGCCTTAAAAATAAGCACTATTAACAAACAGTCAATCTTATTAAATATTGTGTTTAAAATAAGGAAATAATAATGTGACTATGGAACTATAATTTGATCAAAAATCAGATTATTTAAATAGTTCTTTCAACCATTTTCTTTTTAATTTCAGCAATTGCTTTAGCAGGATTTAAGCCTTTAGGACAAGTTTTCGCACAATTCATAATTGTATGGCACCTGTATAATTTAAAAGGATCTTGGAGTTCATCTAGCCTTTCTCCAGTAGCCTCATCGCGAGAATCTATAATCCACCTATATGCATGGAGAAGTGCCGCAGGCCCTAAGTATCGATCACCATTCCACCAATAAGACGGGCAAGATGTAGAGCAGCATGCACACATAACGCACTCATAAAGGCCATCTAGTTTTTTTCTGTCTTCGATAGATTGTCGCCATTCTGCAGCAGGCTTATTCGTTTTAGTTTCTAACCATGGCATAATCGAAGCATGCTGTGCGTAAAAATGTGTTAAATCAGGTATGAGGTCTTTTATAACTTCCATATGCGGTAATGGATAGATCTTCACGTCACCTTTTATTTCATCCAAACCATAGATACATGCAAGCGTATTGATGCCGTCAACATTCATTGCACATGAACCACAAATTCCCTCACGGCATGAACGTCTAAATGTTAGAGTTGGATCTACTTCGCTTTTAATTTTGACTAATGCATCCAATACCATTGGACCACATTTATCCATATCTAAAAAGTATGTATCTAATGATGGATTTTCGCCTGTGTCAGGGTTCCATCTATATATTTTAAAAGCACGGATATTTGATGCACCTTCAGGCTTTGGCCATGTTTTGCCAACTGTCATTCTAGAATTTTTAGGGAGTGTGAGTTCAACCATTTTTTACCGTCTTACAATTTATCTAGATATTACAGATTTTTAGAGGCCGATTAATTACATCCGGCCCCTAAAATATTTTTGAATTTGAAACTTAAAGTTTGCTAGACGCTGCGTCTGTTGATACTGCAGTGTTTGCTGCTTGATCTGCAGCACATGCTGTCAATGTTAGTGCTACTGCGATAATTGCAGTGATTTTCAATACGTTCATTTTGTATCCTTCCTTGGTTACATTCGCAAATTTATTTTGCTTGTTAATATGTTATTCTTTTTTTCTGCCAATGACAGTTTTATTTATACTTTTTACCTACCACTAGCTTTTAAATTCTTCAACTCATTTAGTTTGGTCATCTCAACTGTGTTTCAAAGCAATGATAGATTATGTTAATTCAAAATACTGCAAACCTAATAAACTCGCGCTTTTGGTGCAATTTTCTTCATATCGATCCCACCCTCTTCTATACTTGTTAGTGGCTCTAAATGTACATTTCTATAAGATATATCGACTTTTTCATCATCAACTCGGCACAATGTATGCTTTCGCCAGTTAATATCATCACGCTCAGAATAATTTTCATGAGCATGTGCACCACGACTTTCTTTGCGAGCCTCTGCGCCAACGATAGTAGCCAATGCATTAGGCATTAAATTAGTCAATTCTAAGGTTTCCATCAAATCAGAATTCCATATTAATGAACGGTCTGTAACATTTAAATCAGCAACTTTTTTAGCCACTTCGACCATTTTATCAACACCTTCAGAGAGTGTCTCATTTGTACGGAAAACTGCAGCATCAGCTTGCATATTTTTTTGCATTTCTAGTCTTAGCTCTGCAGTTGGTACAGACCCATTTGCATGTCTAACACCGTCAAAACGTGCCATGGATTTTTCAACTGATTTTTCATTTATAGGTTCATTCGGTGTGTTTGGGTCTACAACTTTCGATGCTCTGATAGCAGCTGCTCGTCCAAATACTACCAAATCAATCAAACTATTAGAACCAAGACGATTAGCACCATGTACAGATGCACAACCAGCTTCACCAACCGCCATTAAGCCTGGTAAAATTCTGTCGTGTTCACTAGCTGTTGGATCTAAGACCTCACCCCAATAATTTGTCGGAATTCCACCCATATTGTAGTGAACTGTTGGTAATACAGGAATAGGTTCCTTGTTCACATCTACTCCTGCAAATATTTTTGCACTTTCAGAAATTCCCGGCAACCTTTCAGCCAGAGTTTCAGGTGGTAAATGATTTAAATGTAAATGGATATGATCTCCATCAGGTCCAATCCCTCTTCCCTCACGAATTTCCATGGTCATACATCGTGAAACAACATCTCTAGAAGCCAAATCTTTATATGTAGGAGCATAACGCTCCATAAATCGTTCACCTTCAGAATTTGTTAAGTATCCACCTTCGCCACGTGCTCCTTCAGTAATCAAACACCCTGAACCATAAATTCCAGTTGGATGAAATTGCACAAACTCCATATCTTGTAGAGCTAATCCTTGACGCGCAACCATACCACCACCATCGCCAGTGCATGTATGTGCTGAAGTGGCGCTAAAGTATGCTCTTCCATACCCTCCAGTGGCCAAGACAACCATCTTGGCATTGAATCTATGGATTGTTCCATCATCTAATTTCCAGGCAATGATACCTTGGCACCTACCATCTTCCGTCATTATTAAATCAGTGGCAAAGTATTCTATATAAAATTCAGCGTTATGTTTTAATGATTGACCATACAATGTATGCAAAATTGCATGGCCAGTTCTATCAGCAGCTGCGCATGTCCTTTGAACAGATGGACCTTCACCAAATTGAGTTGTATGACCACCAAATGGTCGTTGATAAATTTTTCCTTCTTCTGTTCTTGAGAACGGAACTCCGTAATGTTCTAATTCATAGACCGCTTTTGGTGCTTCTCTAACCAAATATTCCATTGCATCTGTATCACCCAACCAGTCAGATCCTTTAACTGTGTCATACATATGCCATTGCCAGTGGTCATTAGGAGATGTACCCACATCCATATTTGCCAACGAGGCAGCGATACCACCTTGAGCGGCAACTGTATGCGAACGCGTTGGAAATACTTTGGAAACACAAGCCGTCTTTAAACCTTGTTCTGCCATACCTAAGGTAGCTCTTAATCCAGCTCCACCAGCACCGACAACAACTACGTCATATTCATGATCAATGTATTCATATGATGACATTCAAAATTCTCCGATTAACCTGCAAAGGTAATTTTTAAAATTGCAAAAACTGCTGCAAGACCAAAGGTCCAACAAAATAACTTATTAAATATAATCAAAAATAAGAGGATTCCTTTTGAATGAACGTAGTCTTCAATTACCACTTGGAGCCCCTCTTCAAGGTGTTTAAATGTAACCAAAAAGAAAAGAATTGATGATATACTTATTAAAGGATTCTCAAAAGATGCAACAACACTTGCATGATCACTCCCAATAAGTGGAGCAATTATTAAAACAAAAATAATTGTTAATGGTATTAGAGCTACGGATTTCAATCGTTCACCAAACCAATGATCTGCACCTGATTTTGCAGATCCTAAGCCTAAAACTTTTGCTCTATCAGTTTTGAAATTCATGATAATGCTCCGCTATAAAATATGACGACAAAGGTTAAGACAAAACTTCCTAAAATTACTATCCATCCCATGCGGTCTGCAGTTTTCAAATCAAATCCAAAACCCATATCCCATATGAGGTGTCTTATTCCACCCAGAGAATGATAACATAGGGCCCATACTGAACCAGTCAAAATTATCAATCCAAACCAACTTGTGAGCATATCATTAATACAGTCAAAATATTTGATACTTGTTGATGCTGCCAAAAGCCATGAAGTCACAAGTATAAAGCCCAAAGCAAGTGAGACACCTGATATACGAACCAATATGGATGAGATTGAACTCATTTGAGGCCTGTAAATAGTCAAATGAGGCGATAGAGGCCTATTGCCTTTAACTCGTTTTGACATGTTATGCTCCCTTAAGTCACGATTTAGTCATTCGTTATATTAATTTTTTTAGATATCACAGCACAAATAGGACATTTTTTAGTATTATTCGGAATGTGTGTATTTTTTTTGTTTCTGTGATCACAAATCGCTTAGCTTCAATTCTCTTTTGTATTCAATATTACTTTTCTTTATCACTGCTTGCGCACATCTCATAACAGACCATTTTTCATCGTAAGTATACTGAGGGTCACCATATAACTCCCAGCCATCAGAAAGTGCTTTTGTAACCTTGTGGCAAAAAGCAGATGTGTCTTCATGAGTTAATAATCGATATGCGATCATATTAAGTGCTTTCTAATTTAGATGCTCTTCTTATATATAATTGACTAATTAGAACAAATTCCATCATATTCAACAACAAATACACCAAAATTAGTCAGTACAGATAAAAAAATTAATATCTTACTTGCTCTCAAGGCGCTTTCCTACTAGCAGGAGGGCGAAATTTTATCAAAATGGAGATTACTAATGGCGCGCTCAAAAATTGCACTAATCGGCTCAGGTATGATTGGTGGTACACTCGCTCACCTTGCAGCTTTGAAAGAATTAGGTGATGTAGTTTTATTTGATATTGCTGACGGTATTCCACAAGGTAAGGCACTAGATATCTCTGAAGCAGGTCCTGTCGATAAGTATGATGCAAAAATTTCAGGTACAACAGATTACTCTGACATTGCTGGAGCAGATGTTTGCATAGTAACAGCTGGTGTCGCACGTAAGCCCGGTATGTCGCGCGA
The DNA here is from genome assembly GCA_900197625.1 of Rhodobacteraceae bacterium Water-Bin34. Taxonomy (GTDB): domain Bacteria; phylum Pseudomonadota; class Alphaproteobacteria; order Rhodobacterales; family Rhodobacteraceae; genus Amylibacter. Next base: position 175,785 of record FZLS01000001.1, on the reverse strand, counting down.
TGATCTACTTGGAATAAATTTAAAAGTTATGAAATCAGTAGGTGAAGGTATCAAAGAACATGCGCCAAATGCGTTTGTGATTTGTATAACTAACCCTCTTGATGCAATGGTATGGGCACTTCAAAAATTCAGTGGCCTGCCAACTGAAATGGTATGTGGTATGGCTGGTGTATTAGATAGTGCACGTTTCCGTCACTTTCTTGCAGAAGAGTTTAATGTTTCTGTTAAAGACGTAACTGCATTTGTTTTAGGTGGCCATGGAGATACAATGGTTCCTTTAACTAGATATTCAACAGTTGCAGGCATTCCTTTACCAGACTTAATTGAAATGGGATGGACTACACAACAAAAACTTGATGAAATAGTTCAGCGCACAAGAGACGGTGGAGCTGAAATTGTTGGGTTATTAAAAACAGGGTCAGCTTATTATGCGCCAGCCGCATCAGCAATTGAAATGGCAGAAGCATTTTTAAAGGACCAGAAACGTTTACTTCCATGTGCTGCCCATGTTTCATCTGGATATGGTTTAAACGATACATATGTGGGCGTTCCTACTGTAATCGGTGCCGCAGGTGTTGAACGAATTGTTGACATTAAACTTAATGAAGAAGAACAGGCAGGTTTTGATAAGTCGGTGAATGCTGTAAAGGGACTTGTTGAGGCTTGTATAGCAATAGATCCAACACTTGCATAAATATTAAAAGATATACTTTGAAAAACACGTCCATTAGGGCGTGTTTTTTTTTGGATTTTTCAAATATTATATAACTTTCGATCACGTAAATTATTTTGTGATCACAGTAATTTATTATGTGATCACAAAATAACGAAAAAACTGTACATTTACCCAAAAATAAGTTTTTTATCTTTTAGCATACATTTTTTACTGTATTAAAAAAATATATCACCGCCCTATGGAGCAATTTGCGATGAACATTCATGAATATCAGGCTAAACAATTATTAAAATCATACGGATGCCCAGTATCTGAGGGACGGCCAGTCTATAACGCTTTAGAGGCACGATCTGCAGCAAGCGAACTTGATGGCCCTTTATGGGTAGTTAAGGCACAAATACACGCAGGAGGTCGAGGCAAAGGATCATTCAAGGAACCCGCAGCAGGCGAAAAAGGAGGTGTTAGGTTAACATTTTCAATTGATGAGGCAACTTCAGAAGCAGAAAAAATGATTGGTAATACGCTGGTTACGCATCAAACTGGTCCAGCAGGCAAGCAAGTTAACAGAATTTACATAGAAGATGGTTCAGATATTGAAACAGAACTATATCTGGCAGTATTATTGGACCGTGCCACTTCTAGAATTGCTTTTGTGGCTTCGACTGAAGGCGGTATGGATATTGAAGCTGTCGCAGAAAACTCTCCTGAAAAGATCATAACTGTGACAATTGATCCATCAACTGGCTTTACAAAAGAAAATGGAGCTGAGGTATCTAATGCCTTAAAATTAGCAGGTAAAAATATTGATGAATGTATTGAACTTACATCCAATTTGTACCGCATGTTTGTTGAGAAAGACATGGATATGCTAGAAATCAATCCACTAATAGTCATGGAAGATGGTGGTTTAAAATGTCTAGATGCCAAAATGGCTTTTGATGGTAATGCATTATTTCGTCAACCAGATATTTTAGCATTGCGTGATGAAACAGAAGAAGATGCTAAAGAGTTAGAAGCGTCACAATATGACCTTAGCTATATTGCTTTGGACGGTGAAATTGGTTGTATGGTTAATGGTGCTGGCTTAGCCATGGCGACAATGGATATCATTAAATTAAAAGGTGCCGAACCAGCAAACTTTTTAGATGTTGGTGGTGGTGCAACTGCAGAAAAAGTAACAGCAGCATTTAAAATTATCACCTCAGACCCTAATGTAAAAGGTATTCTAGTAAATATATTTGGAGGCATAATGCGCTGTGACGTTATCGCCGAAGGTGTAGTTGAAGCTGTAAAAGAAGTAGGCTTAAGCGTTCCATTGGTTGTTCGGTTGGAGGGTACAAAAGTTCAAGAAGGCAAGGATATAATTAACAACAGTCCTTTTGATGTGATTGCTGCAGATGATCTTGATGATGCAGCAGCCAAAATTGTTAAAGCCGTGAAAGGTTAATCAGATGTCTATACTTATAAACAAAGAAACAAAAATTCTTGTACAAGGATTAACTGGCAAAACAGGCACTTTTCATACTGAACAAGCACTGTCATACTTTGATACACAAATGGTTGGTGGTACACACCCAAAGAAAGGTGGCACCAATTGGGCATCATCAAATGGGAAAGAATTACCTATATTTGCGAGTGTTGCTGAAGGTAAAGCCGCAACAGGCGCTACAGCTTCAGTAATTTATGTTCCACCAGCAGGTGCAGCCGCGGCAATCGAAGAAGCCATCGATGCAGATATAGATTTAATAACATGCATAACCGAAGGTATCCCTGTGATGGATATGGTTCGAGTAAAAAATAAACTAGAAAATTCAAATTCAAGATTGATAGGTGGTAATTGTCCAGGACTAATGACACCAAATGAATGCAAAATTGGAATTATGCCCGGTTCGATTTTCCAAAAAGGATCTGTTGGAGTTTTATCACGATCTGGAACTTTAACATATGAAGCAGTTTTTCAAACAACGAATGCAGGTTTAGGCCAGTCTAGTGCCGTTGGAATTGGCGGAGATCCAATTAAAGGTACAGAATTCATAGACATCCTTGAACTATTTTTGGCAGACGAAGAGACACATTCAATCATTATGATTGGGGAAATTGGTGGAAGTGCTGAAGAAGAAGCTGCTCAGTTTTTGATTGATGAAGCCAAAAAAGGTCGCAAAAAACCCGTTGCAGGTTTTATAGCTGGTGTCACAGCTCCTCCAGGTCGAAGAATGGGCCACGCTGGAGCCATCGTTGCCGGGGGTAAGGGTGACGCAGGCTCAAAAATTGAAGCAATGCGACAGGCAGGGATTGTTGTAGCTGACAGTCCAGCTGGATTGGGTGAAGCTGTTTTAAATGCAATTGGGTGAAATAAATTAATTGGCCTTCTCAGGCCTAGTATTCAAATGGATTTTGTAGAAAATTAATTTTGGTTAGGTGAAACAAATGACTGATAAGCTGACAAACGAACAACTACATGCTTCTTCATTTCTACAAGGGCATAATGCAGAATATGTAGAAAAACTATATGCACAATATGTAGAAAATCCCAGTTCAGTTGACACATCTTGGCAAGATTTCTTTTCAGAATTAGCAGATGATATTTCTGATGTTGTTGCAGAAGCATCAGGGCCTTCATGGTCACGCCCTGATTGGCCACCAATTCCAAACGATGAATTAACCTCAGCTCTTGATGGCCAGTGGGCTGAAGATCCTAATATTGCAGGGGACAAAATTCAAGAGAATGCTCTGAAAAATGGGAAATCATTTTCAGACTCTGACATTCAACAGGCTGTCCTCGACAGTATGAGAGCTCTTATGATCATACGAGCCTATCGTATTCGTGGCCATTTAATTGCTAATCTAGATCCTTTAAGTTTACGCACAAAAGATCCACATCCAGAGTTAGATCCAAGATATTATGGTTTCAATGAAATTGATATGGACCGACCTATATATTTAGACAATGTGTTAGGCCTTGAGTCTGCTACGATGCGTCAAATAATTGAAAAATTACTTACAACTTATTGTGGAACATTTGCGTTACAATATATGCACCTTTCCAATCCAGATGAAGCATCATGGCTGAAAGAAAGAATAGAATCTTGGGATAAAGAACGTTTTTTCTCAAAAGAAGGTAGAAAAGCAATTTTAAACAAAATGGTTGAAGCTGAAGGTTTTGAAAAGTTTTGCCATGTTAAATACTCAGGCACAAAACGTTTTGGTCTAGATGGAGCAGAGTCCTTAATCCCAGCAATGGAACAAATTATCAAAAAAGGTGGCGCATTAGGTGTCAAAGATATTATTGTTGGAATGCCACACCGAGGACGCTTGAATGTTTTAGTTAATGTTATGTCGAAACCTTATCGTGCTATATTCAATGAATTCCTTGGTGGCTCATACAAACCAGATGATGTAGAAGGCTCTGGGGATGTTAAATATCATCTTGGCGCTTCATCAGATAGAGAATTTGATGGAAATTCTGTTCATCTTTCACTCACCGCAAATCCATCGCATCTAGAGGCTGTTAATCCTGTTGTTCTTGGCAAAGCTAGGGCTAAAGGTGATCAACATGGTCGAGATCGTGGCGCTGTAATGCCTGTGCTTCTCCACGGTGATGCAGCGTTTGCTGGACAGGGTGTCATCGCAGAGTGTTTTGGCTTGTCAGGATTAAAAGGGCATATAACTGGTGGGACAATGCATATTGTTGTAAACAACCAGATAGGATTTACAACTTCACCACATGATAGTCGCTCATCACCCTATCCAACAGATATTTCTTTGATGGTTGAAGCGCCCATTTTTCATGTCAATGGCGATGACCCAGAAGCAGTAGTACACGCCGCTAAAGTTGCAACAGAATTTAGACAAAAATTTCGCAAAGATGTTGTACTGGATATATTTTGTTACAGAAGGTTTGGTCATAATGAAGGTGATGAACCTATGTTCACTCAACCTCAAATGTATAAAAAAATTAAAACGCATAAAACATCATTATCGATCTACACAGAGCGTCTCGTTAAAGATGGCTTAATTCCCGAAGGCGAAATTGAGGATATGAAAGCAGCGTTCCAAATGCGCTTAAATGAAGAATTCGAGGCTGGAAAAGTCTACAAACCAAACAAAGCTGACTGGTTAGATGGAAGGTGGAAGCATCTGCAATCGAAAGATCCTGAATATCAGCGAGGGAAAACAGCGATTACAAAAAAACGTTTTAATGAAATTGGATCAGCACTTACTCGCCTACCAAATAGTTGGAACACACATAGGACAATTTCGAGAATTCTAGATGCAAAATCAAAAATGATTTCATCAGGAGAAAATATTGATTGGTCAACAGGTGAAGCCCTAGCATTTGGCTCATTACAAATCGAAGGTTTCCCAATTCGCTTATCTGGACAAGATTGTACACGTGGAACATTCAGTCACAGACATTCAGGTATTTTAGATCAAAATACAGGTGAAAAGTTCTATCCATTAAATAACATACGTAATGATCAAGAAGGGCATTATGAAGTCATCGACAGTATGCTATCGGAATATGCAGTCTTAGGATACGAATATGGGTACTCCCTTGCAGAACCTAATGCGCTTACACTTTGGGAAGCTCAGTTTGGAGACTTTGCGAATGGTGCACAAATCATGTTTGATCAATTCATTGGTACTGGAGAATCAAAATGGCTACGTATGTCAGGGTTAGTCATGTTGCTGCCACATGGGATGGAGGGTCAAGGACCAGAGCACTCATCTGCTCGCCCTGAGCGATTCTTACAAAATTGTGCAGAAGACAATTGGGTAATTGCAAACGTAACAACTCCTGCAAATTACTTTCATATTTTACGCCGGCAAATGCACCGCACATACAGAAAACCATTAGTTTTAATGACGCCTAAATCTCTGTTAAGACATAAACATGCAGTTTCAAGAATTGATGATTTTGTAGGAAAATCAAGTTTCCACCGTGTATTATGGGATGATGCACAAGAGGGAAAATCAAAAACAAACCTTCTAACTGATAAAAATATAAAACGAGTAGTGATATGTTCAGGAAAGGTTTACTACGACCTCCTAGCTGAACGAGATGATCGAAATATAAATGACATATATTTAATGAGGCTAGAACAGCTTTATCCAGTTGCCAATATTGCGTTACAAAAAGAATTAAAACGCTTTAAAAATGCTGAAATAATATGGTGTCAAGAAGAACCAGAAAACCAAGGTGCTTGGTCGTTTATAAACCCTCATATTGAGCGCAATCTAATAGAAATAGGCTCTAAACAAACTAGGCCAAAATATATTGGCCGAAAAGCTGCTGCAGCACCTGCGACTGGACTAGCAAGTACTCACAAAAAAGAACAAATGACGCTAATTGATCAAGCGTTAACTTTGAAAGGATAACTCAATGACTGAAGTACGCGTACCGACATTAGGTGAAAGTGTGACTGAGGCAACATTAGCCACGTGGTTCAAAAAAGCTGGTGATCCAGTAATTCAAGATGAAATGATATGTGAACTAGAGACAGATAAAGTTACAGTAGAAGTTGCCGCTCCTGTAAGTGGTATTCTTTCAGAAATAGTAGCTGATGAAGGCGTGACCGTTGGCGTTGATGCTCTTCTTGCACAAATTTCAGAAGGATCAATTTCTAATATAAAAACAGAAGAAATTTCTGCCAAAACACCAGATGATACTCCTTCTGACCCAGAAAAAAATAGTGTCAAAAATGCTCCTTCCGCAGAAAAACTAATGGAAGAGAATAATATTAAGAATGTATCAGGTACTGGCAGAGACGGTAGAATAATGAAGGGTGATGTTTTAGATGCAATCGCCAGCCCTATTCTCTCACAAAAGATTGGTTCTCCTGTTAAACCCCGACAAAATGACCCACGTGAAGAACGCGTGACAATGACACGTTTGCGCCAAACCATCGCAAGAAGATTAAAAGAAAGCCAAAATACTGCAGCTATGTTAACTACATATAATGAAGTTGATATGACTTCAGTGATGGATCTCAGGGCAGAATATAAAGATATGTTCATGAAAAAACATGGTGTGAAACTTGGGTTTATGTCATTTTTTACAAAAGCATGTTGTCATGCACTAAAAGAAATTCCAGAAGTAAATTCTGAAATCGACGGAAATGATGTCGTATATAAGAACTATGTAAACATGGGCATAGCAGCCGGAACGCCAACAGGGCTTGTAGTCCCAGTAATTAATGATGTTGATCAAATGTCATTTGCTGATATTGAAAAAGCCATCGCAGAAAAAGGTGCTCGAGCAAGGAGTGGAAAATTATCCATGGCAGAAATGCAAGGTGGAACATTTACAATTTCAAATGGAGGAGTTTATGGCTCATTGATGTCATCTCCAATTCTTAATCCACCTCAATCAGGCATACTAGGTATGCATACAATCCAAAAACGACCAGTTGTAATTAATGATAACATTGCAATAAGACCAATGATGTATTTGGCATTGTCATATGATCATCGCGTTGTAGATGGTAAAGGTGCAGTCACTTTCCTGGTACGCGTAAAAGAAGCATTAGAAGATCCTCGCAGATTATTAATGGATCTTTAAAAGTTGAAAATATTCAAAAAACAGATGTTAAAAATCGATATTTGCATCAAAATTCGAAAGGATAGCCCTCAATGACAAATTATGATGTAATCGTGATTGGCAGCGGACCAGGAGGCTATGTTAGTGCCATCCGATGTGCACAATTAGGGCTCAAAACTGCAATTGTTGAGGGTAGAGATACCTTGGGAGGAACTTGTTTAAATGTTGGTTGCATTCCATCAAAAGCTCTATTGCACGCATCTCATTCATATCATGAAGCCACTCATAATTTTGAAAAAATGGGATTGATTACAAGTAATCCAAAAATTGATTTTAATAAAATGCAAAATTACAAAAATGATGTAATTTCTCAAAATACAAAAGGTATAGAATTTTTATTAAAGAAAAATAAAATAGATTGGCTTAAAGGATGGGCCAAATTTGTTAATAAAAACCGGGTTTCTGTGGATGAAAAAATCTATGATGCAAAAAACATTGTTATTGCAAGTGGATCAGAACCATCATCAATTCCTAATGTAGAAATTGATGAAAATCGTATTGTTACTTCAACAGGTGCTTTATCATTATCAAAGATTCCAAAATCAATGATTGTAATTGGTGCAGGAGTAATTGGACTTGAAATGGGCAGTATTTATTCTAGGCTTGGTACGGATGTAACTATAATTGAATATATGGATCATATTACACCCGGAATGGATATGGAGATTTCAAAGAATTTTCAAAGAGTTCTCAAAAAGCAAGGATTGAAATTCATATTAGGTGCTGCAGTTGAAGCTGTAAAATGCACTAAAACCAAAGCGAATGTTACTTACAAAAAATCAGATGTAGTTACAAAGTTAGAAACTGAAATTGTTCTAGTATCAACGGGACGAAAACCTTTTATAGATGGGCTAAACTTTCTTGAAATTGGCGGCGAGTTAACTGACAACGGGCAAATCAAAACAGATAAAAAATGGCAGACTTCTGTTGATGGAATCTATGCAATTGGAGATGCTATTTCTGGTCCAATGTTAGCTCATAAAGCAGAAGATGAAGGTATGGCTGTTGCAGAAGTCATTTCTGGAAAACATGGCCACGTAAACTACGAAGTAATACCTGGGGTAATCTACACAACACCAGAAGTCGCTAATGTTGGCAAAACTGAAGAAGAACTTAAAAGTGCCGGAATAAAATACAAAGTTGGAAAGTTTAGTTTCATGGGCAATGGTAGAGCAAAAGCAGTTTTCCAAGGGGAAGGATTTGTGAAAATACTAGCAGATGCTAATACAGATCGAATTTTAGGCTGTCATTTAATTGGACCCGCTGCAGGTGACTTAATCCACGAAATATGCGTCGCAATGGAATTTGGAGCATCAGCTCAAGATATAGCCATGACTTGCCACGCACATCCAACATTTTCAGAAGCAATCCGTGAGGCTGCCCTTGCGTGTGGAGATGGCGCAATCCATGCTTAAGTTAGCTCATTAATCAATAGCATTAAGTGAATTAATATTCATTCATTTGTAAGCATTCGTAATCCTTGAGTAACATCTGCTCTGATCGCAAGCTTTAGACTCGGCTCATCACCTACTTTTAATGCTGCAATTGCTAGTCGATGGTTGTGAGACGCTTCTCGTCTTTGTAATTGTGAATATAAAGATCGCATTGTTGGGCCTAATTGTAACCAAACTGTTTCGACTAGAGCTAACATTGCAGGGGCTTGAGCGCGTAAATATAATGTTCTATGAAATTCTAAATTTCGCCTAATGTAATCAACAGCATCATCTTTAACAATTGCTTGATCAATTGAACTATTAATATTGCTAAGCCTTTCCAACAAGTTCAAATGAGCCCGAGGCAGGGCGCGTGATGCAAGTTCTGGCTCTAAAAGTGCTCGAATTGATGCTAATTCTTCAATCCTTTCGTTTGATAACTCCGGTGTACCGACCCTTCCAGTAGATGAAATACTTAATGCACCTTCAGCGCTCAAACGACGAACTGCATCTCTTGCAGGCGTCATAGAAACACCAAAGTTTGAAGCTAAACCTCGAATTGTAAGTGACTGGCCTGGCTCAAGTTCTCCATGCATAATCATTACCCTAAGCGCCCTATAGACAGCTTCATGACTAGTTAATGACAGATCAAGTTCATTCATACTTCATGTGATCACAAATTTAAATAAATTTAAAGCATATATTGATGTAACAAATTACCATTTATCTTAAGCCATGATCGATCTGATTTATAAGTTGGAACAACACTTTCAACTAATTTCCAATAATCAGGTGAATGATTCATCTCTATTAAATGACATACTTCATGAGCTGCAACATAATCTTGCACTTCAGGGGGAGCCATCATGAGTCTCCAAGAATACATCAACCTTCCGTTGGAAGTACAAGATCCCCATCGGGTAGTTGTGTCTCGTAAAGTAATTGATTTTATTTTACAGCCCAATATTTTTGCAAAATAATCAGAAGATTTCATTAATCTTTCTCGTGCTAAAGTTTTGTAAAAAGCTCTCAACTTTCCACACAATTCTTCATCTCTTCCCGGCACAAACAACTCATCATTAAAAACCCTGACAGCTTTACCAGATCCATGTCGAATAAGAATTTTTTTTCCGTCTAATAACGTATATTTTCCAAAATTAATTTGGATAGGCTCTAGTTGCTGTGATAAATGTTTTCGCATCCATTCTTCTTGGCTTTGAGCAAATTCTTTTGCTTCTTTGAGATTTGACCATCTTGGTAAAGTTAAACTTACTTTATTATCTTTATTCGATATCCTAAGAGAATATCTCTTAGCCAATGAATTGTTTCGCAAATATACTTCAATAGGTGGATCACCAATTAATAAAAAATCATTCATTTTTTCATAATATTCGCTCAATTAAGCAATGCAATGCCATTTAGTTATCTTTTTTTAAGATAGACCTTTGACAAGCTTGCCCTGATGTGGCAATTCGCCATCAGAATTTCGAAAATTTTTTGAGAGGGAACATCCTATGCCCAAAGAAGAATGGGGCGTAAAACGTCTTTGCCCTGAAAGCGGTAAAAGGTTTTATGACTTAAACAAAGATCCAATAGTAAGCCCATACACTGGGACAGAGTACCCGTTATCTTTTTTTACTGAAGATAAATCTAAGGCGTCTCTTTCTGATAAAGCAGATAAAGCATCTATCAAAGAAGCAACAGATGACGATTTAGTTGATGACGTTGATGTGCTAGATGATGATGATGTATCAGATGTTGATCTTGGAGATGATGTATTAGACGACGATGATGACGCAGACACTGTGCCATTAGAAGAAGTTGCAGGTGTTGCATCACCAGATGACGATAGCTAATTAATTCCCGCACTTACTACAATAAATGCGGGAACTATATGCAAACATTTTTGTATGCATCAATGGGGCCTTAGCTCAGCTGGGAGAGCGCTTCGCTGGCAGCGAAGAGGTCAGGAGTTCGATCCTCCTAGGCTCCACCAACATCTTTACCAATAAACAATATTGTTAATTTTCTAACTCAAATTCTAGCTCAGCAGGTAACACACCGATGCCATTCACAGGTGTCATATCCTGAGGACATGCAGACATAACAACAATACAGTCCTCATGGGCTGATAGCTTTATAAAATCTCCTGCAGACGAAACTGGTGCTTCCCAACTATATTCACCAGTATTGCCTGTAACAGGTATATTCATCCAAATATTGAACGGACTTGGTATGTGTTTTATCTGTACATTTATTGCTAATAAGCTCATTCGAAAATTATCAGCACAATTATCATGATAACTAGATGCACCAAGTTGCTGATATCGCTCATGATCACAACAAGCGATCAAGATATCATGTATACCTGGTGAAGTATCCTCAACTATTTTAATTAGTGGCCGTCGGCGGTTGGTTACTAATGTATCTCCTGTTCGAACATAAACGCGTCCTAAAGAAGTCCGAGTATGTTCCATTGAGAGAAACTCTGAGCCAGCACCATCAATAAGTGCAAAGAAATCACATACCTGATTTCCTTTTGTGTTATAGATTAAAATACTTTGATTTTTCTTCAGACGGACAGCACGTCCTTGCCTAGCAGGAATTATATATCTCTTTCCAATTTCTCCTGTCCCGTCATAAGATATTGGGTTTTTAATAGTACTATTTTGGCCATCAGGTATTGAAGGATCATAAACATCTTTTTGCATTATAAAAACCCAATTATTATTTACAGTTATCATAATTTATAACATTGATTTTATATCAACAAAATTAGCTCCTCTTTGCAATCAATTTACTCAGCGAAGTGATTCAACATCATACTTCCAATTCTTGGTTAATATGCAATTCATGGATTTTAAATCCATTTTGAGTGTGATAGTTAAAATGAAATGCTAATGGGATAATTTTATGACAATCAAATCAACATTTGAAGAATGTTTATTAATTGGTACGAATGCCATGTCGACTTTAACCAGCAGTTTAGAAGATGAAAAATTCACTGAACAATTAGAAGCTGCAGTAAATTTAATTCATGAAATAAATGGGCGACTGGTTATTTCTGGAATGGGAAAGAGCGGTATTATAGGAAAAAAATTAGTTGCTACATTTGCATCGACTGGTACTCCATCTCTTTTTCTTCACCCCGCCGAAGCAAGCCATGGGGATTTAGGCATGGTTTGCGAAGATGATGTATTATTACTTATGTCATTTTCTGGGGAAAGCCGTGAATTAGTTGATATCATTAGGTATGGAAAACGTTTTGGAGTTCCAATTATTGCATTTACTGCAAATGCAAACAGCACATTAGGAAAAGCTGCAGATATTTTATTAGAATTACCGAAAGTTAAAGAAAGCTGTCCACATAACTTAGCTCCAACATCATCCACACTTATACAACTTGCACTTGGTGATGCCCTTGCAATCACTTTATTAAAGGAAAAAGGTTTTTCTGAAGAAGATTTTTTCAATTTTCACCCAGGAGGAAAATTAGGGGCTGCATTGATGCCTGTGAAAGATTTGATGCATACTGAAGATAAGTTACCCATCATATCAGAGAATTCTCCTTTTTCAGATATATTAGATTTGATTGGCAAAAAAGGTTATGGCATTGTAGGCCTTGAAAATGAATTTGGTCAAATGTCTGGCATAATCACGGATGGCGATGTTCGTCGTTATATTGCAAAAAATTCTGATGGCTCAATGAAAGATGTGATGTTTGGAACATACGGAAAAGAAATAATGACAAAAAGTTTTATTTCTTTCAAACAAAATCAGTCATGTGCAAAAATTTTGAGTGTTTTAGAACAGAAGCATATTTCAGCTGCTTTTGTTTTAGATAATGGTAAACCTATCGGCTTAATAAGTATGCTGATGCTCATACAAGCTGGTGTTGCATGAAGTTAGTCCTTTTCCTTTGAAACTGGCAAATAGACAGCAAATATACTTCCCTTTTCAAGTTGAGAAGAAATTTTCAGCCATCCTCTATGTCTGATTAAAATATGCTTAACAATAGCAAGGCCCAGCCCAGTTCCACCCTGTGCTCGTGATCTTCCTTTATCTACCCTATAAAATCTTTCTGTTAGTCTTGGTATTTGCGTAGGTTCTATCCCCTCACCAGTATCTTCAACCATAATACATAGGTGACTTTTCCCTTGTTTGGGTGGGGCAAAAGAAACTGAAACAGTTGAACCATTACCACTATATTTTATAGCATTTTCTATCAAATTTTGAAAAACTTGAGTCAACTCATCACTATCACCAGTTACAAGTGGCATAGAATTTGAAAAATCTAACTTTAATTTGACTTTATTAGCATCAGCCAAACCACTGAGTGAAGATGAAACACTTGAAAGTATCCTAAAAAGGTCAACTCGATCTGTTGGCGCAACACGTTCACTCGCTTGGAGTTTTGACAATGATAACAAATCACCTATTAAGCGAGCCATTCGATCGGCTTCATTTGACATCATATCCAAAAACCGTTCTCTAGCAACTTTATCATTTGCTGCAGCACCTTGCAGAGTTTCTACAAAACCCGATAGTGCGGTCAAAGGTGAGCGAAGCTCATGACTGACATTTGCCACGAAATCATGCCGCATTTGTTCGGCTTCTTGAATATGAGAAATATCTTCAAAACTTAAGACACAACTTGGTAAAGGTTCACTATCTGCATCTAAACGAGACAAAGATACTCTAAACGATGTTGGAACTACTTCCTGCAAGATGACATTAGCAGTTGCATTTGGTTCACCGTTTAAAACTAACTCTAGTGCATCAAGACATTTCTTTGATGTAATTAATTCATTAAAAAATTGCCCAGTATATGCTTCATGATATCTCATTTTTGCAGATTTATTAATGAAACTGATTTTACGATCAGGATCAACTACAAAAACAGGTAAAGTAAGCCCATTTAAGATATACCGAACTGATTTTCTCATTATGAAACTTTCCGAAAATTACCAGCTACCAGTATTCTTCATACTTACCCAAGGTTCCTGTGGCGGCAACGAACCATTTTTTTGGATTAATTCAATGGAAACATTATCAGGTGATTTAATAAACGCCATGTGTCCATCATGAGGTGGACGGTTAATTATAACACCTTTATCCATAAGGTTTTGGCAAGTTTCATATATATTTTCCACTTTATATGCCAAATGTCCCCAACTTCGTCCAGTTTCAAGAGTTTCATCACCATCCCAGTTATAAGTTAATTCTAATTCTGGAGACTTTGTTTCATTTGAACTTTCTTGATCATCTGAAGCAACTAAAAATATTAGTGTGAAACGGCCTTTTTCAAAATCTATACGTCGTGTTTCAATTAGCCCTAGCTTGTTACACCAAAAATCTAAACTTTCTTCAATATTACTAACGCGAACCATTGTATGTAGATATTTCATAATTATTTCCTAATAATAAATTGTTATCTATGATGTAGCATCAATTTTTAATATTCACATTAGAATTTTATTAATCGCATTTATATGGAAACAATAAATTTCAAAAATATATATTGGATAAAAGATAGATTAATTTATCCTTAAAAAAAAATGGGAAAAAAACATGTCTATACGCGCAGTAAAGTCTATCTCAGAAGCGATAAAAACTATGGAAGGTGCCGGTGTTGAGTTATATCGAGCATTTGGGTTTACAGACCCAACAGAACTTGATCCTTTTTTGCTTTTTGATGACTTTCGTAATGATAACCCACTATCTTTTGAAAAAGGTTTTCCATGGCATCCACATAGAGGAATAGAAACTATTACCTATGTACTTGAAGGCAACGTAGATCATGCCGATTCATTAGGTAATTCTGGTTCACTGGGCGCCGGTGACATACAATGGATGACCTCTGGCTCAGGCATTCTTCATCAGGAAATGCCTAAAGGAAACTCAAAAGGTCAAATGCATGGATTCCAATTGTGGGCAAATTTACCCAGTGAATTAAAAATGACTAACCCACGTTACCAAGATGTAAACAGTGGTGAAATTCCAGAAATATTTGAGGATGATGGTACTAGAGTTAAAGTAATAGTTGGTTCTTTTTGGGGTAAGACTGGGCCAGTAGACGGGATAGCTGCAGATCCTCAATATTTAGATATTTATGTTCCACCTGGAGTAAAAAAAACGTTCCCAGTAGATACATACCGTAAAACATTCGCTTATATTTTTGATGGTTCCGGAGCATTTGACTCTGCCTCAATACCAACAGGTGTCCTATTAGAAAAAGAAATTAGAGGTGAAGAGCTTAATATACGCGATATGTCAGGAAATAGAACTTTAGTAAGTTTTGATACTGGAGACTTTGTAACTGTACAAGCTGGGGAAAATGGAATTAGATTTTTGTTAATATCGGGGAAGCCAATTCAAGAACCAGTAGCTTGGCATGGTCCGGTTGTAATGAATACGAGGGAAGAACTAGTTCAGGCATTTGATGAGTTAAAAAATGGCACTTTTATTAAACCAGCACATTAATAATTTTTCCAAGATTTTTTAATTATCCATTTTTAGCGCAGATATAAATGCTTCCTGTGGGATATCAACACTACCAAATTGGCGCATTCTTTTCTTACCAGCTTTCTGTTTATCCAATAGCTTACGTTTACGTGAAACATCTCCACCATAACATTTTGCTGTTACATCTTTTCGTAATGCAGACAAAGTCTCACGCGCAATTATTCTTCCTCCAATTGCTGCTTGGATAGGTATTTTGAATTGATGCTGTGGAATTAGATCTTTTAGTTTTTCTACCATTGCTCTGCCTCGGGTATCGGCGCGATCTATATGAACCATTGTTGATAATGCATCTACCGGTTCTTCATTTACTAAAATTTGCATCTTTTGAAGTCTATCTTCACGATATCCTTCCATTGTATAATCAAATGACGCATATCCTTTGGTTACAGATTTCAATCTATCATAAAAATCAAAAACAACTTCATTGAGCGGTAAATCATATACAACCATAGCACGTGAACCAGCGTAAGTGAGGTCAATTTGTATACCCCTTCTATCTTGGCATAATTTCAAAACATCGCCTAAATAATCGTCTGGAACAAGAATTGTAGCTTTTATACGTGGCTCTTCAATATGCTCAACATGAGTAAGATCTGGCATATCTGCAGGGTTATGAAGCTCTATCATTGATCCATCTCTCATATGGATATGATATATTACAGAAGGTGCAGTGGTTATTAAATTAATGTCATATTCACGTTCTAATCTATCACGAATTACTTCAAGATGTAATAAACCTAAAAAGCCACATCTAAATCCAAAGCCTAAAGCTGCAGATGTTTCCATCTCTGTGCTAAATGAAGCATCATTTAAAGATAATTTTGATATAGCTTCCCGTAAATCTTCAAATTGTGCATTGTCAACAGGAAACAAACCACAAAATACTACTGGTTGTGCTGGTGCAAATCCTGGCAAAGCATTTTCACAACCTTTTTTTTCGTGTGTGATTGTATCACCAACTCTTGTATCTGAAACTTGCTTAATTGATGCAGTCAAAAAACCCATTTCGCCTGCAGACAAAACATCAATAGGCGTCATATTTGGTGTGAATACTCCAATTCTATCAACAGGATATGTTGCATTTGTATTCATCATGCGAATTTTGTCACCCTTTTTAAGTTCCCCATCAATTATTCTAACTAGAACAACTACGCCAAGATAAGCATCATACCAACTATCTACCAACATTGCTTTAAGTGGTGCATCAGGAGTTGTTGTAGGTGCGGGTAATCTTGAAACAATTGCTTCAAGAACATCTGGAATGCCAACCCCAGTCTTTGCAGAAATATGAATTGCATCAGTTGCATCAATGCCAATCACGTCTTCAATTTGTTCAGATACCCTATCTGGATCAGCCGCAGGAAGATCAACTTTATTTAGAACTGGAACTATCTCATGATCAGCCTCAAGTGCATGATAAACATTTGCTAAAGTTTGAGCTTCTACACCTTGAGATGCATCTACAACAAGTAATGATCCCTCAACAGCTCTCATTGAGCGAGATACTTCATAAGCAAAATCCACATGCCCAGGAGTATCAATAAGATTAAGAATATATATTTCACCATTATTTGCTTTATACTCAATTCGAACAGAATTAGCTTTAATGGTAATGCCACGCTCACGTTCGATATCCATTGTATCAAGTAATTGTGCGGCCATATCTCGATCCGCTACAGTTCCGGTAGATTGTATTAATCTATCGGCGAGTGTTGACTTACCGTGATCTATATGTGCCACAATTGAAAAATTACGAATTTTGCTAATGTCTGTCATAAATGAGGATATGATACGGATTGAACTTGCGGTCAAGGGATTTGGAGCTTTATTGACCTGCAAAAACTAACAAAATCTTTATTTTAATGGTACTAGTGAAAATTTCCATAAAGAGCCTTTAATAGTTATGAAAATTAGTCTTTATATAATTTGATCAAATTTTTAATTAATACTTGCTGTGCTATTGACGATATTGCCTAGCTATGGCCAAAAGAGGTATGAGCCAATCAATACTTAAAATAGACATAAATGCCATATACGACAATTGGCAAAGTTTGGATAAAAAATCATCCAAAAATGTTGAAACTGCTGCAGTTATAAAAGCTGATGCATATGGTTTATCAACAAAAAATATTGCCCCAATTTTAGCCGCAAAAAATATAAGAACTTTTTTTGTTGCCATTGCAGAAGAAGGAATAGCCGTTCGTAAAGCTGTAGGTAATGATGCAGATATTTTTGTATTTTCAGGACCCATGCAAAGTGATGCGGCTACGATAAAAGAATATAATCTTATACCATTAATAAACTCTGCTCATCAATATAATCAATTTCAATTAAATTCACCAAATCAGATCTTTGGTATTCAATTAGATACTGGTATGAACAGGCTGGGTATGGAAGAAGTTGAATTCACATCTTTAGGAAAGAACATTTCAAATGCTTGCCTAATTATGAGCCATTTGGCTTGCGCAGATGAACCAAGTCACACACAAAACCTACAACAATTAAAAACATTTCACCATTTAACTGACGATTTAAATATAAGAAGATCATTATCAGCAACTGGTGGAATTCTATTAGGTCCAGATTACCATTTTGATTTGTGCCGTCCAGGGATAGGTCTTTATGGTGGATTGCCTTTTGAACATTCTAAACCAGTTGTAAAATTATCGATTCCAGTTATTCAATCACGTAGAGTATTAGCCGGCGAAACAGTTGGTTATGGAGGAAATTGGGTAGCTAAAAGTGAAACCCAAGTAGCTACAATTTCAGCTGGCTATGCAGATGGTTTAATACGAGCAATTGGAAATGGTCAAATATTACTTTATGATGGTGAAATTGGGTGTCCCTTAATTGGTAGAGTTTCAATGGACCTTATTACAGTTGATATAACTCAATTGGGCTATATCCCGAAGACACTTGATTTAATTAACAAAGTACAAACAATTGACACAATAGCTCATGCAGCAAATACAATTGGTTACGAAATTTTAACAAGTCTAGGTGCACGATATAATCGTGAATATATAAGTGGATAATATGAAAGCATTTAACAAACTATTACAGTCAATTGGATCCTCTGTTTTGGTTTTTTGTTCATCAATAGGACGTATTGTTATTTTTGCACTAAATTCCATTTTGCATTTATTTAGGCCCCCATTTTATGGTAAAGAATTTATAATACAATTTATGCAGATAGGTTTTTACAGCTTACCTGTTGTTGGACTAACTGCTCTATTTACTGGAGCAGCTCTAGCCTTGCAGATTTATTCAGGAGGAGCTCGCTTTAGCGCAGAAAGTGTTGTCCCCTCAATAGTTGCAATAGGCATGGTGAGAGAACTAGGACCAGTATTAGGTGGATTAATGGTTGCAGGAAGAGTTTCATCATCAATTGCTGCAGAATTAGGCACTATGAGAGTTACAGAACAGATAGATGCCTTAGTAACATTATCGACCAACCCAATGAAATATCTTGTTGCCCCTCGATTATTAGCAGCAACTGTAGCAATGCCAATATTAGTAGCGGTTGGCGATACTATTGGAATATTGGGAGGATATTTAGTTGGAACAGGAAGATTGGGGTTCAATTCTAACAATTACTTAAAAAATACAATAGATTTCATGCAACTTGAAGATGTTACAAGTGGATTAGCAAAGGCTGCAGTATTTGGATTTATTATTGCATTGATGGGCTGTTACCATGGATATAATTCGGGGCGTGGTGCTCAAGGAGTAGGAAAAGCAACGATAAATGCTGTTGTGTCTGCTAGCGTCATGATTTTAGCTGCAAATTATGTGTTAACTGAGGTTTTTTTCTAATGATTAAAGTTGAAAATTTACATAAAAAATTTGCTGATAATTATGTTCTCAATGGTGTCGACATGCAAATTAACAAAGGCCAAAGCATGGTTATAATAGGAGGCTCAGGTACCGGAAAATCAGTATTATTAAAGTGTATCCTAGGGCTTGAAAAACATGATCAAGGCAAAATATTTATAAATGGCGAAGATACTTTAAAATTTGACAATAATAAGTTTTTATCAAACTTTGGAATGTTATTTCAAAACGCTGCTTTATTTGACAGCCTTTGTGTTTGGAAAAATGTTGCATTCAGATTATTGCAAGGACCAAATAAAATGTCGGAAAAACAAGCAAAAGAAGTTGCTGTTGAAAAATTACGAAGAGTTGGATTAACACCAGAAGTTAGCGATAAATTCCCAGCCGAGTTATCTGGTGGTATGCAAAAACGTGTTGGATTAGCTAGAGCTATTGCATCTAATCCAGAGATTATATTTTTTGATGAACCCACTACAGGATTAGATCCAATAATGTCAGGCGTTATTAATGAATTAATACGAGAAATTGTTGTTGAAATGGGGGCGACTGCAATGACTATAACTCATGATATGAGTTCAGTGAGAGCAATAGCTGACAAAGTAACAATGCTTCATGATGGTCAAGTTCAATGGTCAGGGGATGTAAATGATTTGGAGTCATCTCAAAATCCTTACTTAAGTCAATTTTTAGATGGTAGTGCTAAAGGTCCAATCGAAGCTGTTAGGTAAAAATAAGAATTGTATGTGTAATAAAGAAAGCACCACTTGCCCTTAGTTTAAGGGTAAGGCACAAAGTGATATGGTTAAAACGGTACTAAGTTATAGATGTGTAAATTGTAACTCCGCTCATAAAAAATGGGCCGGAAGGTGTGACTCGTGCGGGGAATGGAATTCCATTAAAGAAGAAGCCCCACTTGCCACAGGTCCAAAAGGAAAAACTCTTGGTGCAAATAAAGGTCGCAAAATAATTTTAGGTGACTTATCGACTATTGATGCTCCATTAAAAAGAAGCTCTATAGGTATAAATGAGTTTGATAGGGTACTTGGTGGAGGCTTAGTGCCAGCAAGTGCCATATTAGTATCTGGAGATCCAGGTATTGGTAAGTCAACATTATTACTTCAAGCCGCGGCAGATTTTGCTAGAACTAGCAAAAAAGTTATTTACATATCAGGTGAAGAAGCAAGTAGTCAAATTAGAATGAGAGCTCAGCGTCTAGATTTAACAGATGCTTCAGTCCTATTAGCTACTGAAACAAATTTGCGAGATATTTTGACTACTCTTGAAGAAGAACAGCCTGATCTAGCAATTATAGACTCTATACAAACTATGTGGGCAGATCATGTAGACAGTTCACCTGGTTCTGTGAGCCAAGTACGGGCAACAGCTCATGAGTTAACAACTTTTGCGAAACGTAAAGGCATAGCGATAATGTTAGTGGGTCATGTTACAAAAGATGGCCAAATAGCTGGCCCTAGAGTAGTTGAACATATGGTTGATACTGTATTACACTTTGAAGGCGAAAGAGGTCACCAGTTTAGAATATTACGAGCTGTTAAAAATCGTTTTGGCGCATCAGATGAAATCGGTGTATTTGAAATGACAGGTAGAGGACTTGAACAAGTGATCAATCCTTCTGAATTATTTTTATCAGAACGCGACACAAAAACAACAGGTTCTGTTGTTTTTGCTGGCATAGAGGGAACACGTCCACTTCTTGTAGAGATACAAGCTTTAGTTGCACCTTCTCCGTTGGCTACTCCTAGGCGAACAGTTGTCGGATGGGACAATGCTAGATTATCGATGGTATTGGCCGTTTTGGAAGCAAGATGTGGAATTAGTTTTGCAGGAAAAGATGTATATTTAAATATAGCTGGTGGACTTAGAATATCAGAACCTGCAGCTGATTTAGCAGTTGCAGCAGCCTTGATATCATCAAGGCAAGATATACCTATTGCACCAGATACAGTTGTCTTTGGAGAAATAAGTTTATCTGGCTCCTTGCGGCCTATCGCTCAAGCTGAAAATAGATTAAAAGAAGCAAAAAAACTTGGTTTTTTATCTGCATTTGCTCCATCAAGCATGAAGTTATCTTCAGATGCAAAAATGAATCTTGTAATGTATGACTCAATCGATGTATTTGTCGAAAATCATTTTGGCAGTATCGATGAAGAATAAAGGGTTAATAAATGGATAGTTTTACATTAGTTGATGGTGCATCAATAGCAATTCTATTGATTTCAGCTATACTTGCTTACTCGCGTGGATTAACAAGAGAACTATTATCAATTGCGGGCTGGATTGCAGCAGCAGTTTCAGCATTTATTTTCGCACCTAGTGTTGAACCTCTTATTAGGGAAATTCCAATAATAAGTGATATCGTTGGATCACGCTGTGAACTATCTATCATTGCAGCCTTTGCCGCTGTATTTGCCTTAACATTAGCTGTTGTTGCAATTTTTACACCATTGTTTTCAGGACTTATCCAAAGATCAATTTTAAGTAGTTTTGACCAAAGTCTTGGCTTTTTATTTGGAGCAGTGCGTGGCCTGATCTTAGTTCTAGTAGCACTGGTAGTATATAATTTTATTGGTGCTGATTTAGACATAATAGAAAACTCAACAACAAAGAAAATTTTAGCCGGTTCGGAAACTTACATACAAAATGCAATTGAAAAAGATGGAGATGCAGGAAAAGCAAGTTTGGCTTCATGGATGCAAAATAGATATGAAGAACTAACCACAAGCTGTAACTAAATTATTTTCAATATATTGTTAAGTTTTAGTTCACGATAGCGTGACAGATAGCATGAGCTAGGCTATACAATTATTAGCTGCACAAAATCACGGAATCAACCCATGCGTCTGTCTGATACAAAGCCATTCTTAGCTCATCCATTCGACTACAATAAACTGAAAGAAGAATGTGGGATTTTTGGGGTAAACGGCGTATCAGATGCTGCAAATTTTGTTGCTTTAGGGTTACATGCTCTCCAACATCGGGGCCAAGAAGCTGGCGGGATAGTCGCTTTTGAGGAAAATCATGGATTCAACTCAGCTCGCCGTTTCGGTTATGTCCGAGATAATTTTACAAAAGAAAGCTTGATGAGTACGCTTCCTGGGCACAATGCTATTGGGCATGTTAGATATTCGACTGCCGGAAACAAAGGTCATACTGCAATTCGTGATGTACAGCCCTTCTTTGGTGAATTTGCAATGGGTGGATGTGCAATTGCTCACAATGGAAATTTAACAAATGCAGAAAGCCTGCGAAAAGAACTGATCGAACGAGGATCAATTTTTCAAAGTTCATCAGATAGTGAATGCATAATTCACTTAATGGCTCGTTCTATCCACAAAGACCACATAAACCGATTAAAAGATGCTTTATCTCGCGTTGAGGGCGCATTTTCTGTTGTTGCTATGACACGCACAAAGCTAATTGGTATCAGGGATCCAAGAGGCGTGAGGCCATTGGTGTTGGGTAAATTAGGAGAAGGATGGGTTTTAGCATCTGAAACCTGCGCATTAGATATTGTTGGTGCAGAACATGTTAGAGAAATTGAACCAGGTGAAATGATTGTAATTGGGCCGGAAGGTATAAAAAGTACTTTTCCATTCGAAAGAACGGCACCAAGACCATGTATTTTTGAAAAAGTATATTTTTCAAGACCAGATAGTATTCTAGGCGGACAATCAGTTTATGAAACACGGAGACAAATAGGTATAGAATTAGCCAAAGAAAGTCCTGTAGAGGCAGATTTGGTTTGCCCAGTTCCTGACAGTGGAACCCCTGCAGCAATTGGCTTTAGTCATGAAAGCGGAATTCCATACGGTATGGGAATAATAAGAAATTCATACATGGGGCGTACATTTATTGAACCAACTGAACAGATACGAAATATGGGCGTTCGGTTAAAATTAAATGTAAACCGTGCATTGATAGAAGGTAAACGAGTTATCTTAGTAGATGATAGTGTTGTAAGAGGAACAACAAGCAGAAAAATTAAAGAAATGATATTAGATGCAGGCGCTGCGGAAGTACATTTTAGAATAGCTTCACCTCCTACTGCATGGCCATGTTTCTATGGAGTAGACACCCCTCAGAGGGAGAAGTTATTAGCAGCGACAATGAGTGCTGATGAAATGCGTCAACATCTGAATGTAGCAAGTTTGAAATTTATATCGATGGATGGACTTTATAGGGCTTGTGGCGTTGAAACTGGAAGAAACAAAGACAATCCAGCCTATTGTGATGCATGTTTTTCTGGTGAATATCCTATCGCCCCATCAGATCAATTAGCTAAAGGCTTCAAAATGGCTGCAGAATAACTATGCAAATTGAAAATAAAAAAATTGCTTTAATCACTGGTGCATCCCGAGGACTTGGAGCTGCTGTATCTGAAGCATTAGCTGAAAATAGTTACCACGTGATAGCTATTGCACGAACATCTGGAGCTTTGGAAGATCTTGACGATCGCATTCAGTCTAAGGGTGGTTCAGCAACTTTAGTACCACTAGATATAACGGATGAAGAAGCTGTTAAACGTATGTGCATTTCAATACATGAACGTTGGGGTGGCTTAGACTTATGGGTTCATTGTGCAATTCATGCTTCACCATTATCTCCAGTTAGCCATATTTCAGAAAAAGATTGGGAAAAAACAATTGCTATAAATATAACTGCAACTGGCAGACTTATTACAAATCTAGAAAGTCTTCTTTTAAAAAACTCTGGTACGGCTATCCACATTGATGACAAAGTTTCAGGACATAAATTTTTTGGTAATTATGGGTCAAGCAAAGCTGCACAACGGGCACTATTTGAAAGTTGGGCTAGCGAAACAGTTAAAACAGGACCAAATATTCTAATGTTTTCACCAAACCCGATGCCAACAGCTTGTAGGGCTCGTTTTTTTCCTGGTGAAGACCGATCAACGTTATTTCATCCTAGCGAAGAGGCAGCTCGACTGATCAAGCAATTATAATAAAAATATACTAATGGTTCATGTTATGGTCATGTTTTTTTGCTGTTTTTTTATTATCAACTAATACTTCTAGTTTCAAAACTTTGTTTTCAAAGATTAGGTCAAGAGAAACTTTATCGCCATTCATTAGGCTTTTGTTAAGACCCATAATCATAACATGATTTCCGCCACGTTTAAACATTACTTTACTGTTAGGCTCTATAGTTACACCATCCTTGATTTTCACCATAGACATTACTCCATCATCATTAACTATATGAGTGTGTAATTCAGCTTTTTTTGCAACATCTACAGCAGCGCCAATTAATCTATGTTCAAAATTTGTACCATTCTCAATGGTAAAAAATATTGCCCCTGATTTTGCAGAAGAACTTGAAACACGCGCATACGGATCAACGACCATCAAGCTCTTATGCCCAATTTTTTGATTATGAAGATGCATATTTTGGTGTGATTTTTGCTTTCCCAAATAGAATACACTTGTACCAACAAAAAATGCCAATACTATTATTAATAAATTCTTCATTTCTATTTCTCTAAATTCTTAAAATTTTATTAAAAAAAAGCCCCACTAAAAGTGAGGCAATTCATTTCAGAAAAACAATTTAAGCAGCTGGAGCCGTAGCTTTTGCTATGTCTCTTTTTACTTTCAATGCTTTTTCTGATAATTCAGCGTCTTTTGCTTTTGCCATGAATGCGTCTAATCCACCACGATGGTCAACTGTTCTAAGTGCAGCCGCAGAAATTTTAAATTTAAATGTTTGACCTAAAACATCACTTGCTAAAGTTACGTCATTTAAGTTCGGCAAGAACCGGCGGCGCGTACGATTTTTAGCATGGCTAACATTGTTGCCAGTCATCGGGCCTTTACCAGTAAGTTCACAGCGTCGTGACATGTTTTATTCCTTTGATTTGGGCTATCTAGTATTACTTCTAGAGAACATATGTATATCAGAGCCGGTGTTTAGGCTGGTCCCGAACAAACGTCAAGGGATTCGGTGCATCTAACAAAATTTTTCTTATTTTTTTGCGTAGTTTTTTAATTTTTATATAAACACTCGTTATTTTTTACACTATCACATATTACATGAATGATTTTGCAGAAAAACTACCCATAGATGAAGTTCTAAATGAACTATTGAAAACTATGAGTGAAAAAAATCATGCCGTCTTACAGGCCCCTCCTGGAGCTGGTAAAACCACTCGAATACCACTTGCTTTATTAAATTCTGGTTTATTTGAAAAAAAAATCATCATGCTTCAGCCTAGACGTCTAGCTGTACGTAGCGCATCTAAACGGTTGGCCCAACATTATGGTGATCAATTAGGGCAAACTGTTGGATACAGAATGCGCGGGGAAAAACAAGTATCAAAAAAAACACGTATTGAAGTCGTGACCGAGGGTGTTTTAATAAAAATGATACAAAATGATCCAGAATTAAAAAATATTGATTGTATAATTTTTGACGAATTTCACGAAAGGTCATTGAACGCTGATCTGGGTCTTACATTTTGCTTAGAAATACGGTCTGAACTACGTAAAGATCTCGGCATTCTTATTATGTCTGCAACTTTAGATGCAGCCCCAGTTGCAAAATTAATGGGAAATGCTCCTGTGATAACATCTTTGGGTAAATCATATGACGTTCATCCATACTATTTATCAAAACCGTGGAATTTTAATATAAACCAAAAAAATAATTTTATTCAGGCAATATCAGATTTGATCATACGAGCACTTCAAGAAAATGAAGGAAGTATTCTTGCATTCCTACCAGGTGCAGGTGAAATCAAACAACTTCAAGCTTTTTTAAAACCAAAATTACCAAATGACTTAGATATTCGTCCTCTTTATGGCGCTATGTCATTTGATGAGCAACAAAAAGCAATATTACCAAGTCAAAGACGGAAATTGATTTTAGCAACTTCGATTGCTGAAACCTCACTAACCATAAAAGATATAAGAATAGTCATAGACGGTGGTCTAACTAGGCGTTCGAGGTTCGACCCAAGTTCAGGCATGTCTAGATTAGTTACTGAGAAAGTTACTAAAGCTGAAGCAACTCAAAGAATGGGAAGAGCTGGAAGAACCAATACTGGCGTATGTTATAAACTTTGGACTAAAGGTGAAGACGGCGGATTAACGCCCTTTCCTGAACCTGAAATACTCATAAGTGATTTATCTCCATTAGCAATGGAACTTGCAGCATGGGGAGTGAACAACCCTGAAAATTTACCATTTTTAACACACCCAAAATCATTAGATTTTCAAACTGCCCAAGAATTACTTAAAAATTTAGGTGCAATAAATGATAAAGGTAATATCACAGAATTGGGGCAGAAGATATCACGCGAGCCAACACATCCAAGATTAGCTCGTATTTTAATTGCTGGAGGTCTAGATGCAAACTTAGTTGTAGCCTTAATTGAATCAAAAGATATTTTAGGCCCAAATGCACCAATTGATTTTAAATTACGCATGGATGCGATAAAAAATTCCATAAGTTTTGAAAATGATTACCCATATACAATAAACAAAAAAGCCAGTTCTAATGTTCTTAAACTTTCCAAAAGACTTCACTCTAAGGGTCAACTAGAACTAAGTTATTCACAAATGGCAGCTATAGCTTACCCAGATAGAATTGGCTTATCAAGAAATCAAAACCGTGGACAATTTCTACTATCAGGAGGCAAAGGTGCATTTATTAGTGCCTCAGATCCACTTGCATCAGCTAAAATGATAGTTGCCTTAAATCTAGATGGTAACAAAACAGAATCTAAATTACGCATTGGTATTGAAATTTTAGAAACTGAATTTATGGAATTGTTCCATGAACAAATCAAATTTAATCGAGTTTGTGAATGGTCAAAACGTGAATTAAAAGTAATAACTTCAGAACAAAAAACCTTTCGCTCTTTGGTATTAAGCAAAAAAAAATGGACAGGATGTAATCCTGAATTAATTGCTGAGGCACTTTTAGAGGGTGTAAATGATATTGGATTAGACGTATTACCATGGACTACTAATACCAAAAACTTTCTTGACCGTGCAAACAAATTGAACCGAACGAGTGATTATTTACCAAACTGTTCTTTAAAATTACTATCAAAAAAAACACATGAATGGCTTTTGCCACATTTAGTGGGCCTTCGATCAAAGGAAGATTTAAAAAAATTAAACATGATAGATATCATAAAAAGCTTATTTAGCTGGAAGCAGATAGACTATCTAAATAAGAATGCACCAGAATTTATACAAGCTCCTACAGGAACAAAAATAAATATTAATTATTCAGAAGAGCAGCCCAAAATAAAAATACGCATACAAGAACTTTTTGGCCTAAAAATTCATCCAACTATAGGTGAAAATAAAGAGCCTTTATTAATTGAATTATTATCGCCAGCCATGAGAATTGTTCAAACTACATCTAATTTACCTAAATTTTGGTTAACTTCTTATTCAGATGTTAGACGAGATATGCGTGGTCGCTATCCACGGCATCATTGGCCAGAAAATCCAATGAATTCTGAACCAACTAAAAGAGCAAAAAAGCAAAAATAAAAAATTATCGTCTTCTGATGGCACGCAACATAGCACCTACTCGCAATCCACTTCCCAATTCCCTAGATCGTGTTCGTAAAACAGGAGTATTTTCAGAATTAGAACCGCTTTCGCGTATAACTATATACAGACCACTCAAAATAATAATTGTGGTGCCAACAATTATAGAACTGTTTATTTGTTCATCAAATAAGAAATATCCAAAAATACTTGCCCATATAATCTGGGAGTATTGCATGGGTGCAACTATTGCCGCTTCACCTTCTCTGTATGATGCAATCACAAACAAAGTTGCAATTAGGCCTAGAACGGCAATTAAAAATGAAATTCGCATATCTTCAATTGGCATAGGTCTATAATTAAATTGTAATGCAAACCCCATAATGAAAAATGTAATTAGCATTGGGTAAATCATTAAAACTACTAATCGTTCATCTTTTCCAATTTTCCTCATAATTACTGAAGCTGTTGCGCCACTAAATGCTGCTCCAAGTGCTGCTAGGTGGCCAATTCCAAGCTGAACATCATCAGGTCTTAATACGATCAATACACCAACAAGGCCTATTATGACTGCAATCCAACGGTGAAATCCAACTTTTTCACCCAAAATAGGGATTGCCAAAACTGTAATTAATAAAGGCATTGCAAACAAAATACTGTAAACTTGTGCAAGTGGTAAAACAGAGAATGAATAAAATGCTAATAGACCAGTCATCATCGTCGCGATAGTTCTAATTCCTGACCAAATTGGATGGACAGGAAGCAAAGTCCCAGGTCTTGAGTCCTGTACCAGTATCAATGCTACTAAAGGCATTCCAAATAAAACATTGAAAAATACAATCTGAAAAGCAGAATAATCTGCTCCTAATATTTTCACAAAAACATCATGAGTTGCATAAATTGCAAATGCAGTTAATGAATAAAGCGCAGCTTTTGTGTTGGATTTTTTCATTACCCGATGACATCCAAAAAAATAAGTACAGTTTTTATTTGTTTTTTATACAAAAACGCCCCCGTAGTGGAGGCGAAATACTTCGTATTATTATTTAAGCAGCTTCTTTAGCAGCAGCCTGTCGTTCGCTTTCTTCACGAGATAGTGCCACAGATGTTCGCACGCCTTTTTCCACAAAGCCCATCATACCAGTCACACATCGCTCTGTTGGCTCAATTCCAGCACACATCAAGACTTCTCGACCATCGCGTGAGCGTGCCCATCGAGCAATGGATTCAACACCATTGCCATATTTTTTATCATCAGCGATCGCATCATCCAGTGCTGCAAGCACTACTGCGGCAAAAAGCTTTTGTGCTCTTTTGCCTTGATCATTCGTGTAAGCCGTGTCGTCAACGAAATCAAACATCTCGCCGTCCTCTTGATTGTTATAATTTATAAGGTTTTTGTAATATGACTATTTTGAGACAATTAGGTACCCCATTTTGCGCATAGCTAATATGCAATTAATGCATACCTTGAGATTCTTTGAAACCCTTTAAATATACTTGTTGTTGTTATTTATAAAACATATAAGTCAGTTAATTATTATTTCAACCTATAAGGGTGCAAAAGAATGCCAAAAATAAACGGTAACGAAATTCGAATGGGTAACATACTTGAGCACAATGGTGGGCTTTGGATCGCAGTGAAAATTGACCATGTAAAGCCAGGTAAAGGTGGTGCATTTGCGCAAGTGGAAATGAAAAACCTTCGGAACGGATCAAAATTAAATGAACGTTTTAGATCAGCTGATAAAGTTGAAAAAGTGCGTTTGGAACAAAAAGATCAACAATTTCTATACGAAAATGATGGAATGCTAGTTTTCATGGATAATGAAACATTCGAACAAATTGAACTTCCATCAGATATACTCGGAGAAAGAAGACCATTGTTACAAGATGGTATGATAATTCAAATTGAATACCATGAAAGTGAAGCATTAAGCGCGTCACTTCCAACAAAAGTAGTCTGTAAGGTAATTGAGACTGAACCAGTGGTAAAAGGTCAAACAGCGGCAAATAGCTTTAAGCCTGCGGTTTTGGACAATGGTTTGCGCCTGATGGTACCCCCGTTTATTGAACAGGATACAGATATAATAGTTCACACTGAGACAATGGAATACTCCGAAAGAGCCTAATTCTAAAGTTTTATCACTTTAGGCTACTTTTTTTATATTTGTTGGGCAAGATTTACGGCCTAAAGCTTCACACACTTTTTGTGTTAGCTTTGGATCATTTAAAGTATAAAAGTGGAGGCTGCTTACTCCCTCTTGAATTAATTCATCACACATCTCTGTGCAGAGTGCCTGTGACAATAAATTATGATCTTCATTATTTTTATAATTTTCGTATGCCTTATTCATCCATTGTGGAGCGATTATGCCGCAACGATTTGCAAATTTCTTTGTTTTAATCCAGTTATCGATAGGTAAAATACCTGGAATAATATTCTGATGTATTCCAACAGAATTACATTTGTCACGAAAACGCAGAAAATCTTCTTTTTCATAAAAGAATTGAGTTATTGCACTATCAGCACCCGCATCGAATTTAGCTTTTAGTGTATCTAAATCAGATTTTTCTGATTGAGCATTTGGGTGTACATTTGGATAGGCAGCAACATATAATTCAAAGGAAGTATTTTTTTTAAGTGAAGCAATCAATTCAACTGATGAAGAAAAGCTATCTGTATCATTAATTCTATTACCATGATCTATAGGTAAATCTCCCCTTAGAGCGACAATTTTTTTTGCTCCAACTTTTTCATATTCCAAAGCAATATCTATTACTTCTTTTTTTGAAGATCCGACACATGTTAGATGGCCTGCTACATCAATGTTATACTCTTTTGCTATTACAGAAACAGCTGATTGTGTCAGATCACGTGTAGAACCACCTGCCCCATAAGTTACAGAAATAAAGTTAGGATTTAATTTATCTAACACTTCAATAGTTCGCCAAAGTTTAAAACTTGCCTTTAAATTTCGCGGGGGAAAGATTTCAAAGGAAAGTTCGAAATTCTTATGATTTATATCCATAATAATACCTTTTTTTTGGTTGATACTTAAAAAATATACTTGAATCAAATTCATATTTTTAATAAATAATATGAAAAATATTAATATGGATATTTAATGTATATAGAATTTCGCCACCTAAAAACAATAAAAGCTATTCATGAGTATGGAGGTCTCGCTAGGGCTGCTGATATTTTGTGCATATCTCAATCTGCATTATCCCATCAGGTCAAAGCACTAGAAGATCAAGTTGGAATGGAGTTATTTCTTCGAAGATCAAAACCTTTAAAACTTTCAAAAGCTGGCCATAAATTGTTAGAATTAGCTGAAAAAATATTACCGCAAGTACTAGCGCTTGAAGAAGATTTTGCAGGATTAATCAGTGGATTAGGTGGACGATTACATATTGCTATTGAATGCCATGCATGTTTCGAATGGTTATTCCCAGTTTTAGAAAGTTTTCGTAAAAATTGGCCTGATATCGATCTTGATATCAAACCTGGGCTTTCATTTGATGCATTACCGGCTCTACAACGTGAAGAAGTAGATATCGTAATTTCATCTGATCCTGAAGAATTAGCAGGCGTCGTATTCAAGCCATTATTTGAATATACACCTACTTTTGTTTGCGCGACAAACCATCCTTATGCACAAAAAGAATATATAGATGCAGAAGATTTTCGTGATCAAACACTTATAACTTATCCAGTTGATAAAAATAGACTAGACATTTTTTCCCAATTATTAACTCCAGCTCACATTGAGCCATCAGCCATTAGGCAAGCAGAATTGACAGCAGTGATTATATTACTTGTGGCTTCGGGACGTGGCGTCTCAGTTTTACCTGATTGGGTGGTCAGCGATCAGAAATACAAACACAATTTTGTGACAAAGCCTATAACCAAAGACGGATTAAATCGCAAATTATATGCAGCAGTTCGGCAGTCAGAGGCTGAAACTCCATTTATGAAAGATTTTATCCACCTAACAACTAAACAAAGAATTTAATTTTCCGCTTGGTATCTTCATCGCTACAGCATATAGGTTCAAAATCCGATTATTAAAGGTAATTCCTATGACTCAATGGTCTGCAAATATTAATGTAATGTTAAAAGCAATTCGCGTCGCAGGACGAGCTATGATGCGTGACTTTAAAGAGGTTGATAAACTACAAGTATCTAAAAAAGGCCCTAATGATTTTGCTAAACGCGCTGATCAACGTGCAGAAGAAATTCTTCAAGAAATGCTATTTGAAGCTAGACCTAATTATGGATTTGTTGGAACAGGTGGACGCGAGACAAAAGGCGATGACCCGACCCGACGCTGGATAGCACAACCATTAGATGGCATGGATAATTTCATACATGGATTGCCCCATTGGTCATTGTCTATAGCACTTGAATATAAAGGCTCTATTATTGCGTCAGTAATTTTGAGTCCTGTCATTGAAGAATTATTTTTAGCAGAAAAAGGTGCTGGTACTTGGCTAAATGAACAACGTGTTCGTGTTTCTGGACGTACATCCCTAGACCAAATGATATTTGCCACCAATTTACCCTCTGGCAACAGAGGCAATCTTCCTATTCATTTGAAAGATATTGCCAGAATTACTCCCAGCGTAGGCGGTGTTCGAAGTTTGGGAGCAATTGGTCTAGATTTAGCTTACACAGCTGCAGGGAGATACGACGGCATCTGGGCGCATGAATTAAACTATTGGGAAATGGCCGCAGGTCTGCTTCTAATCCAAGAGGCTGGAGGGTTATGTCAAGCTATTACTGAATTTGAAGACCCCATGAATTCCGGAACAATAATAGCTGCAAATGGCGAAGGTCATGCTAAATTTTCTAAATTGGTTCGTGATAAATAACTTCAGCCTTATCTGCCTTCATGACATTAGAGATTCTATCAAATCTAAGATAAGCAATTGCCAATCCATTTGATTGAGTAAATACATTACCAACAAGTTTATTATTCGATATTATTTCCGTTCCAACAGGTACTGTTTCACTTATCTGAACTTTAGCAAAACCTTTTTTCAACTCTACTTTATGTTTCATTCGAGCTGTTACTTCTTGGCCTACATAACATCCTTTTCGAAAATCAACTCCAGATAATTTTTCAAAGTTTGCTTCTAATATATAAGTTTCTTCTGATTTAAGCTCTATACCAGTTTCAGGGATACAATTTTCTACCCTAATGTGTTCCCAGTTTATTATTGAGCTGCCTGTTTGAGATGGATCATAAACTCTATATCCAAGCTTATCACTTCTTGGATCTTGATAAGCCCCATCAGGTATATTTCCTATTCCTCTTCCAACTTTAATGCCTGTTTCTTCTATTGTTACATCAGCACGAAGTTTATAAAGATTCATCCGTTGTATTAATTGATATGCATTATCTGATGAAATATCTATTAAGTAATCCTCATTTTTAGGTGCAATAAAAAAATCAAATAAATATTTACCTTTTGGAGATAGCAAAGCTGTATAAACTAATCCATTTTTCGTGTGTGAAACATCATTGGTAATTAAACTTTGCAAAAAGTTTTTTGTGTCACTACCTGATATTTTAAGTATTGACCTATTTGGTATAATTTCTGGAAGCATGTTCTTACCTCAATCTATATTTTAGTATAGGCTGATTATACTTAGCCTCAATCGTCTAGGATTACCAATATAAATGCCAGCTTTATTATCTATTGTCATTCCTACACTAAATTCAACTAATTTGATTAGTTCTACTCTATTATCGTTATCTGAAGGTATAGAAGCTAGTCTTATAAAAGAACTTATTATAAGCGATGGAAACTCAACTGATGATATAAAAAAATTATCAAATGAAATTGGTGCTGTTTTTATAAAAGGCCAGAAAGGAAGAGGAATACAACTTCACAGGGGTGCAATGAAAGCTACCGGAGAGTGGATACTTTTTATCCATTCAGACACTATATTACCTCCTGGATGGGCTATCGCATTCTTAAAACATATTAAAAACCAAGAAAATGCAGGATATTGCAAATTAAGCTTTGACGATCCTTCATTAATTGCAAAAGTAATAAGTTTTGGTGCCAATTTAAGATCAAGTATTTTTAAATTACCATATGGAGATCAGGGTCTACTAATTTCAAAAAAACTGTACAATGAGATTGGCGGTTATCCAGATTTACCTCTTATGGAGGATGTAGCAATTGTAATATTGCTTAAACAGAAAATTCAACTAGTTCCAGTAACTATAAAAACATCAGCTTTTAAATACAAAAGAGATGGTTGGTTAAAAAGAAGTATTAACAATATAACTTTATTAATAAGATTCAAATTTGGAGCTGATCCACGTGAATTGGCTAAATTATATTATAGAAATTAAAGTCCTAAAAATTTAGATAATCGGAATAATGGATTAGACCAATTGTTTTTCTTAGTTCCCGAAAAAGACCTTTCCCTATTCTGTAAGTCATTTTTTGGACTTAAATCAAATTGCAGATTAAATAATTCTGCATAGATGCCACCACGTTCAAGTAGTTCTGGGTGTGTACCCTGATCAACAATTTTCCCTTGATCCATGACAACTATTTGATCAGCATCTAATATTGTAGACAATCTGTGAGCAATGATGAGTGTTGTTCTATTTTTTGAAAGTTCGTCCAGAGCTTTACGAATCTGACTTTCAGATTGTGCATCTAACGCAGATGTTGGCTCGTCAAGAAGAAGTATAGGCGCATCTCTAAGCATAGCCCGCGCAATCGAGAGTCTTTGCTTTTCACCCCCCGAAAATTTAATTTTGGAAGGATCAATTTTAGTATCGTAACCATCTTTGAGATTTGTAATAAATTTATCTGCTGCAGCATCTTGAGCAGCAGTTATACAATCCTCCCTGCTAGCACCTTCTTTTCCAAAACCAATATTATCCAAAACTGTTCCTGATAACAAAATACTGTCTTGGCTAACCACAGAGATTTGATCCCTTAAAGACGAAATCTTATAATCTAAAAGTGACCTACCATCTAACGAAATAGTACCTTTGCTTGAGTCAAACAATCTTGGTAATAAATTGAAGATTGTTGATTTACCAGCTCCTGATCGCCCTACAAACGCATAAGATTTGCCAGCTTCTATGTTCAAATTTATATTGTGAAGAGCCTGGTATCCATCAGGATACAAAAAATCTACGTTTGAAAAATTTAAATTTCCTAACGCTTTTTCTTTCTTTTCAAAATTGAAAGAACCATCTTTAATCTTGTTCGGTGTATCAAATAGTTCGTAAACCCGCTCTAATGCTGCAATACCCTGCAACGCAGACGCATATGCTCCACCAAGCTTTCTAGCAGGGTTTGTAGCAACCCCAAGCGCAGTAAGAAGACCAATAAAGCCTGCCAAATCAATTGCACCCACTTGCATTCTTAATGCGACCAATAGCAATAAAAGGCCGATAGCTACAGCCCCCAAAATTTCCATAAGAGGAGATACACTGGCTTGCCATTTTACTATAGATAAGCGCAATTTGAATAAACGCTCAAATATAGAAAGCGCATTGTCTGATAATCTTTTTTCCAACCGGTATGTTCGCACCATCCGGATACCTGCCAAACCCTCGTTGACAGCCTCAGTCATGTAAGCAATTTCTTTTTGAGTATTAACAGATATTTTTCTTACTTTTGCTCCAACGATTCCAACTGGACCAAACGCTAAAATAAAAATGAAAATCAAACTAATTGTTAAAGCCCAATCAATCGAAAGCATTACTCCAAAGGTAGCAATAACTGTTAGGATGGCAGTTATTGAACCCAATATTGAATTAGTAGAACCTCTAATAAGTTCAATATCTGCAGAAAATCGTGTTGCAAGAGCAGCAGGAGACTCTGCCAAGAGGTTAGCTAAATCCATATTAACCAAAGAATTAAACATTTTATATTGCAAGTTTGCCTGCACACGTGAAAGAATCTTATTCTGTAACAACAGCTGACTGTATTGGCTCAAACCCTTTACTACTGCTAATGAAATTATTCCAACCGGCCCCCACCAAATGACGCTTGGTGAATTAATTTCAAATGCAGATATTATCATTTGTATAAATTTAGCATAGCCTGCAGCAGAAACTGCTACTAAAAACATCAGAACGAATGTTATAGCTAAACTAAAGTTGTGCTCTTTAAGCCATTCTCGCCATAGCCGGCCATACGCTTCTCTTGCCGATAACACTTTAAGGTCTTTTTTAGCCATCAAATTTACTTTTTATTATTTCAGTCACAAACATACATAGACAATCACAGCATTCAAACGAAATAAAACTCAAAAAAATAATAACTAATCCAATTTATAGATTTCTAGCTTTTTCTAATGCTATTGGAAATGCTTTAGCAAAATGTTCTATATCTTCTGGTATTCCAACTGAAACTCTTAAACACCTATCTTGAGGAGGAACAAATGCCATGCGGACAAAAATGCCCATTCTAACTAATTCACTAAGAACTTTTCGGGTGAAGTCTCCATCAACTCCACAGTCAACTGCAACAAAGTTTGTAGACGAACTAATTGTATTTAAACCATTTTCAATTGCAATCTGATTAATTCTTTCACGTCCTTGTTCAATAGATACTTTAACTTTGGAAACATAATCTTGATCTTTTAGTGCTGCTAAAGCAGCTTTTTGACCAATAGTATTAACGCCAAAGTGATTTCTAATTTTATCAAATGACTTCACTAAATCAGTATGGCCGATAGCATAGCCAACTCGCGCTCCAGCTAATCCATATGCTTTTGAAAATGTTCTAAGTCTTATTATATTTTTATTTGAAATATCTAATTTTGGAGCAACACCATCAGGTGCTAGCTCTATATAAGCTTCGTCTAAAACTAATAAACTTTCTTTCGGGACAGAATCAATCATTCTTTGAATTGTTTCTGCACTATGATGTGTTCCCATTGGATTATCAGGATTAGCAATGTAGATCATCTTAGCTTTATGTTGCCTTGCTTTTTCAATTAAAGCATCAGGGTCTTCATAATCGGCCAAATAAGGAACTGTCTCTAACCTTCCCCCTGCGCCTTTTACTTGATAATTAAACGTGGGGTATGCTCCATTTGATGTTACAACAATATCTCCCTGCTCAAGCATTAGCCTACATAATATACCCATCAGCCCATCAATGCCTTCGCCAACAATAATATTTTCAGTAGGTACTTTTAAATGTTTCTCAAGCTCTTTTTTTAAGTCAAAAGCATCAGGATCACCATATTTAAAAACATCCGCTGTAGAATCTGCTATGACTTGCTTAACTTTTGGTGAAGGCCCGAAACTACTCTCGTTTGCACCGAGCCTAGCAATAAAAGGTATTCCTGAAATACGTTCAGTCATTTCTGGTGCAACAAATGGCACGCTAGATGGAAGTGAATTCGCCAGACTAGTCAATCTTGGGGATAGATTTTTATCATTGCTCATAATTCAATCCAATATTTGTTAATGTATCGCTTTAGCTAAAATCAATCAAAGTTAATAATCAAATAGATATAGCATAATGAAAGATTTAAATTATTGCCATAACCCGCTTTAATGCGGCTTGAAGCGTAAGCAATTCTTCGCCACCAACTTCTAAACGAGTTTTATTTTCAAGTATTACAGAAGCAGGAGCATTTGAAATAAACTTATCGTTTGAAAGTTTTTGATTTATTGAATTTAATTCTTTTTCAAGTTTTTCAATTGCTTTATTTAACCGAGCTTTTTCTGCTTCAACATCAATAATATCTGCAAGAGGCAAACAAAACTGACCTCCCTCTACAGGCAATGTAACAGCACCATTTGGAGGCTCTGATGCAAGAGTTATACTCTCCACTCGAGCTAATCGCATTATCAATGGTTTATTGTTATCCAATGCTTTTTGAGCAATGGAGTCTAAAGACAGTTGAATCATTGGTATTTTTGCACCCGCATTCACTCGCATCTCAGATCGTACAGAACGAATTTGTTCAATTAAAGAAATTACCCAATTCATTTCTTTGTTTGCTTCTTCATTTAAATAATCAATTGAAGAGTATTTTGGCCATTCAGCATGTGCTAACAGTTTTTTACGGACGCCAGTTTCATCCCACAGGTTTTCTGTTATGAAAGGCATTATAGGATGTAAAAGAATATATGATTGATCTAAGACCCATGCTAATGTTTCTTTAGTCTCAAGTACCATGGCTTGGTCTTCAGCTTGGATTAATGGCTTGGAAAGTTCAACGTACCAATCACAAACTTTATTCCAGACGAATACATACAGTGCATTTGCAGCGTCATTAAATCTATATTGCTCTAGAGAATTATCTACTGCCTCA
This sequence comes from Rhodobacteraceae bacterium Water-Bin34, assembly GCA_900197625.1. Lineage (GTDB taxonomy): Bacteria > Pseudomonadota > Alphaproteobacteria > Rhodobacterales > Rhodobacteraceae > Amylibacter. Next base: position 137,849 of record FZLS01000001.1, on the reverse strand, counting down.
CGAACCAAAGCAGTTTCACCTATTATCCATTTGTTTAATGTTTGCTTAACAGATTTAGGATCGAATTTATTATTTGGTGATGCTTCATTAAATTCAGCAAAGCGAGTGGCATTCCATAATTTTGTTCCAAAATTACGATACCCCTCAATTCTGCTTTCTGAAAGCTTTAAATCACGCCCCATAGCTGCCATAGCTGTTAAAGTAAAACGAACAGCATCTGCACCGTACTTATCTATTAAATCTAGAGGATCCATAACATTTCCAGTAGATTTAGACATTTTTTTACCATGCTCATCACGAACCAATGGATGAACATATACTGTTTCAAAAGGAACTTTCCCCATTGTTTCAATGCCCATCATCATCATCCGAGCAACCCAGAAGAAGATAATATCAAAACCAGTTATGAGTGTTCTATTGAGATTATTTGAGGTGTAATAACGTTCAAGTTCTTTGGATTTATCAGGCCATCCAAGTGTCCCAAAAGGCCATAAACCTGAAGAGAACCATGTATCTAATACATCTGGATCTCTCATAAGTGTTATAACCTTTGTGTTTGCGTCATCTTTATTTGAATCAAAATTATTTAAACCATTATCAACCAAAATTTTAATATTATAGTCTGGATATTTGGATTTGTAGTTATTAAATGCTTTTTTAACAGCTTCTTCTTCTGAAATCGCACAATAAGCATTACCTTCCATGTCATTCCATACAGGCACTTGATGGCCCCACCATAACTGGCGCGATATACACCAAGGTTCAATATTTTCAAGCCAATGAAAATAAACCTTTTTATCACCTTCAGGTAATATTTTTGTTGTTCCATCTTTGACAGCGTTAATGGCTGGTTGCACAATTTTAGCAGTATCAACAAACCATTGATCAGTAAGTGCAGGCTCAATAACTACTTTCGATCGATCCCCAAAAGGTTGCATGACTTTTTTATTTTCAATTTTAATCATCAAGCCTAATGCATCAATATCAGCCACAACAGCTTTACGAGCTTCAAACCGATCCATTCCTTGGTATTTTATTGGCACCAAATTATTTTCTGATTTATCAGATCGCATTGCCCCCTTTGTATCCATCAGCGAATACATTGGGATATTGTTACGCTTAGCTACTTGATAGTCATTAAAATCATGCGCACCGGTTATTTTAACAGCACCAGATCCAAAATCTGGGTCTGGATATTCATCTACAATCACAGGAATTGTTCTGTCACATAATGGTAAATGAACACTTTTTCCTACAATTGGCGCATATCTCTCATCATTAGTAAATACAGCTACAGCACCATCACCCAACATTGTTTCTGGGCGTGTTGTGGCTATAGATATATAATTTCTCTCTTCACTTACTATTATGTTATTATCATCATCTTTTTCGATGTATGTATAAGTTTCACCATCTACTAATGGATATTTAAAGTGCCACATGTGGCCATCAACTTCAATATTTTCAACTTCCAAATCAGATATAGCAGTTTCAAAATGTGGATCCCAGTTAACTAATCTTTTGCCTTTGTAAATTAATCCTTTTTCATAAAAATCAACAAAAGTCTTTAAAACTGCGTCATGAAAATTGGCACTATTTTCGTGGCCCGTTTTTGTGTCACCATGAGCTCCTGCCATAGTGAATGCGGTACGAGAAAAATCACATGATGCACCTAACCGTTTGAGCTGGTTGATTATCGTGCCGCCTGACTGTTCTTTCCAAGCCCAAACTTTTTCTAAAAATGCCTCACGCCCTAATTCTGATCTTGATGGTTCATTATTCTTTGCTAATTCACGCTCAACAACCATTTGTGTTGCAATTCCTGCATGATCTGTTCCTGGTTGCCAAAGTGTATCAAAACCACGCATTCTATGCCAACGGATTAGAATGTCTTGAAGCGTATTGTTAAAAGCATGCCCCATGTGCAAAACACCAGTAACATTAGGTGGTGGGATCATTATTGCATAACTATCTGCATTAGGAAGAGCATTCACCCCAGCCTTGAATGCATTTGCATCTTCCCATTTCTTCCAAATCTTGGCTTCTTTAGAAGCAGCATCAAAGTTTTTTTCCATAGCCATTAGTCTTGCCTTTAAAACAACATTTCATGCTTCATACAGTGCGAACAAAATAAGTGAAAGAGACTAGAAACATATCTTGGTAATTTATTTTGCAGATACAATATAAATTTAAAGAATAGATTAACTTTAATTCTTCAATATAAGATAAATCGCAGCAATAATTTTATGGATTATCTATGTTCTTAGGTGAGCCTCTTTAATAAAGATGAAGTATCCCATCTTCCACCACCCATTTTTTGGATATCTTTATAAAATTGATCAACTAATGCAGTTACCGGAAGACTAGCACCATTTTCATTTGCAGTATTTAAGCATATTCCTAAATCTTTACGCATCCAATCTACCGCAAAGCCATGCTCATATTTATCATCTAACATAGTTTCAAATCTGTTTGCCATTTGCCAGCTACCAGCAGCTCCTTGGCTAATTACTTCAACTACATCTCTACCATCCAACCCAGCCTTTTGTGCAAAATGAAGAGCTTCAGATAAACCTTGAACTAAACCTGCAATAGCAATTTGGTTGCACATCTTTGTTAATTGGCCTGCCCCAGTTTCACCAATTCTCCTACATAATTTAGCATAAATATCCATTATTTTTTCAGCTGCTTTATAGTGATTTTGCGCCCCACCACACATAATTGAAAGTTGTGCATTTTCCGCACCAGCTTGGCCACCAGACACAGGCGCATCAACAAATGCAATTCCAAGTACTTTAGCAACATCGTGTAGTTCTTTTGTAACTGCTGCAGATACAGTTGTATGATCAATAAATAGACTCCCTGGTTTCATAGATGAAAAAGCACCTTCATCACCTAAGCAAACTGATCTAAGATCATCATCATTGCCAACACAAGCGATTACAATATCTGCACCTTCTGCTGCTTTAGATGGTGTTTCACCGTAACTTCCACCATATGTTTCAGTCCATTTAACAGCTTTAGCAGTTGTACGATTATAAACTTTAATATTATGGCCTGCATTAAATAGGTGCCCAGCCATTGGGTATCCCATTACACCAAGTCCAAGAAAAGCTAATTTTGTCATTTTATTTCCTTTTGATTATAATAAGTCTGCTGGATTTTTTCCCGCAAAATATGAATCTAGATTATCAAGTGCTCGAAACCCCATCGCATCACGTGTTTTTACAGTAGCACTACCTATATGGGGAAGCATAAAAATATTTTTATATTTTGAAAATTCAGGGTTTCCACCAGGTTCATCTTTATAACAATCAAGCCCCACTCCTGAAATATGCCCCGAACTTATAGCATTAATAAGAGCTTTTTCATCAATCAATGATCCTCTAGCTGTATTTACTAAAATAGACCCAGAAGGCATTAAATTTATTCGTTGCTCATTTAATAATAAATTAGTTTCTGGCGTAGAAGGGCAATGCAATGACAGAAAATCAGATATTTCTAACAAACTTTCTATAGTTTCATGATATTTTGCACCATTCGAAATATTCTTATTGAGTTTGGTTCTATTAAAATAATGAATATCCATATCAAAACCTCGGGCTTTTTTTGCGAATGCCTGCCCAACGCGTCCCATTCCGATGATACCTAATCTAGAACCTGTAAGTTGCTTTCCAACCATAAAAGAAGGTGACCAATTATTCCAATTTCCAGTTCTAACAATTTCATCACCACATATAGCATGCCTTGCTGCACCTAGCATCAAAAGCATAGCTATTTCTGCTGTAGCATCAGATAAGACATCTGGAGTATTTGTAACAAGAATGTTCTTTTTTTTAAGAGCACCTAAATCACAATGGTCAACACCTACTGAATGATTAGCTATTATTTTTAATTTTGGTCCAAACTGAGATACAACATCAGAAGAAAATATTTCCGAATGACATGGAATTATTGCATCAAATTCAAAACTTGCTGAAATTATTTGTTCTTTTGTCCCAGGTTGATCTTTCAAGTTTACAACAACGTCATAATCTCGTTGTGCCCTTCTCAGGGTTGCATCAGATAATTTTCGCGTTATCCAAATTCGCGGTTTATTCATTTTTTTCGGACACACTCAGACCAAAAATCATAAACAGCTGCACTACATACAACTATTGCAATAATCATAAATGGGGTTCCCCCTGAGAAGCCCGCAAATCCAGTAGAAATTGAATGAGATAAACCTCCAATAAATATTATAAAGATCCCAACACCTATAAATCCAACTAATAGCTTTATTTTATATGACATGTTTTTTCCTTTTATGAAGCATCTTCACTAAGATACTGTTGTAACCAATTTGCTGTTCGTAATAAACGACCATCATGTTCAGCCTCTCCAATTAGTTGAACACCAATTGGCATTTCATTCTTGCCGACAAGAAGTGGAAGAGTGATCGATGGAAGTCCTGCTAAAGTCCAAAGTGTACAGAAGATAGGGTCACCTGTAGTAGCTTCACTGACAAATGGCGCCTCACCAATAGCGGAGGGAGCAATGATCGCATCAAATTCTGTGAAAAAATCAGCAAAGAAATCTTGTGCAGAAAGCTTTACCGCAATTGCATCAGCATATTCGTCTGAGCTAATTTGACGAGCACGTTTAATCACTGCTTTTAAGGTATCGCTTAAACCATCCCAATTCTGATCAAATGCATCCTTTTGATGTTTGCAAATTTCATATTCATGTATTCTTGCTTGAACAGCAACCAGGTTTGATAGTTGATCAGCAGCAGTCATTTTGCCAAGCTGATCACCCAATATATCATTTATTGCATCCAATCCTTCACGTGTATCTGAAGCTAATCGGTCATAAAAAGGTAAATCCAGCCAGGCAAGATTTGGTGTTACAGGAGGTTCTGATAGTGCTCCTTCTAACATTTTAGGTCGCGGCCTAGAAAAACTATTTATATCATTCTGGTCATAAGCACCTAAGACATCACTTAATAAAGCAATATCTGATAGTGAGCGTCCAAAACATCCAACTTGGTCTAAGGTTTCAGAGGTTTTGAGTATGCCTGATCTCGGAATAATACCTGCGGTAGGTTTAAAGCCATATGTTCCACAAAATGAAGCTGGCCGAATTACAGAACCGTTGGTTTGTGTGCCTACGGTGATTGGAACATGGTTTGCTGCTACAGCAGCAGCTGATCCACTTGAGGATCCACCAGGTGTTCTGTCTAAATCATGAGGGTTACGTGTCTTACTTGGGTGCAAAAATGCCAATTCAGTAGTAACAGTTTTACCCATTATTACAGCACCAGATTCACGTAATCTTTCAACTATTCTAGCATCTTTTGTAGTTTGACGGCCTTCAAATACAGAAGTACCTAGCTGAGTTGGCATATCCACTGTATCTATTATATCTTTTAGACCAACAGGCACACCATGGAGCGGCCCTGTTGATTTTCCATGTCTACGAATTCGATCACATTCAGCAGCTTGTTCAAGGGCATTCTCGCCATCAATATATTCCCATGCTTTAATTTGATCATCAGTTTTGGATATTTGATCTAAACAAGACTGAACTAAATCAACAGAACTTAAAGAGCCTGAAGAAATGGAGGCTGCTGCCTCCATCGCAGTTAAAGTGTTAGGCTCTTTAATCATGGGATGTATTCACCAAATAAATAGTCTGGGAACCATAAAGCAATTCCAGGATAAATGTACATGAGAACCATAGTGAAGATGACAATACCAAGATATGGCATAATACCTTTAAATATATCAATCAGTTCAATTTGATTTTTCAAAACACCTTTTAAATAATATGCAGACATAGCCATTGGTGGCGTCAGAAAGGAGGTTTGTAAATTTAGTGCTACCAACATTGCGAAGAAGTAAGGATTCACTCCAAAAGGTTCTAACAATGGAAGAAAAATTGGAACAAATATAATCAATATTTCTGACCATTCTAGCGGCCAACCAAGAATAAAAATAATCAGCTGCGCTAAAATCAAGAACTGAATTGTAGTTAAATCCATACCAATGACCCAATGTGAAATTAAGTCATGACCACCTAGATATGAAAAAACAGAAGCAAAAGTCCATGACCCTACAAATAACCAACAGACCATAGCAGTTGCTTTAGCAGTCAAGAACACACTCTCTTTGAGCTTTTCCCATGTCATCGATCTATAACATACAGCGAGTATAATACCCCCCAGAGCACCCATGGCTGCAGCTTCAGCGGGTGTAGCTAATCCACCAAGAATTGAGCCAAGTACGACTGTAATCAATAAAGTTAGTGGAACAAAAGAAACTAATAAATCCCAATAAATCTGACGTTTAGGAGGCACGTCATCCATGCTAGGTTTTGGCGCAATTGATGGGTTCCACCATACTCTCATAATAACATAGACTATATAAAATCCAGCAAGTAATAAGCCCGGAAAGACTGCCGCTGCATATAGACGTAATGGGGAAAGATTACCTATTGCCGCATAAACTATCAACATTATTGAAGGTGGAATGAGAATTCCAAGTGTTCCACCAGCACAAATAACTCCTGATGCAAAGCTTTTATTGTAATTTGCATTTGCCATTGCAGGATATGCTAGAAGACCCATTAACGTTACAACTGCACCAACAATGCCAGAAGCAGTTGAAAATACTGCACAGGTTATGAGTGCAGCAATGGCAAGCGACCCCGGAAGGTTTCTAGCTGCCATGTAGAGAGAAAAGAATAATCTGTTAACAATATTTGCACGTTCAACAACATATCCCATAAATAGGAAAAGTGGTATTGCGACTAGTGTATCATTTTCCATGACAGAATAAGTATTCTGGTTGAGCAAATAGAATATATTATTATCAAATATTTCAGAAAATATTTCTGGTGGGCCATCGTAATAGGCATAATAACCAAAACCTACTCCCATTGCGATTAGTGTAAATGCAATAGGAAACCCTAACAAAACTAACATGATAAACATGCATAGCATTAGTATTGCAACTTCTGGATTTGTCATTTTAGTAACTTTCGTAAATGCTTAAAATAAGTTATCAAACTTAAGAGTTAGGTGTAGTTTTAGAGGTTCAATCTGTTAACATATCTTCAGTTTCTCGTACGTCATCAAGTCTTTCCATCCACACACCAGTTTTCATAGCTGACCAACACCTGATGAGCTCTGCAACCCCTTGAAGTAACATCAAAGCACCAGCTAATGGTATCAATGTTTTGAAAAAGTAGATTTGAATTCTTGCAGGGCTGTTCCAGCTTACCTCTTTATATCTCCAACTATCAGATGCGATTTCCCAGCCGTACCAAAATAAAGCTAAAATTCCTGGAAAGAAAAATAAAAGATATAAAAGAAAATCTAATCTAGCCTGCCATTTTTTAGAAAATAATCTGTACAAAACATCCCCTCTTACGTGAGTGTCTTGGGCGAGAGCATATGGGCCAGCCATTAAGAATAACGCTCCATACATTTGTATCATCATGTCAAAAGCCCAGACTGTGGGTGAATTTAACACATAACGCATAAAGACTTCATAAGACACGGAGAGTGTTAAAATCAAAATACACCAACCAAATGCTCTACCAACCCAAATACTAAGGCCTTCAATTCCATGAACAACTTTGAGCAAATATCTTCTCCTTGTAATAAAAAAAATGAGGGCCAAACTGGCCCTCATTTATATACTAATTAACCAAAATAATGCTTGTAAGCTAATTTGTAATCAGGTTGGTTAAGATTTAAATAACCCATAACATTTTTAGCATATGCTTTTTGACTTTCAATAACCTTAGCAAAGAACGCGTCTTCACCAGCAATTCTGTCAGTCACAACATCCCAAGCTTCTAATTGTGCCTGCATAACACTATCAGGTGTTCTGTGAACATTTACACCGTGCTCAGACTGTAATTTCTCAAGATCATCAGAATATCTTTTTGTGTTATTCCAATAGAAGTTTGAGTTTTCAGCTTCAGAAGCATATTTCAGTATCGCCTGAAGTTCTTCTGGCAACTTATTAAATTTCTTCTTGTTGAATGAAACTTCAAAGAATTCCTGAGACTGGTGGAATGATGCTAAGTGATAATCTTTTGATACATCCTGCATACCAAAATCACGATCTGATGTCGGGTTATTGTATTCAGCCGCATCAATTAATCCTGATTTCATTGCTGGCTGAATTTCACCACCTGGCAATTGAACAACAGACATTCCCATTTCTAGCAATACGTCAGCAGCCAAGCCGACTGTTCGGTATTTCAAGCCCTCCATTTGAGAAGCACTCTTTATCTCTTCTTTAAACCATCCTAATGGCTGCGCTGGCATTGGAGAGTTGAAAAATGAAACAAGGTTCAAACCTAGATCACCCATCAATTCATCAAACAGTTCCTGACCCCCGCCATAGTTTACCCAGCCAAGCACTTCTTGTGATGACCAGCCAAAACATGGACCAGTACCAAATAGTGAAGCTGTTTTTGACTTTGAATACCAATATGCTGGCACATAGTGACATGCATCTAGAACACCACGGTGTACAGCATCTTGCATTTGTGACGTTTTAACAACTGAATTAACTGCTAATAAGTCAATCTTCAATGAATTGCCTGCCATTGCGTGAACGCGATCTACATAAGACTGAGCATTCTCTAGGAATATCCCACCACCCCATGCAGCTTGCATTTTTAAAGTAGTTGCGTGACCATCAGCAATTGCTGGTGTAGCAAGAGTAGCTGCGCCAGCTACTGCAGTACCACGCAGAAATTTTCTACGGTTTAATTTATCTGTCATATTCCCCTCCCAAGGATGTGAAATAATTGTTATTGGCAAAATAAATTTTGCATTTTAACAATTGTTAACAATGTTATCAAAAATCTATAATTAATTAACTAATTAAAAATAATTAACATATAATTATATTAGCATGTGTGCTAAATTGGTCAACTATATTTACCAGTTTAAAAAATATTTTTGTATTTTAATTATACATTCTTGTATACAATGTTTTTGCACACATAATTTCAATAGTATATTTTTTTAAAAGTTTTAATTTTGAAAAGTTAAATTAAAAATAAAACATAATTATCAGTAGTTTAGATTTTTTAATAAAATGCATCTTTAAGTTGAATTAAGATTCATGACAAATATCCAGGGCTTAAAGAATACCAAAATATTAGTTATTTGTATTCTAAATTTTTATCTAAAGGTAAATTTTTTGCTGCTCATTATTATAGATAAATTAATATTTTCGTATTATATTTACAAGATTCGCAACACGCTATTGCCCATCCAATTTAGCTATGCCAAAACAGGATAAATAAGTTTATTCATTTATAAGTAGATATCACTAATGACTAATTTTCAAACAGCACGCGAAGCTATGGTTGATTGTCAGGTAAGGCCATCTGATGTAACCAAATACCCAATTATTGATGCATTATTAAAAACGCCAAAAGAAAAGTATGTACCACTGGAAAAGCAATCTGTTGCTTATGTAGGTGAACATATAACTCTTCCAGATAATCGTGTAATATTAGATCCTAGAATATTTGCAAAAATGCTAGATGCTATATCTATACGGTCAGAAGAGCTAGTATTAGATGTTGGTTGTAGCACAGGATATTCCACAGCGGTAATCGCAAAATTAGCCCAAGCTGTTGTGGCTTTGGAATCCAATATTGATATGGCAGAATTTGCCCGAAAAGCTCTTGAAGACGAAGGTGTTGATAATGCAATAGTCATATCAGGAAATCTCTATGATGGAGATGAAAAACATGGCCTCTATGATGTGATCATAATTCAAGGTGGTGTACAAAAAATATCTAAAAATTTGAAAGATCAATTAAAAGATGGCGGTAGAATTATTTCAATATTTACCGATGGGGCAATGGGACAATGCTTTTTAGGCATAAAAAGGGGGTCAGATATTACATGGCGTTCAGAATTTGATGCTACAGCGCCTATAATCAAAGATTTTTCTGAGTCAAAGTCATTCACTTTTGTTTGATTTAATTTTAAATAAAGATAGATATAGACGAAATACAACAAGGGTTCCTATGTTTAGATTTATATTTAGTTTTATAATAATTCATTTAATTGCCTTACCCGGCCATGCGAATGAAACTAGCCTTAAATCTTCACTCGAATCTACCTATAAAAATAATTTTTATATTGCTCAGCAAAGAGAAAAAATTCTCAAGTTTAATGAAAACTTAGTTCAACAAAAATCTTTAATAAAACCAAGTTTAAGCGCAACATTATCGCAAAATTTAGATGATAATAATGCAAATTCTGCCAATTTAACCATCAGTCAATTATTATATGATGGAGGTAAATCTTTTAACTTAATTGACGCAGCAAAATATTCCATATTAGCTGAGAGAGAATTGTTAATTAAAGCTGAACAAGATAATTTGCTTAAAGCCATCACAATATTTATGGACTTACGACAGGCTCAAGCAAATTTAGATTTAGCAAAAAGTAATATAAAAGTTATCAAGGAACAATTAAGAGCTGCAAAAAATCGTTTTGAAGTTGGTGAAGTAACCCGAACAGATGTAAGCCAAACTGAAGCTAGACTTGCACTTGCTGTGAGTAATGTTGAACAACGAAAAGCAATCCTCTCAGGTAAAAGCGCTTCTTATCTGTTAATAGTCGGTGAAAACCATGGTGATTTAGCTACTCCTCCAGAGCACCCAAATATACCCATTATATTTTCCAGAGCTGAAGAAATAGCAATGGAAAACCACCCACGAATACTTTCTGCCAAACTTCAGCTTAAAGTAGCTGAACTTAAAGTTAGCGCTTCAAGAAGAATTGGTGGCCCAACAATTACAGGTAGCATATCAACGAAAACTGGTTCAACGATTACTTCTTCTACTGGAGCGACGATACAAGCAACTATTCCATTATACAAAGGTGGAGATTTAAGAAGCAAACGACGCGCTGCAATTAATGATAAAAATATAAGTAAGTATGCCCTAGATAATGCATTACTAACAACTAAATCAAATCTTCAGCTATATCATTCATCGTGGTTAGCAGCAGTTGCGGCAATTAAAGCAAGTGAAGCTCAAATTGAAGCATCTAAAATAGCTTTTGAAGGTATTCGTGAAGAATCTAATTTAGGATCTCGAACTACCTTGGATGTTTTAGATGCTGAGCAAGAACTACTATCGGCGCGATCAAATTTAGTTTCAGCACTTCGTGATGAACAAGTCCAAGCTTATAATGTTCTCTCAGAAATGGGGCAACTGACGCCATCGAATTTGAATTTAGAAATTCAAAGACACAATTCTACAATTGATTATGATAAAGTTTTAAACGCTTCACCTTTGGGTAAAGCAAGGATTAAGATTTTAGAAAAATTGCAAAATAGATAAAATTATTTATCTGATGCGATCTTTAATATCTCATCTAAATCACAGTTTTTCTCAATATGCTTTGCAAGGTCTTCTAAAGTTTTCTCAACTTTTGCAGAATATTCGCTTTTAATATTGATTGCACCAATACGTTCTAAATAATTTTTTCTAAATTCATCAGAAGAAAAAAGACCATGGATATAACACCCTTGGATTTTACCATCTTTTGAGGATGCTCCAGATTTATTATTATCAATTACCAACCAATTATTATTACAATCAGTTCCACTTGTTTGGCCAATATGAATCTCATACCCCTCAATTTTTGATCCTGAAATTAAGTCAATCCCAGAAACGAAAGCTAATTTTTTTTCTACATGCATTTCTGTTACCACATTCAAATATCCCAGTCCCTGATATCTTCCTGGGGCACCCTCTATACCTTCAATATCTACTATTTCTTGACCTAACATTTGATATCCACCACAAATGCCTAAAACCTGACCACCAGCCCTTACGTGAGCTGCCAAATCAATATCCCAACCCTGATTCCTGAAAAATTTCAAATCACCAATTGTTGATTTAGTTCCTGGTAAAAGAACAAGATCTGCATCAAGTGGTAATGGTTGACCTGCAGAAATTATCTCTACAGATATATTAGGATCAGCCGAAAGGGGATCTAAATCATCAAAATTTGCTATTCGCGAAAATTTTGGTACTACAATTTTAAATCCAGATCCCAGAGATTTTGGTTTTATGTCTGATGCATCTTCAGCAGGTAAATATGATGCACCTGTAAACCATGGCAAAACCCCCAAAGATGTCCACTTAGTATGTTTTATTATCTCCGTTAATCCTCCATCAAACAATGTTACATCACCTCTGAACTTATTAATCATAAAGCCTTTTATTCTTGATAAATCATCAGCGTCTAGAATTGAATGTGTTCCAACCAATTGTGCAATGACACCTCCTCTATCGATATCACCAACCAATAAAACCGGAATGTTTGCAGCTTGTGCAAATCCCATATTAGCAATATCACCAGCTCGCAGATTTGTTTCTGCAGGGCTGCCTGCTCCTTCAACTATAATCAAATCGGCTTTTTCAGATAATTTGTTAAAGCTTTCCATAACGCGTGGCATTAATGTCGATTTTAACTGTGCATAATCTCTTGCTTTGACAGTAGTTAGTCTTTGGCCTTGAACTATGACTTGTGAACCAATATCCGATTCAGGTTTTAGTAATACAGGGTTCATATCAATTACTGGACTCACACCACATGCCATTGCTTGCATGGCTTGAGCTCTTCCTATTTCTCCACCATCTGTGGTTACAGAAGCATTGTTTGACATATTTTGTGGTTTGAATGGTAAAACTTTCAGACCTCTATTTGTAAAAGCTCTACATAGGCCTGCAACAATCATTGATTTGCCAACGTTAGAGCCAGCACCTTGTATCATTATAGATTTTACCATCTTTGTTTCTCATTTTTGCAATCTAATATGCTTATATGATAATAAGATTGCAGTTAACCAGAAAATTCATCTTTTAGATATTAAAAGCTTAACAAAACTCTACGTTTCATCTTGCACCACATATCTCTCGTTGGTATAGCGCTTTATACCACATCAGGCGGCGAGTTGGCGGAGTGGTGACGCAGCGGATTGCAAATCCGTGTACACCGGTTCGATTCCGGTACTCGCCTCCAGACTAATAATTAATGGCAGTACATTAGTACTGAAATACATTAGAAATAATGAGATAAAATCAGAGATATAAATTTGATACCTGACGCACTCAAGCAGTGGAGTGACTTAAGTGCGTTGAATTAAATATGCTTATATAATTTAACTTTGTAAAATAAATGCATTACTTGTCCCGATTTAAAGCGAAAACGTGCCTACTATGAGCATGGATATAACTCTTTACGAATAACAAGTAGACACGTTGTATTCATTATGAAGAACTTATTTTATAAATCAAGAAACTTATGAAATTGTCAAAATTCTACTTTTTTAAAGATTTTTTTTCATCTTTTGTTAGTGGATTATTCCATACATTATTACTTAAGCCCAATTCATGCTTCATAGGCTTGGTCTTACCTTTTGTTATTTTGCCACCTTTTTTTAAAAATTCATCAATTAAAGCTTGATCAGTTTTCTCTTTTGGAGCTCCGGACATAGACATTTCTTAATCCTTTAGAAGTGTGTTTAAGTATAAATAATTTTTTTAGATCTTATCCACTTTTTAATATTTCATAGCCAGATACAGGAAAATGAATAGCTATATTTCCAGTTTCATCTGAATGGTGATCAATAGCAATAGACGAACTGTCCAAATATCTCAAATTTCCTGAAACTGTTGGATCTGATGATTCCCCGGCAGGTTTAATTTTTACATTATGATTAACTTTTAAATCTGTACTTATATTACTATTTATACCAACACGTGACGTTGGAGTACTCTCATATGCAAATTTTAATGCTTCAACATCACTCATATCTTTGTAAACGTGTTTATCATTTAAACGATTAATATCAGCCTCCAATCTTAATAAATTTTTGTATTTACTCAGTATATTTGGTCCATTTTTCCATCTACCTCTTATAAACCATAATAAATAACCAACAGAAATATCGGCATAAGAGAGCCCATTAGATATTATGTTTTTACTATCTTTTAAGATATCGTCGATCAATTTTAATTTAGACTCAAATTGTAATATTACACTTGGAAGGTCAGTGTAGAGCTTTTCTTGGCTCCAACTTTTTCCAAAATATAAGTCACCTCGGTCCTGAATAAATTCTTTTGGAGCAGTTATTATTGAATTTGTAATAACAATCCGAGCGGCAAGTTCAAAGACGGTTTCATCTATCCATGAGGAAAACACTAATGCTTTAGTCATACAATTTTCTGGAAATAACTTTTCACCATAACCTTTATTTCCAATTGCACATACAATATTTTGCGTATCACAATAAACATCTGCACCAATCTGTAAAACAGGGGTTCGTCTGTATCCTGCAGTTAATGGTATGAGATTAGGTTTTGGTGGAATTCTAGGGATTTCTACTGAATTCCATTCAACTTCCGCAAGTCCAAATGCAAGTCGTATTTTATGTGCAAAAGGTGAGGGCCAGTAATGGTGCAATATAAATTCTGACATATTTACTCAAATCTATTAATGTTTTTATGCTAATAAAAGTTAGAACTTTGAAATTGTAATATAACTTCTAAATAAATTATTAAAGATGAGCAGAAGAATTACAATGAATTTAAATGTATAAACATATCGATTATGATAAATATTCTACTACTTTTACAAAGCAATTAAAAATTTGAGATTATATAAACGGTATAGTTGATAATTAAAAATTTTGCAGAAAACGACAAGAAATCTTAAATCATTATTATTTTACCACTAAAAATAAACCAACTTTCTTGCCATTTGAATGAGCAAGCAATCCTTTGCTTTCAATCGACTTTAAGGCTCTAAAAAATGTAGGCCGGGACATTTTTTGAGTAAACCTGTGATCAAGGATTTGTTTTGTTTCTACTAATCCATTATTTGACTTCATATCTTGTGCAGCCAAATAGACATTTTTTTCTACACCTGACAAAGATGTTAGGCCAACATCTTGCTCCATGTCATCTAGCATTTGCTTCAGTAGTATTATTTTTTTAACAAAATTTGATTTCATAAACTACTCATATTGATCTCTTCTTAAGACTTTATATTTCAAAATTATTTATTTGTCCAATATATATGAAATTTAGAATATAATAGAAAGTGTATATTACATGTAAAATATGATATAACTAATACATGTTTAGTTTATGTTGAGATCTATTATTCTTTTATTATGCAAACATTAGTATTATCATATTGAGATATAGTACGACTATTTCATCCAGCCTAAAGATAAGTTAGTATCACCCATTGGTTTATATTCAGCACCAATCGGGCCCTTATAATTCAATTGTTGGATTGTTTTAAAAATAAAATCATATGACAACTCACCACTTTCTGGTTCCCCTCGATCCGGAACAGAAGCAAATTGGATGTGCCCAATAAATGGCATCATACTATTGAGCTTATTAACAATATTCCCTTCCATTAATTGCACATGATAACAATCAAACATAAGTTTCAGGTTGGGATAATCAATTTTTTTAATTATTTCTAATGCTTGGTGCGTTGTATTCAAAAAATATCCAGGTGCATCATATTTATTTAAGGGTTCAATTAAAATTGTAATGTCATAACTGATTGCTTTGCTACAAGCATAATTCAAATTTTTTAGAAATACTTTTTCCGCTTCCTCACCAGCTGAAATTCCAGCCATTACATGAATGTTTTTTGCTTTAATTTTTGTAGCATATGAAATTGCTTCATCTATGGCAGCTCTAGCTTCATCTTCCCTGCCAGGTAAAGCACTTATACCATTTTCACCAAGTTCTGTATTGCCTCTTTGAGTATTTAAGCCAATCATAGTTAAGTTTGTTTTTTGAAGTGCTTCATAAACAGCTTTTGGATCTGTATCGTATGGCCAGTGGCATTCAACAGCATCAAAACCAGCAGCTTTGGCAGCTAAAATAGCATCAGGTAATTCTAATTCGGCCCATAGGAACCCAAGATTCGCTGAAAATTTTATGATTTCCACTCCACATCAAATTTTTTTACTATCGATTTTACCTGTGAAGAAGTTAAATGTTTTGCATTCATTCCTCTAGTAATCATTGCTAGCCTGGCCGTATCTTCCAACTCTTCAATAGCATTACATGCGGCTTCAATATCTTTTGCTGCGACAACAGGACCATGATTTGCAAGCATCACTGCAGAACGTTTTCCTGACAAACCCCTAACTGCATTGCCCATTTCAGGATCACCTGGCAAATAGAATGGCAACAACTTAACACGCCCAAGTTTCATAATAGAATATGGCGTTAAATGTGGTAAAAAATCATTTTCATCGACATCAGGCATAAGAGACAATGCAACCGAATGGCATGAGTGAAGGTGGACGACAGCACCCGCACTACTTCTTGTTTCATAAAATGCCATATGAAGTGGCATTTCTTTAGTGGGTAAATCTCCTGACATAAAGTTCCCATTAACATCAAATCTACTAAGGCGTCCTGGATCTAAACGACCAAAACTTGTTCCCGTTGGGCTTAATAGAAGTCCACCATCTGAGGTTCGTGAAGAAATATTCCCTGTGCTTCCTCCAGTAAGCCCACGGTCATACATTGACTTGGCCAACAAACAAATCTTCTCACGTAGTATATTTTCATCGTTCATAAATTTTCCAATTTATTTAAGGCCTCAGTAAAAAATTCTTCACTACCAAAATTACCAGACTTTAGAGATAAGGCTATTTGGTTATTTCTTTTCCCAGAAAAAGTCCACGGCACGCCTGGTGCAATTTCAATTCCTATATCAAGTTGCCTGACATTTAAAGCTTTTGTAATTGCGCCTGAAGTTTCACCCCCTGCAATAATAAAATTCTTTATCCCTAATTCTCTAGCTGCAATCGCACATTCTGATAGTCCCTGCTCAACAATCTTTCCTGCCATATCTACACCGAGTTCGGCTTGAACTTTCTTTACGGTATCAGGATCAGAAGTAGCATATATTATTATATTTTTTGTAAAATCTTGTGAACTCAACCAATCTAATACTTTTTTTACTCCATTTTCCGCCAAATCAATTGGATCTAATTGAAATGCAGCTGCACCACGCTGGATGAAATTTTTCACCTGAATAATTGTCATCTCTGAACAACTTCCTGATAGAATTATACTTCCAGTATTTAATTTTTTATTCATAAATGAATTATCATTTGCAGATATTTTTCCTGATGCCTTATAAAATTCTGCCAATGGCATTGCCAATGCAGAACCACCAGTAATAAAGTCCATATCCTGACACGCACTTGCAATTGTATCCAAATCAGTGTCAGCAACTGCATCAACTATAACATGAGGCACATCATTTTCTTTGAGTGAAATTAATTTTTCTTTTAGAGAATTTACACCACTATTAACAACTATTCGATCAGCCAGACCAACTCGTCTGGAAACCTGAGCTGATAAAAGTCGCATCAGATTACTATCATTCATGGGCGTTAATGGATGATCTTTCATAGAACTCTCAGATAAAAGTTTTTGGCCAACGAAAAGATTTCCCATATAAATTGATCTTCCATTCTCAGGAAATGCAGGGCAATAGATTGTTTGATCAACTTTCAATTCATTCATCAAAGCTTCAGAAACAGGCCCAATATTGCCTTCTGCTGTACTGTCAAATGTTGAACAATATTTAAAAAAGTACTTTTTAGCACCAGCCTCCTTTAACCATTTAAGTGCAGATAATGACTCCTCAATAGCTTTAGAAGCTGAAATCGATCTTGTTTTCAGTGCTATGACTTCAATTTCAGCAGTGTTCTCAGGTGTTGATAGTGGTACACCTATTCGAAGAGAAACATTTACGCCTGATCTAGCCAGCATACTTGCTAAATCTGTTGCACCAGTAAAGTCATCAGCAATACATCCTAAAAATGTTGTCATAAATAATCAGATCCCATGTAACTAAAGAATATAAATATCATGTTTTTTGGGGCAATGATATTTTTGCTGATTTTGCGTAAACTTTTGCAACTGCGGCATCATCCTCAAAACCTAATCCCATATCTACAGCTGCTGAGAATTGATCTAATGCTACTTTTGTTATTGGAGCATTAAACTTGGCATCTTTAGCTACATCAAGAACAATTCCTAAATCTTTTGGCCAAATGTTAATTGAGCTACGGGGCTCATAATCACCATCAGCAATATGTGGCGCACGATTTTCTAACATCCAGCTTGTTCCAGCACATTTACTTATAGTTTCAATAAATTTTTCAGGAGATATTCCCTGAGAAATTCCAAAAGTTAATGCTTCGGCCATTACAGCAATATGGACTCCAGCCAATAACTGATTAACAGCTTTCATTGAACTTCCTGCACCGGCCTCATCACCCAATTCAAAAACAGTTTCAGATATACTTTTTAAAGCAGCAGAAGCAGCTTCGAATGCCTCTTTCGTACCAGATGCCATAATTGATAATTGACCATTTGCAGCTTTTACTGATCCTCCAGAAATTGGTGCATCTAGGTAAAGAACCCCAAACTCTTTGCACCTTTTTTCCATATCTTTTGCAAAATTTGGTGCAACTGTTGCACATGAAATTACAACTGATCCTGATCGTAATTTTTTTACAACACCTTCTTCACCAAAAAGTACAGTTTCTGTCTGAGTGGAATTAAGCACCACCACTAAAACTACATCAATATCATTTATTACTGTATTTAAGCTACTATTTTGTCCACCTAATTTGCAAAACTTAGTCACTTGATCAATATTAGTATCCAATCCCCATACTAAATGGCCACTTCGCAAACAAGAACTAGCAATTCCATACCCCATTGATCCAAGACCAATAACCGCAATATTATTCTTCATATATTTTACTACTTTCGCATTTTTGTTTTTATAACATCTATTCTTTCTAGGTATAGTTATATTTAAGGGAAGAATTATAAAATAATTTGCATATTTATATTTTATACTTAAAGTTTTTTAAATTTCTAAAATCATTACCTTATGAGCTCCAATATGAAAAATATTCCATTAGATGCAACAGATATTAGAATTCTAAGTGCATTACAGCATCATGGTAATCTTAGTAAAACCAAATTAGCTGAAGTTGTGAATCTGTCCGCCACACCTTGCTGGATTCGTTTAGGCAAATTAAAAAAATCAGGCTTCATTGATAGTTACTCAG
The DNA here is from genome assembly GCA_900197625.1 of Rhodobacteraceae bacterium Water-Bin34. GTDB lineage: Bacteria > Pseudomonadota > Alphaproteobacteria > Rhodobacterales > Rhodobacteraceae > Amylibacter. The sequence continues at coordinate 118,668 of FZLS01000001.1, read as the reverse complement.
CAAACATTTCATTAAAGAATTTTGTCGATGTAACAAATGTAATTGTTACTATATCTTTATCAAATCATAGGAAAACTGACTTCGACAACTTTGAAAAATATATAAAAGATTTAGATGAAATAACAGAGTGCATATCGACTGGAGGTGGGACTGATTATATAATAAAAGTGATAACACCAGATTTAAAAAGTTTTCAAGAATTAATGAATGAAATGATTTCAAATGATTTAAAAATAGACAAATATATGACCTATATAGTTACAAAAGAGATCAAATCATCTCATCCTAATTTATCAAAATTGATACCAATAAATAAATAATTATTAAAAAGTTAAATATTTAGTCTGATTGGACTATTTTTAAAAATAATTTAGTACAACCTTTTAATGATTATCAAATATAACTTTACTCTCAATACAACAATTCGTGAGTAAATAAATGCAATCTTCAGAAAACAAAAAAAACTTTGGGTTTGGAACACAAATACGAAAATCGCCTTACTTTGACGCAACAGTTAGTTGGGGTGCTAAAGATTTTTCAGTTTACAATCACATGTACATACCACGTGACTTTGGAGATCCAGAACAAAATTTTTGGAATTTAGTGAATGATGCAATTTTATGTGATGTTGCTGTAGAAAGGCAGGTTGAAATAAACGGGCCTGATGCTGCGGAATTTGTTCAGCTCCTTACACCTCGTGATTTATCTAAATTAGCTGTTGGTCAGTGCAAATATATTATCATTACAAACGCTGAAGGTGGTATATTAAATGATCCAGTTTTATTGCGTCTTGAAGAAAACAAGTTTTGGATTTCTTTAGCTGACAGCGACATTCTATTTTGGGCACAGGGTGTAGCTATAAATTCCGGCTTAGATGTTACAATACACGAACCAGATGTTTCCCCATTACAATTGCAAGGCCCCAAATCTGGAAAAATAATGCAAAAACTTTTTGGGGATGGCATTAAAGATCTAAAATACTATTGGTTAGAACACCTAACTTTAAATGGAATTGATTTAGTAGTTTCAAGAACTGGCTGGTCTAGTGAGTTAGGATATGAAATTTACTTGCAAGATGGTTCGCGTGGAACTGAGCTTTGGAATACAATAATGTCAGCAGGTAAAGAGTTTAATCTCAGCCCTGGCCATACATCATCAATCAGGCGCATTGAAGGTGGTATGCTTTCTTATCATGCTGATATGGATATTTTAACAAACCCCTATGAACTTGGCTTGGATAGATTGGTTGACCTAGACAGTGGTAGGAAATTTATTGGTCACAAAGCTTTAAGTAAAATAAAGGCCAATGGAGTAACAAGAAAGCAAGTTGGCCTCATGATAGATTGTGAACCCCTTAAAGGGCCAAACACTACTTTCTGGAAAATCATTAAAAACAACAAAGTTATTGGTAAAGTCACTTCAGCAGTTTATTCACCTCGATTAGAAAAAAATATCGCATTAGCCATGATATCAATTGAAAATTCTGGAATTGATACAAAGATTCAAATTGAAACACCCTCTGGCATTAAAGAAGCAACAATAGTTAACAAACCTTTTTATGACCCAAAGAAAAAAATCACTGCTTCGAGTACAGTCTAGGAAAAAAATATGAATGAATTATCAATAAAGTTATATTGGCAAAGATCAGAAGCCGAATTAGCTCCAGGAAAATATACAAATTCTCATAGCATAATGTATAATGACCAAAATAAAGTAATAGTAGATGCAGCACCAGATTGGGGGGGAAGTATCGAGCACACGAATCCTGAGCAGGCACTTGCCGCAGCTTTATCTAGTTGTCATATGATGACATTCTTAGCTCTTTCAGCGAAGGCTAAATGGCCAGTTTTAAGCTTCAGTGACCATGCTATTGCCCACCTAGGAAAAAGCTCAAAAGGGCAAATGTCAGTAACACAAATTGATCTTCACCCTGATGTAACTTTTGATGAGGGATTTTCTGTAGATGAGGAAAATTTAAAGAAAATGCACGAACGAGCTCATAATTATTGTTTTATTGCAAACACATTAGCTGATAGTGTTACAATTAATATCAACAGCTAACTCTTAATTAAAGGAATAATGCTATGTTTTGGGCAACTGGTGAATATGATTTTATTATAGTTGAACTTAAGGAAAATGGGATTCTAAGAATTACACTTGATGATCAAAAAAGGCGAAATGCATTATCTGAAAAAATGCTTTTAGCACTTAACAAAATCTTCTCTGAAGCAAGCAATGATGCTTCAATTAGAGTTATTATCCTAAGTTCAAATGGACCAGCTTTTTCAGCTGGACATGACCTAAAAGAGTTAACATCAGCTAGATCAAACTCAGATAAAGGTGAAGAGTTCTTTTCCTATATAATGAATATGTGCTCCACATTAATGCAGAATATAACAAGCTGTTCAAAACCAGTGATAGCAGAGGTAGAAGGCGTTGCTACAGCTGCAGGATGTCAACTGGTCGCAAGTTGCGATTTAGCAATTGCAGATAATAATGCTAAATTTAGCACTCCCGGAGTAAACATTGGACTTTTCTGTTCAACTCCTATGGTTGCATTATCAAGAAACGTTTCAAAAAAGCATGCGATGAAGATGCTTTTAACTGGGGAGATGATATCAGCTGATCATGCTGTAGACATTGGATTAATTAATCAATCGGTAAAGAATATAATGCTTGAAGATACAGTGACTAAACTTGCTGAAAAAATTGCATCAAAATCAAGTATAACTTTAGCTACAGGAAAAGAAGCTTTTTACACACAATGTGACATGAGTCTTCCACAAGCATATCAATATGCATCCAAGATTATGGTGGAAAATATGTTAGCTATTGATGCAAAAGAAGGGATTAATGCATTCATAGAAAAACGAGCTCCAGCTTGGAAAGATAACTAAATAAAATGACTAATCCATATAATAAAGACCTTGACCAAAACCCAGCTAATTACCAACCGCTCACGCCCCTGACTTTTTTAGAACGCGCTGCTAATGTTTTTCCTGATCAAATCGCTATTATTCATGGGAACTTACGTCAAAATTATTCAGAGCTTTACCAACGCTCTATCAAATTAGCCTCATCTCTAAATAAACTTGGCGTGAAGCGTGGCGATACTGTTTCAGTACTACTTCCAAATACTCCAGCAATGCTTGAAGCGCATTATGGCGTTCCAATGTCTGGAGCAATCTTGCATTCAATAAACACAAGACTTGATGCAAACACTATTTCGTTTCAACTAAATCACGCTGAAACTAAAGTGTTTATTGTTGATAGTGAATATATGGCTTTGGCTCAAGGAGCCCTTAAAAATATAGATATTAATCCAATAATAATTGAATATAATGACATCGAATATTTAGGCAAAAAAGAAAAAACTGAATCTATAAATTATGAAGAATTTATTTCACAAGGTGATGATGCATTCCAATGGATGATGCCTGAAAACGAATGGGATGCTATTTCAATTAATTACACATCTGGAACAACCGGGGACCCTAAAGGTGTCGTCACGCATCATCGTGGGGCTTATTTGCTAGCCCAAGGAAATGCATTAACTATGTCGATGCCCAAACATTCAGTATATCTTTGGACTTTACCAATGTTTCATTGTAACGGTTGGTGCTTTCCATGGACAATGTCGGCAATCTCTGGAACCCATGTATGCTTAAGACAAGTACGAGCAGATAAAATCTGGCATTTAATTTCAGATCATAAGGTTTCCCACCTTTGTGGCGCACCTATAGTAATGTCAGTTATTGTTAACGCTCTTCAATCTGAAAAACGTAAATTAGACCATGTTGTACAGTTTTTAACTGCTGCAGCTCCACCGCCTGAAAAAATATTAACTGAAATGAATTTATCTGGTTTTAATGTTACACATTTATACGGATTAACGGAAACTTATGGCCCTGCTGTTGTAAATGATTGGCAAGAAAATTGGTCTAAACTTTCAGTAGAAGATCAAGCAAAATTAAAATCTCGTCAAGGTGTCCGATACCTCCCATTAGAAGGGCTAGATGTATTAGATCCCAAGACTATGAAACCAGTTCCAAGAGATGGAAAGTCTCTTGGAGAAGTTATGTTTAGAGGAAATGTCGTGATGAAAGGATATTTCAAAAACCCTCAAGCAACCAAAGAAGCATTTAATGGTGGCTGGTTTCATTCAGGTGATCTGGGAGTTATGCATGCGGATGGATACTTACAACTAAAGGATCGATCAAAAGATATAATTATATCAGGTGGTGAAAACATCTCATCCATTGAAATAGAAGAAGTTTTATATAGCCATAGCTCAGTAGAAATTGCAGCCGTTGTAGCCATGCCTGATGAAAAGTGGGGAGAAACACCCTGTGCATTTGTGCAAATAATTGATGGTCATAAAATTAATGAAAATGAATTAATGACTTGGTGTAAAAAATTTCTTGCATCATACAAAATTCCCAAAAAGTTCGTCATTAAAAGTATTCCCAGAACATCGACAGGTAAAATACAAAAATTCCTACTGAGAGACGAAGCTAAAAATTTAGAATAAGTAATAAAACATTCTGAACTTGTCTAAATTTTATTTCTGTATTTATGCAATTTGAAAAGCAAAGGCGCCAAAATTTTTGAATATAATAAATTTGAAATATTTTTCACTGGCCATATCGCTATAATTTTACTGAGAAGCCGATAGTATGGCAACTTATCCCAAATAACTAGGAAAGCGTCCACTCCATCTATTTGTTTTCCATTTAATCTAGCATGAAGTTTTTTTGCAGCTTGATCTTCACTCAAAGACCATGATTTTAATGTTTCAGTAGAAATTGGTATAAAATTAATATTATTTTTTGATATCTTTTTATAATGGTTAATTTCTCTGTTACATATTGGGCATTCCGAATTATATAAAACTTCTAAGTCAGCCATATCATCTCTCCTAATCATTGTTAGATAACTAGTGCTAATTAATGAATAAACTAGTTTATCTATTATAAAGACATGAGATTAATCTTCTGAAACGCCTGCTTCAGCAAAAGTAGCCATTCCTGAATGGCATGCAATTGCAGCTTTAAGGACTCCAATTGCCATGGTTGCTCCAGAACCCTCACCAAGCCTCATTCCAAGGGAAAGTAAAGGTTTCTTATTTAGACGCTTCAAAAGCTCTTTATGAGCTTGCTCATTTGATTCATGACCAGCAACACAATGATCTAAAGACCCTGAGATTGTTGCTTCTAAACAAGCGGCTGCAGCAGTACAAATAAAACCATCTAAAATTACCGGTATAGATTTTGATCTTGCACTTGCAATTGATCCAGCAATGGCAGCTAATTCTCTTCCACCTAAACATCTCAATGCTTCAAGACCATTACCTATTGCAGAAGCATTTTTTTCTAGACCTGCTGCAACAACAAGAGATTTGTTTTTTAACCCTTCGTTATCTATACCAGTGCCACGACCAACCCAGTCTGACGCATCTCCACCATACAAAGCATTTGCAATCGCTGCTGCTGAAGTAGTATTCCCAATACCCATTTCACCCGCAACAAATAAATCGGTATTTTCATCAACTGCATTCCAACCTGTTTTCAAGGCATCAATACATTCAACTTCAGACATTGCTGCCTCACAAGTAAAATCATTTGTTGGACTATCAAGATCAAGAGCTACAACATCCAGCTTAGCGTCAAATGTTTTACACATTTGGTTTATAGCTGCACCCCCATATTCAAAATTCAACACCATTTGTGCAGTTACTTCTTGTGGGAACGCAGACACTCCTTGAGTGGTAACACCATGATTTCCAGCAAAAACAGCTACTTGAGGCGAGGTAATTGTTGGAACTTCATTTCCATGCCAACTTGAAAACCATATTGAAAGTTCCTCTAAACGCCCCAATGCACCAGGAGGCTTAGTCAGTTGACTGTTTCTTTCAAATGCACGATCTTTTATGTCAGAATTCGCAATAGGTTGAGATTGTAATATTTCTTTGAATTCATTTAGGTTCGTAAATTTTGCTTCATTCATGGTTATATATTTCTTTGTTGATTTTTTGTACCTTTTAGCGCCATCTTACAAAAGTTAAAATCCTATTAACGAAGTATTTATCAAATGAACGACAATCAAAAAGATACATTAATTGAAGCTCACGATTTGTGGGCTGCTATTAGTTTATTAACTCGTATTAGTGTTCCTGTAGACCATTCTCGAGCAGGCATTAGAGCTAAGAATGCAACATGGGCTTATCCAATAGTTGGAGCATTGATTGGAGCTCTGTCTGGTATTATCTTTCTTTCGCTCAACTCATTGGGTCTTTCTCCTGGTTTCTGTGCAGCTATAACACTTTTGCTACTAATTGCTATTACTGGAGGGATGCACGAAGACGGTTTGGCTGATTGTGCTGATGGCTTTTGGGGTGGTCAAAACTCAGTTCGCCGATTGGAAATTATGAAAGACAGTTCTATTGGCGTTTATGGAGCATGCACGTTGATTTTATTCTTAATAGCACAATGGTCATTATTCGAATTATTGATTTCACAAAACCCAATTTGGACACTTGCTGGCATTGGGGCAATTAGCAGATTGCCTATGGTTATAGCAATGAGGTTTGTACCCAATGCAAGAAACAATGGCTTGTCAGCAACTGTTGGAAAACCACAGTTAATTTCTATTCATATAGCTATTATTACAACATTTATTATTGCATTAATATGCTTTGGAATATCTGGTTTTCTTATAATTTTAATTGGTTTGCTTTTTGCACTTCCAGTTTTTGTGGTAGCAAAAGCAAAAATTGGAGGTCAAACAGGAGATGTATTAGGTGCTTCTCAAAAATTTGCAGAAATGGCCACATTAGCAGCAGCTTTAGCCTTATAAGCTCTACCATCAAAAAACAGTAAAGCTTTATATTTTATATATTAAGATGCACGCGCCACGAGTATGTCTGTAACTTTTTCCCCGGCTACACCTTCATCAGTTCCATCTACGGCTGCAACTTCGCGTGTTAAACGCTCAAGTGCTGCTTCATACAATTGTCTTTCAGAATATGACTGCTCTCTTTCCTCATCATTTCTATGTAAATCACGAACGACTTCAGCAATAGACATCAAATCCCCAGAGTTTATTTTTTGTTCATACTCTTGCGCACGTCGAGACCACATAGCACGTTTAACACGCGCACGACCTTTAAGTGTTTTCATTGCTTTTTCAACAAGTTCTGTGCTTGCCAAATTTCTCATGCCAACAGCAGTAGCTTTGGCGGTTGGAACCCTTAACGTCATCTTGTCTTTATCAAAAGCAATCACAAATAGTTCCATTTGTGTTCCAGCAATTTCTTGTGTTTCAACTGTCATGATTTTGCCTACACCGTGAGCCGGATAAACAACGAAATCATTTAACCTAAATTCACCAAATTTTTTTCCTTTAGCCATTATAAGCTATCCTTTTATCTACAGAGCATGAACATATTAATAATCACTTAATTTTTATAAAGTTAACCTAAATATGTGGGGGAATACTGAATTAAAATTATAAATTTTAAGCAAATATTAATCCAAAAAGCTCCTTAATTCTTTTTTAGTTTAACATAAATTTCACCCTAATACTAGAAGGCAAAAAGCAATTGTTTATAGATGTATTTGGAATAATATTTCTTAATTATTATTTCTAAATACAATAAAATTAGATTCTTTTAACCACCTTCTCCAGGTTTTTCAGAGAAATACTTTTCAAGTTTACCTTCTTCACCATCACGGGCTTCAGCATCTGGTAGTGGAGTTTTTTGACTAATGATAACCGGCCATATTTCTGAATATTTTCGATTAAACTCAACCCATTTTTCAGTATCAGGTTCCGTATCAGGCAAGATAGCGTCTGCTGGGCACTCAGGTTCGCATACACCACAATCAATACATTCATCTGGGTGTATCACCAACATATTTTCACCCTCATAGAAACAATCTACAGGGCAGACTTCTACACAATCAGTATATTTACATGCAATACAAGCATCATTGACGATATATGTCATTTATTATGTCCAAAAATTATAATCACCAGCCTATTAAGAGGTGTTGGCCAATCAATCAAGACCGCTATTTGAAAAAGAATGTAATGCTCGCCGCCATTTGCCAGTTGGGCGCCCTTTTCCCTCATATTTTGGGTTTTGAGGTATTTTTTCCTTTACGGGACGGGGTCCTGAATGATCTAAATACAATTCTTGCGCTTCAGAAGCTGGTCCTCGACGTACACCCATTTTTACAACTTCAATTATTCGCACCCAATCTGATGTAGAAAAAACTAAATTGTCTCCTATTTCCACTTTGCTTGACGGTTTTGTAATTTTTGATCCATTTAATCGAACCTTACCGTCTCGCACTAATTTTGCACTTAAGCTTCTAGATTTTATAAATCTAGCCTGCCAAAGCCATTTATCTATTCTTTCAGAAATTAGGATTTACCTTTCAATGCCATTAGTGCTGCAAATGGGTTATCTGGATCTAATGATTTCTCAGTTTTCATAGGTTTGGATGATTGCTTTTTGAATTTATTACCTTGTGATTTTTTATTTTTCTTTGATTTACTATTATCTTTTTGAATAAATTCTTTGCGCGTTGGACGAGATTTTGGAACCCATTTAAAAATATAAAATGTTTCAACACTGTCTTCATCCGTTTCAGGAGTTTTTAGTTCGACACCTTCTTGCGGTTCTGGTTTTATTTTATCACGCTGACCTTTTTCAACAAGGAAACCCAGACCTTCCATCATATTTGAAAATTGATCTAAGGTTGTACCTGAAATTGAGAGCATGTCAGAATTAGCTTCAAAACCATCTTTTACATTCTGTGTCCTTGTTAAATCAGCAAGTCTTTCCAGCATATCTATTCTAATTGCTCTTTCGCCTGCAAGACGATAACCCGCTCTAGGATAATATCCTTTTGGAGATCCTTTAGTTTCTGGAATTGTAACCAATCCCGCTGGAGGTGCTTCTGGAAATTCATCAAATTCTTCAAATAAAGACCATAATACAAGCCTTAATCTTGTTGGTGCAGGCTTTAACATTAATTGTTGAAATAATGTATATTGCCCAAAACGAACACCGTGCTTGCGTAATAGTCCACGCCCATCTTGGTCTAATTCTTTAACATCTTTAGCTACAACAGATCTTGGAATAACTCCAAGGCTTTCAACTAATCGAAAGGCCAATCCACGGGCCATACCATTAACAAGCTCATCATCCCTCATAGCTAACAACGGCTCAAATGCTGAATTAATTTTTCGATCCATAAAGTGTCGAAGTCGTTTTTGCACTTTAGTTATGACTTCATTTCCAGCCTCATCATCCACAAACACTTCAATGCGAGGAGATAATATATCATCACCTTTGATAAGCTTACCCACACCATATTCTCCCCACATAAGGCCACCCTGTTCGGTAAACTCAAATTCAGTATCTGGGGCATTGTACATTCGATCTGCTCGTAAATTAAACTCTGGCTGAAGGGCCTGAATAGATGCTGCTCGTAATGTCTTACTTTCTTCAGCAGTTGCATCTTTATCCATTTGGAATCGAAATCCATTTAACTTACCAACGAATTCACCTTCGATGGTTACTTCACCTTTTGTATCAACCTCAGCCACAAGGCTCTCCTTTTGCTTCAAGCGGCGCATTAACAATGAGGTGCGCCGGTCAATAAATCGTTGTGTTAATGCGTTATGAAGCGCATCAGATAAGCGGTCTTCTACTGCACGTGTCTCTTCACGCCAATAGCTTTCATTCTGAACCCATCCTTTTCTTTGACAAATGTATGTCCAGGTCCGAATAAAAGCCAATCTTTTTGATATAGTATCTATATCTCCACCAGTTTTATCAATATTTGCTATCTTTTGTGCAAGCCAATTTTCACTTACTTCACCATTTTCATGCAAAAAATTAAATATTCTTGATACTAAACTTGTATGATCTGTAAAACTTACCCCACGGAAGTCAGGGATACCGCATGTATCCCATAATAATTTCACAGATGCCCCATCACTAGCTCGAGCTGATACTTCTGCGTCATCAACTAATGCAGTCAATGTGCGAAAATCTTCTGCGGGTTGCGCTTTTATCAACAGGTTATTTTCAGAAATTTTATCTAAGGAATTAATTAATGAATTTGTAGTTCCAAATTCCAGACGTGAATTCCGCCATTGAAGTTTTTTAAGGGGTGTAAACTTATGATTTTCAATTGCATCAACCACTTCTTGATCAAGCTGAGGAGCGTCTCCTGTTACACCAAATGTACCAGAATTAAGGTGCCTGCCAGCTCGACCTGCAATTTGTGCAAGCTCATTTGGCATTAGGTATCTCATGCGTCTACCATCAAATTTAGTGAGGCTAGAAAATGCAACATGGTTTATGTCTAAATTTAGACCCATTCCAATAGCATCAGTTGCAACTAAATAATCAACATCACCATTTTGATATAACTCAACCTGAGAATTGCGAGTTCTCGGCGACAAGGCTCCCATAACTACTGCCGCTCCACCTTTTTGCCTGCGAAGCAATTCAGCAATTGCATACACATTATCAACAGAAAATCCAACAATTGCACTCCTAGAAGGCATTCGGCTTGTTTTCTTTGGTCCTGTATACTCTAAATCTGAGAATCTTGATCGAAATATAAATTCAACATTTGGTATTAACTGACCAATAACTTTACGCATTGTGTCAGCACCCAAAAAAAGTGTTTCCACAGATCCACGCATATTAAGTAGTCTATCCGTAAATACATGCCCCCGCTCAGGGTCACCACAAAGTTGTATTTCATCAATTGCTACAAATTCAGCTCCAATATCTTGTGGCATAGCTTCAACTGTACAAACCCAATATCGTGCCTTATTGGGCACTATGCGTTCTTCACCTGTAATTAAAGCAACTGAGTTTAATCCACGTAAAGCGACTACCTTATCATAAACTTCTCTAGCCAACAGACGTAGTGGTAACCCAATAACACCTGAATTTCGTGCCAACATTCGTTCAATGGCATAATATGTTTTGCCCGTATTTGTTGGGCCCAGAATAGCCGCTAAACGAGATTGGTTTTGAGACATAATTTGCCTTAAAGAGAAGTGCCCTCAAGATATTTAATTAATCTATCGACTGACATGATTGCATTAATGGACCTTGGATGCACTTCTAGAAGCTTTTTGTAAACCTCTAGGGCTTGTTTCGGCTGCCCAGATCTTTCAAAAATCATTCCCAATCCACTTAATGCACCAAAATGACGTGGATTCAGCTTTAAAGTTTGTTGAATGTCAGAAACAGACTGGTTGTAATTATCCATTAGAAAAAACACAGTAGCTCTCATATTCCAAGCCTCAGCAAACTCAGGCGTGTAATCAATGGCAGCAGTTAAATGCTCAATAGATGCATTATAGTCTCCTTTGGACATAGCGTCCATTCCACGTTTTAAAAGTAAGTCACTTTTAGGTGAACCTGACTTGCGCCACTCTGACCATATTTCCTTTTCAATATCTTGATAATTTTTGTTTTCTATATCTTGTAATTTCATAAATAAATTATCAATTTTTGTATTTTGTGCAAATGCATTGCTACTGAAACCAAACTGGCTAAATGTAGAAAGGATGCATATAATTAATAGGCGAAATAATATTCGCAATAAATGAAATTTTAACATAAGAAAATAATTAGCGCAAAATCTTTTAAAATAAAGTCTCAATGTACAACAAAGGATTTATAATGAGTAAAGTTATCGAAAATGCTTTGATAAAAATAAACAAAAAACTGAGAGATAATATTTTTGAAGACGCTTTGAAAATTGAAATTCTTGAAGAAGGCTTTATTGTCGTCACTCAAGACGGTGCATTTTCAGAACCTTTTGATGTAAATTGTACAATGACTTCCGATTTGAAAACTTTTGAAGGAATCCTGGCTGGATCTATCAAAGCTTCAGGAGCATTTATGTCTGGAAAACTAAAAATCGAAGGCGATATTTCAACAGCTATCAACTTTGCAAAAAAATTAAATTCTCAGTAGTTCAATTATTAAGTAATTTTATAGCTGCTGCATGAACTTCCGGATCACCAGCAGCTATGACTTGCCCACCCTCGTTTACAGTTTCACCCTGCCAGTTTGTTACAATGCCACCAGCAGCTTCAACAACTGCCAATGGTCCTTGAATATCATATATGTTCAAACCTGCTTCAATTACCAAATCGATTTGCCCTAATGCCAATAAAGCATAAGCATAACAGTCTAAACCAAATCTTGTTAATTTACATTCTCTCGCAACTCGGTTGAATAATTCAGTTTCAGAAATATCACCAACCTGTGGCATTGTGGAAAATAAAGTTGCATCTTTTAACTTAGAACATGCTCTAACATTAATGTTAGTTTTTTTGCCTTGCGATTGTAATTCAGATTGACCAAATCCACCAATAAATCTTTCGCCAGTATAAGGTTGATCTATAACACCAAATACAGCTTTTGATCCATCATGGACACCAATTAACATTCCCCATGTTGGGGCACCAGATATAAAAGCTCTGGTTCCATCTATTGGATCAAGGATCCATGTGAGGCCTGAGCGGCTTGGCACTTTTGGAAATTCTTCCCCAATTACTCCATCATCGGGGCGTTGCTCAGATAAAACCTTTCGAAATATAAGCTCTATTTCCTTATCCGCGATTGTGACTGGGTCGAAACCATTTATTAACTTATTTTCAATTGCTTGAGATTCTGTCCTAAAATACGATAAAGCAATAGGCCTTGCAGCATCAGCCATGCAAGTTGCTGTGTCTATTATACTTTGTTTCACAACATCACTCAAATCCATTGAGCTCTCCTAACAGTTTAAAACTTTTCACAGCAATTATTTCAGGTTACAAGGATAATCTTAGAATAATCTAAGTTAAAATACATGTATATATTTAATATTTGTATTAAATATAGTGAAATTCTCTTGGCGATAAAAATCGCCAAAATTTATTAATAGATTTTTTTGATACGAATTTAAGCTTTTGCAGATTTTGCTTGGCGTTTTCTTTCATGTGGATCTAAAAATCTCTTTCTCATTCTAATAGCATTGGGAGTTACTTCAACCAACTCATCATCATCGATGTAAGCAATTGCCTCTTCTAAAGAAAACTTAATTGGAGTTGTAAGGCGAACAGCTTCATCAGTTCCTGACGCACGTACATTTGTTAATTGCTTTCCTTTCAGAGGATTAACCTCTAAATCGTTTTCACGATTATGCTCAGCTAAAATCATTCCTTGATATACATCTTCCTGCGCACCAATAAAGAAACGTCCCCGATCTTCTAAATTAAAAATAGCATATGAAACGGATTGTCCATTTTCCATCGATATTAATACACCAGATCGACGCCCTGGCATAACACCTTTATACGGAGCCCAATCATGGAAAACTCTATTTAAAACACCAGTACCACGAGTATCAGTCAAAAATTCACCATGATATCCTATTAATCCTCTAGCTGGAACATGCGCGACAATTCTGGTTTTACCTGCACCTACCTGCTTCATTTCAATTAACTCACCTTTTCTTGCGCCAGTTAATTTTTCAATAACTTTTCCTGAATATTCATCATCAACATCAATTGTAGCCTCTTCAATTGGCTCCATTCGTTGACCATTAACTTCTTTAAATAAAACTTGTGGTCTAGATATTGACAATTCAAAGCCTTCACGTCGCATGTTTTCAATCAAAACACCCATTTGCAATTCGCCACGACCTGCTACCTCAAATGCTTCACCACCAGGGGTATCACTAACCTTAATTGCTACATTTGATTCAGCTTCTTTCAAAAGACGATCACGAATAACTCGTGATTGAACTTTTTTACCATCTCTACCTGCAAGAGGGCTATCATTGATACCAAAAGTTACTGTTATAGTTGGTGGATCGATTGGTTGAGCAGGAATAGCTTTATCAATTGAAAGATCAGATAAAGTATCAGCCACAGTAGCTTTACTCATTCCAGCAATAGAAACAATATCACCAGCTTCTGCTTCATCTATCGCACTTTGTGATAAGCCACGAAATGCCATAATTTTAGTTACCCGGAAACTTTCAATCAGTTCACCATCTCTGGTCATTGATTTTATAGTTTCGCCAGCTTTCAAACGGCCAGTCTCTACTCTTCCAGTTAATAATCGACCTAAAAATGGATCTCCACCCAATGTTGTTGCCAACATTGAGAACTTTTCATCTCTTCGATCAACTTGTGCAGGAGGCGGAACGTGATGTAAAATTAAATCAAACATGGCAGAGAGATCTTTTCTTGGCCCATCAAGGTCCATATCAGCCCATCCAGATCGGCCAGAGGCATACATTGATGGGAAATCCAATTGTTCATCTGAGGCCTCAAGATTAGCAAACAAATCAAAGCATTCGTCTAGAGCACGATCAGGTTCTCCATCTGGTTTATCAACCTTATTCACAACAACAATTGGCCTTAAACCTAAAGCTAATGCTTTTGATGTAACAAATTTTGTTTGTGGCATAGGGCCTTCTGCAGCATCTACAAGTAATATAACACCATCAACCATTGAAAGAATACGTTCAACTTCGCCTCCAAAATCTGCGTGCCCCGGAGTATCAACAATATTTATTCGCGTACCCTTCCATTCAACAGATGTTGGTTTTGCAAAAATAGTTATACCACGCTCACGCTCTAGATCATTACTATCCATAGCGCGTTCAGTAGTTGTTTCATTATCGCGGTAAATACCAGATTGTTTTAGAAGTTCGTCAACTAGCGTAGTCTTACCGTGGTCAACGTGTGCAATGATAGCAATATTTCTCATATCCATGATAGATGGCCTCTTTGGGGAAAAGAATTAATGCGCGCTTTAGACTAGGAAGCTCTCAAATACCAGCATAAAAAATTGATAAAAATCCAACCTAAGACCCAAGAAGTTTTTACTTTTCAATAAATACTTCTTAGAGACTTGATTTATCTAAACTTTCTTTACAATTTTAAAGAAAATTGTGAAGAAATATTTCGATTTATCTTGAAATTTCTCACATTAAGGTCATTATGTGCACATGAACGCGTTAATTTACGCTGACAATGACATAGGAGTATAAAATGGCAGATTATCAAACAATAAATCGTGCAGGTATTAATGCTGTTAGCATTGATGAGGGGCTACGTGCTCATATGAGTAGTGTTTATGGAATAATGAGTGTTGGAATGGCAACTACCGGTGTAGTTGCTTATCTCACAGGACAAAACGATGCTCTTTTAGCAACACTATTTACTGGTGGACTTCGTTGGGCTGTAATGTTTGCTCCACTAATAATGGTTTTCTTCCTAGGAAGCATGATCAATCGCTTATCTCAAACTGCTGCTAGATTATCATTTATTATTTTCTCAGCATTAATGGGCTTATCAATATCATGGATATTTGCTGTATATACAGGAATATCAATAACACAGACGTTTTTCACAACTGCAATCGCATTTGGTGGGCTTTCGTTATATGGATATACAACCAAACGTGATATTTCTGGTTGGGGAAGTTTTTTAATAATGGGCGTAATTGGCCTAATTGTTGCTTCTATTTTAAACATCTGGATGGCTTCGTCTGCAATGACATTTGCAATCTCAGTTATCGGGCTTTTAATATTTGCTGGCCTAACCGCATACGATACACAAAAAATTAAAAATACATATATTACTATGGCTTCAAACGGCCAAACAGATTGGCTAGGAAAGGCAGCAATCATGGGTGCCCTAAGCCTTTATCTAGATTTTTTGAATATGTTCATGTTCCTGTTACACTTCATGGGTGGTCGAGAATAAATTAAACAAAAAAATTAAAGATCAAAAGCCAGGGCATTGTCCCTGGCTTTTTTGTGTCTTTTTAAATCAAAAAAAAACCGCACTGGAGTGCGGTCGTTTTAAGCTGAAAATTAGATCAATTTATTTGATCTTACCTTCTTTGTACTCAACATGCTTACGAACAACCGGATCATATTTTTTTACAACCATTTTTTCAGTCATTGTACGTGCATTTTTTTTAGTCACATAGAAATGACCTGTGTCCGCTGTTGAATTTAAACGGATTTTTATTGTGGTTGGCTTCGCCATAAGACTTCTCCATACGGGTCGGAATATTCCGATTAAACTTGAAATTGCGTTTTAGCGGGATGAAGCTCTGAGTCAAGTGTCAAAAACTATAAAGCTAATTTTTTTTGCAATTAGAGGCATTTTATTTATTTAATGCTAGATCTCGAGTTATAAAAAGCTCTCTAAAACTGTTATCTAATGCAACTGATTTACCAGCGACTAAATCTGCCATTACAATTTTTGTCTGGCCTTTTGCTTTCAC
Organism: Rhodobacteraceae bacterium Water-Bin34; assembly: GCA_900197625.1. Lineage (GTDB taxonomy): Bacteria > Pseudomonadota > Alphaproteobacteria > Rhodobacterales > Rhodobacteraceae > Amylibacter. The sequence continues at coordinate 102,326 of FZLS01000001.1, read as the reverse complement.
CTCTAACGCACTATGCACTTCATAATCTAAGTCAAAGCTAGTTTTTCCAACTTTAGAACATCTTATTACGGTTGTATATTCTTCATCCAGAAACATAGCTGAATTATATTCAATACTAGATGTCCTTACTACTGGCATTGCATTTTTTTTATTTGTAAAATCAAAACCAGATTTTATTAAATAAATAATCCGTAAATTTTCAAACCAAGTATGATAAATTTTATTATTTACATGATCATATGTATCAAGATCGCTATATCTGACAAAATCGTGAAGACCCAAAACCCAATCACCCTTAATTCCTGAAGCTAAGATTTTATTTTTATCCCATATCATAATATGCCACCATCTATAAGTTTTTGGGCCAAATTAAGATAAGCATTAGAATGCTTGCTGTTAGTAGCAACAACTGGAGTACCTCCATCTCCTGCTTTACGAATTTCTAATTCTAATGGAATTTCGCCTAAAAATGGTAAATTAAATTTTTTAGCATCTTCTTGCGCCCCTCCATGCCCAAAAATATATTCCTCATGACCACATTTTGGACAGTGGTAGCTAGACATATTTTCAATCATTCCAATTATTGGAACTTCCATTCGCTCGAACATATTTATCGCTTTTCTTGCGTCTAATAATGCTACATCTTGTGGTGTAGACACTATAATGGCTCCAGAAACTTCCGTTTTCTGAGACAAAGTGAGCTGCACATCACCAGTACCTGGCGGTAGATCTATTAATAATACATCTAGTTGACCCCACTGAACTTGATTTAACATTTGTTGCAATGCGCCCATTAACATTGGCCCTCGCCAAATCACTGCCTCATCTTCTTTCAGCATTAATCCAAGGGACATCATTGTTACACCGTGTGCTTGCAACGGAATAATTGTTTTGCCATCTGGACTGGCTGGTCGTTTTGATACACCCATCATCCTTGGCTGTGACGGACCATGAATATCTGCATCAAGTAGACCAACTTTCAAACCAAGCTTTGATAATGCTACGGCTAAATTACTGGAAACTGTTGATTTGCCAACTCCACCTTTTCCTGAACCAATTGCTATAATTCTTTTAACCCCATCAATTGGCTGTTTATCGTCTTGAGGTTTTGCATGACCTCCAATTTTTAAATTTGGTGGCTGTTTTGGTGCACTGTGGGCTGTCATCATAACATTACACTGATCAACACCATCCATTCTTAATATTAATGCTTCAGCGCCAGACCTCACTGGTTCCATACGCTCGCCAATATCACCTGGAACTTCTAAAACAAAATTTACTTTACCATCATTAATAGTCACAGCGCGCACCATATCAGCGTCAACGATATTACTTCCATCTGGCAATTGAACTCTCTTCAACTCTTCGATAATTGCTTCTACTGTGATAGACATATTGGATGTATCCTTCTATTTGATGTAACTAACTTTCGTAATTTAACGCCAAGAGCAAGACCCAAGCAGCGAGAAAGATACTTTTTTGAATATTTTAAATGCAACATTTAATTTAATTTCGTCTGGTGATGCTACTTTATGGAGTATTGTCTTCTTATCTTTACGAATTTCATTATCTGCAACTTTAATAGCAGCTTTTTTTGCAATCCCAATTGGAACTTCATTAGCAATGGGAAGATTTACAGGGCGTAAAGTAATAATTATGTTTTCATCTTCTTTAATGGCGTTACCACCCGTTGTAGTAGGACTGGCTATATATTTACTTTTATCCAGATCAGGCCCACTTGGTGAATACGGATTGCTATTTACTCCAACTGCAATGATTATTGCTCAATCAGTTCTAATTTTTCCGATTATTTTAGCGTTAACAACTGAGTCGGTAAGTCCGCTTGAAAAACATTACAGACGTTTACTTAACAGCGTTGATGCATCAAGATGGTTTCGTCTAAAAATCTTGATTATGGATGCAAGGTTTTCAATTTTTACTGCAGTTTTAGCAGGGTTTGGTCGAGCAATAGCAGAAGTAGGCGCAGTTATTATTGTTGGAGGAAATATAGCAGGCTCCACTCGTGTGATGACGACCACTATAGCTTTAGAGACATCAAAAGGAAATTTAGAACTTGCATTAGCACTTGGAATAATTCTTGTAATGCTGGCAGTTGGAGTAAATTCTGTCATGCATATTTTTAAATCTTTAGGCCAAAAATATCATAGGGCATTACGGTAATGCAGCTGAAATTTAATTCTGTTTCCTTTTGTCAAAATGGCGATACCTTGCTTGGTCCAATTGATTTCGAATCGAAAATTAGGGGAATTACAAATGTTCTTGGATATAATGGTGCTGGAAAATCATTATTCTTAGAAATGTGTCACGCTATGATTAACCCAACTTTGGGATGTGTGCATTGGAACGGTAATCTGGCAGAGGATACAAAATACTCGAGAGGATTCATTTTTCAACACAGAGTAACTTTATATAGATCAGTGAAAAAAAATATAGCCCTCCCAATGCAGACTGCAGGATGGAATAATAAATTAATAGAAGACCGTCTTGAAGAACTACTAAATATGGCAGGCCTCCAGTCAAAAAGTGAGGAACCAGCATCAACGCTTTCTGGTGGTGAAGTTCAACGTATGGCTTTGGTTAGAGCGCTTGCTACATACCCCAAAATGGTAATTATGGATGAACCCACATCTAGTTTAGATCCAAGCGCTACTACTGAATTTGAAAAATTAATTTCACAAAATGCAAATTCTGGAATAAAATTTTTATGGGCAACACATAACATAACGCAAGCAAAACGCTTTGCTGATGATATAATTTTCATAGCTGACGGTAAAGTTTCTGAAATTAGCGAAGCAAAAAAGTTTTTTAATAATCCGTCATCAACCAAAGCTAATAACTATATAAAAGGTTTGTAATGAAAATTATTGCAATATTGCTTTTTATTCTTGCAAGTTCTGTTAATGCGGAAAATCGAGAAATTATCTTATCATCAACAACATCAACACAAAATTCAGGGCTTTATGATTATATCCTTCCAATGTTTACAAAAGATACAGGTGTTGTGGTTAAAGTTGTAGCTGTTGGTACAGGCCAAGCAATTAGAATAGCACAAAACGGTGATGCAGATGCATTATTAGTTCACCACCGTCCCTCTGAAGATCTTTTTATGAAAAATGGCTTTGGCATAGTGCGTTTTGATGTAATGTATAATGACTTTGTACTAATTGGCCCAAAAAGTGATAAGACAAAGTTTGAAAAACTCTCAGATTTCTTTGTTAAAGCTAAATCAACAAGTTTATTTCCATTTATTTCAAGGGGAGATGATAGTGGAACTCACAAAAAAGAATTAGAATTATGGAATTTTTTTACTAATGATAAGCCAAATGGAAAATGGTACATTGAAATAGGTTCTGGAATGGGTGCTGCTTTAAACATGGCATCTGCAACAAATTCATTCACATTAAGTGATCGGGGCACTTGGTTATCTTTTAACAACAAAGGCAATTTAGAAATCAAATGGGCTGGTGACACTATAATGCAAAATCCCTACGGATTAATTTTAGTAAATCCTAATAAATTCCCACATATAAAATCAAAATTTGCTGAACAGTTTGCAAATTGGATGGTATCATCAAAAGGCCAAAAAGCGATTGGAGAATACAAAGTTGATGGAAAACAACTATTCTGCCCAAACGCAGACAAAACAAATATCAATAGTTTATTAGTATGTCCTGCGAATTAATTACATATCTAGGGATATGCATCAGATGCATATCGGCTTTGCAGTATAAACACTTTTAAAGATTCAAACATTTGCTATTTTAAACCTATGAGATGAAAAACTCTTCGGTCACCTCCTCCCGACCGAAAAATTTATACGGCTTCATATTCTCCCAAAAAGAAGCCGCGAAAAAAAAGAACGATAATATGCAACCTCCTCCCAGCATGTTATCGTTTTTTTTTGCTTATAGCTAAAAATTTTGTTTATTTTCAATTATTTAAATGAGACACAAAACTTGCAATTACTTTTTTTGCTCCACCGGAGTCAAATACTATAGAGAGCTTATTTCCTTCAATACCAATAACAGTGCCCTCACCAAGCTTTGCATGCATTACTCTATCAGAAATTGAATACTTTTCTGTAACTTTAGCGTCTATAATTACAGTTTGAGGGGTTTCTGAGTTATCTAAAAAGCGTTGCGATGTTCTAATTTGCATCCGTTTCCAACCAGGGGAATTATATGCATCAGCCTTTGCAGCACGCTCAGGTAAATCACTTTCAAATTCGATGTCTTGTCTTGAGGAACCTCCACCATACAGACCAGGTGGAGTTAGGACCTCTATATTATCCGCAGGTAATTCATCAATAAACCTCGATGGCATTGACGACTGCCATTGACCGTATACTCGACGATTAGCTGCGAATGAAATAGTACAGATCGCTTCTGAGCGAGTAATTCCTACATATGCTAAACGACGTTCTTCTTCTAAGCCTTTTTGACCAGACTCATCCATTGATCTTTGTGACGGGAATAATCCATCCTCCCAGCCTGGCAAAAAAACTATTGGAAATTCAAGACCTTTAGCCCCGTGAAGTGTCATGATTGACACTTTTTCAGTTGAGTCTGAAACATCATTTTCCATTATTAAACTTACATGTTCAAGAAAACCTTGAATATTTTGAAATCCTTCCAAAGCCTTCACAAGTTCTTTCAAGTTTTCTAACCTACCAGCCGCTTCTGGTGTTTTATCATTTTGCCAAAAATCTGTGTAACCACTTTCTTCTAATATGGCTTGAGCAATTTCAACATGATTAAGCTTACCTGGAACATCATTCATAGTTTCTATAATGTCATTTTCAGGATCAAAAGAATTTTGGGAAATAGAAATCAAATTATTCCATCGATCAAATCCATCTATTAATTTCTTTAAAGAATTACGTGCTTTTGAAGAAAATCCACCATCAGTGCACAAAATGCGCGAAGCTTCTAGCATAGATACGCCGTGGTTACGCGCAGTAGCATTGATTAACAGTAATGCTTTTTCTCCGATACCACGTTTAGGAGTGTTAACTATACGTTCAAAAGCAAGACTATCATCAGGGCTTACTGCTACCCTGAAATAAGCCATTGCATCACGGATTTCCATTCGTTCATAAAATCTTGGGCCACCTATAACTCTATATGGCAATCCAATACTTAAGAATCTATCTTCAAATGCGCGCATTTGATGAGATGCTCTTACTAAAATCGCCATACTATCCAATCCAAAGGGTGCATGCCCCCTGCTACCTCTTTGATAGCTCTCGAGTTCCTCTCCTATCCAACGCGCTTCTTCTTCACCATCCCAATGGCCAATCAAGCGCACTTTTTCCCCATCCTTACGATCAGTCCATAAAGTTTTTCCCAACCGGTCTTTATTGCCTGCTATAATAACTGAAGCAGCAGCTAGAATATCTGGAGTAGATCTATAATTTTGTTCTAAACGAACAACTTTAGCACCATCAAAGTCTCGTTCAAAACGTAAAATATTTCCAACCTCTGCACCGCGCCAACCATAAATTGATTGATCATCATCACCTACACAACATATATTTTTATGTTTTGCGGCTATAAGACGTAACCACATATATTGAGCGATATTAGTATCTTGATATTCGTCAACCAATATGTACTTAAACCAATTTTGATATTTCTCTAAAATGTCAGGATTGTTCTGAAAAATATTCACAACGTGTAACAAAAGATCTCCAAAATCAGCTGCATTTAGAGTTTTTAAGCGATTTTGATATTGCGAATAAAACTCAGCACCTCTGCCATTAAAGCCATCTTCACCCGATGGCACATGATCTGGATTCCAAGCACGATTCTTCCAAGTATCAATGAGGCCTAATAATAATCGTGGTGGCCATCGTTTTTCATCAATATTTTCTGCTTTTAATAATTGCTTCAACAACCTTAACTGGTCATCAGTATCGAGAATTGTGAAATTTGACTTTAATCCAACCAACTCTGAATGTCTGCGTAGTATTTTAACACATAAAGAATGAAAAGTTCCAAGCCAAGGTAGTCCATCACCTACATTACCGAGCATTACCCCAACACGATTCTTCATCTCACGAGCAGCTTTATTTGTAAATGTTACAGCAAGAATTTCATTAGCTCTTGCTTGACTCATATTCATTAAATGAACGATTCTGGCAGTTAACGCTTTAGTCTTACCAGTGCCTGCTCCGGCTAACATAAGCACCGGCCCATTCAGAGTTTCAACTGCTGATCTTTGAGACGGATTCAAATCATTTAAATATGATGTAGACCTACCTCCCATAGCTCTTTGGGATAAAGATGGACTGATTGTTGTTTTATTAGTCAGGTTTTTGTCTTGAACTTTCATTTTTCAATCATAACAAATTCATTAATAATGTAAAATCATGTTCTATCATTGTTCTTTTATTTTAATCAATCCAAATCCCTCAAACAAGATTTCGATTATTTGGAACTTATTGACAATCTCTTGCATGAATATCTCTTGCACTCTATTGGTAACCTTATGAATATTGATGATATATATCCAAGCCTAAATGATCTAAAAAAACGCGCAAAGCGCCGTCTTCCATATTTTGCATGGGAGTACTTAGATAGTGCGACTGGAGTAGAAGACCAAAAAAATAGAAATCGAGTAGAATTAGATAAAATTCTGTTTGAAACCCGTATCTTAAAAGGTGAATACACACCCAATCAAGAAACTACTTTTTTGGGAAAAACTTATACTCATCCTTTTGGTGTGGCACCAGTTGGCATGTCAGGTATGATATGGCCAGGAGCTGAGTATATATTAGCCAAAGGATGTGCATCAACAAAAATTCCTTACTGCTTATCAGCAGTAGCTACTGTGACACCAGAGATGGTGTCATCTAGTATTGGAGACATGGGTTGGATGCAACTCTATCCACCTACTGACCCAAATGTAAGGCGGGATATGCTTAGGCGTGCCAAAGATGCAGGTTTTCATACTCTTGTTTTGACTGTAGATGTTCCTGCACCAAGTCGAAGGGAACGACAAAGAAGAGCACAACTTACGATACCACCAAAAATTACACCAAAAATGTTATGGGAAACAGCAACACATCCATCTTGGGCATTTGGAACTGCACTGCATGGACAACCTAGACTTAGATTTGCAGAGGGTTATGTAAAGGCTAAAGGTAATACATCATCAACCGCACATCCAGGATACATAATTCGAGGTAAACCAGACTGGAATTATCTTTCTGAACTTAGAAATGAATGGGATGGACATATTATTGTTAAAGGTGTCACATCTTCTCATGATGCATCAAGATTAAAAGATGCAGGTGCTGATGCAGTTTGGGTATCAAATCATTCTGGTAGACAATTTGATGGTGGACAAAGCAGCATAGAAACTTTGCCTGAAATCCGTAAAGCTGTTGGAAATGATTTCCCACTAATTTTTGATAGCGGCATAGAGGGTGGTTTAGATATCTTGCGCGCTATAGCGCTTGGAGCAAATTTTGTTATGTTAGGCCGTGCTTTTCATTATGCATTAGCTGCATTAGGAAAAAAAGGTTTTGAACAAATGGCATTTATTTTATCTGATGATATAAATACAAATATGTACCAAATGGGAATAAAAGAACTGTCACAATCTTCCGATAGGTTAATTAAGCGAGATTAAATTTGCGTAAAGTATTAGTAATATCTGATATACATCTACGTTCGAACAAAAGAAATATTATTGGCTTAGATCCACTAAAACAATTCTTAGAGGCTCTTTCACATGGATTGAAAAAGCATCCAGATGCAGAGCATATGATATTAATAGGTGATATGACACATTCAGGGCATATCAGCGAATATGAGTTATTAAAAGAAGCAACAAATTCATATAAAATCCCTATAACGTTTATGTTTGGAAATCATGATAACCGAAGTAATTTTACAAAAGTGTTTCCTGATGTATCTTTAACTTCAGAAGGACATCTACAAAAAAAAATAGTTTTAGGTAACGATGTATTATTTTGTTTGGATACTCTAAATTCAGATCCACACTCTGAAAGGGAACATGAAGGTAAATTATGTGAAAAAAGACTTAAATGGTTGGAGCAAGAATTGATCCAAGTCAAAAATAAACGGGTATCAATTTTTACACATCACCCTCCACATAATATCGGCTTTCCCGGAATGGATAAGATTAAACTTAGCAATAGTGCTGATTTATTTAACATTATAAAAAAATACCAAAACATAAAGCATATTTTCTCAGGACACATTCATAGATCAATCTCTGGAACTACTAATAATATTGGCTTCACTATATTTAAAAGTACATGCCACCAGATGCCTATGGATTTACTTTCAGTTGGATCCAGCCTTTCAGTAGCGGAACCTGCAGCATATGGCATCGTTTTATTTGATGATCAAAGTATCATAGCTCATACAGAAGATTACCAAATAGCTTTACTAGCAGATGCCTCTAATGAAGATGCAATGCCAGATAAATTGTAAAAAGAGAAAAAAGCTCTTGCGGCAGGGAAAAAGTTGCGTATAACGCCCTTACCCAAGAGAACAAACATTCTCTTTAAAGGAAGCGGGCGTAGCTCAGGGGTAGAGCATAACCTTGCCAAGGTTAGGGTCGAGCGTTCGAATCGCTTCGCCCGCTCCAACTGCCATTAAATGGCATTAACAAGGTCACCAACTGGTGACCTTTTGTTTTCATTATCCAAAAATTAATTATAAAATGTAGTCAATTTAAGGATTTTAGCTGATTACCCTTTACCAAAATTTTTTATTAATTAATCTTTAAATTTTTAAAATACATAGGATTGATAATGAAACTTCTGAGATATGGCGCTTTAGGACAAGAAAAAACTTGTATTCTTGATGTTGAGGGTAATATTCGAGATCTTTCGAAATATATAGAGAATTTATCGGGTGAAGCAGTATCATTAGAGAATTTAAATAAAATTAAATCACTAGATCTAAAAAAATTACCTATATGTCCAAGTGGAGATAGAATTGGATCATGTTTAGCAGATGCACCTAACTTCTTTTGCATTGGTTTGAATTATGCGAAACACGCTGCAGAAACTGGAAGTAAATTACCAGATGAGCCATTAGTATTTAACAAAGCCACATCAGCTATTAGTGGACCCTATGACAGTCTGAAAATTCCTAGAGGATCTATACACACAGATTGGGAAGTTGAGCTTGGATTAGTCATTGGAAAACCCTGCTATCAAGTTTCAGAAAATGATGCTCTAAGTTATGTTTCAGGTTATTTTACTGCTAATGATGTATCTGAACGCACATATCAAAAACACCGATCTGGCCAATGGATTAAAGGAAAATCATCACCAACATTTGCGCCTATAGGGCCATATTTAGTAACTGCAGATGAAGTTGATAACCCACAAAATTTATCATTAAAAACAACTATAAATGGTAAAATCATGCAAAAATCAAATACGGATGACATGATATTTAATTTAAAAAAAATAATATCAAAATTGTCAGAATATATGTCATTGCGGACTGGTGATGTAATAGTAACCGGCACCCCAGAAGGAGTTGGCGCAGGTATAAAACCCAAACCAAGGTTTTTACGAGTAGGAGATATTGTTGAGGTTGAAGTTGAGGGCCTAGGAGCTCAAAAAATGCAAACTATATAATTACTTGCTTTTTTTTACCCTCTCCATAAGTTCTTCAGCAGTTTCAATGCGTTCAGAATACCGGTCGACTAGGTTGGTTTTTATATCCCGAGTAATAAGTGTAAATTTCATGAGTTCTTCCATGACATCGACTATTCGGTTATAATTACCAGAAGGTTTCATTCGACCATTTTCATCGAACTCCTTCCATGCCTTAGGAGTTGATGATTGATTTGGTATTGTGAGCATGCGCATCCAGCGTCCTAAAATACGTAATTGATTAACTGTATTAAAGCTTTGTGACCCACCATTTACTTGCATCAAAGCCAATGTTTTTCCTTGGGTTGGCCTCATTGCACCGTCAGATAATGGAACCCAATCAATTTGAGTCTTCATGACTCCTGTCATTGCTCCATGACGTTCTGGAGACGACCAAACCATACCCTCAGACCATTTCACTAATTCATGTAATTCCAGAACTTTTGGATGTGATGTGTTTTCCTCATCTACAAGTGGCAAGCCAGCAGGATTATAAAATTTTACATCTGCACCAAACTTTATAAGTATTCTACTAGCCTCCTCTGCTGCTAGTCTGCTATAAGATTTTTCTCTTAAAGATCCATATAAAATTAATATTCTTACAGGATGTGAAGATATATTTTTGTCAATCAAAGAATTAATATCTATTTGCTTGAATACATCATTATCAATATTTGATGTTGTCATTTTTGTTCCTTAATCACGCTTTTTAGAAAGCCTAATATTCAGATGGGCTTAAATTGTAGTTCATTCACTATTTTGAAACACTTAATTTTGATATGCCACCATTTGCGGCAGACCATTCCAAAGGATTCTTTAAAAAAGCCTCAACTTGATCAAGTGATTTAGCGTCAAAATTACCACCATCTCGTGCTGCCCCAAGTATATCCCACCACGTCAAAAGGTAATGAAGTTTAAGACCATTTTCAGCAAGCATCTCATGTGTATTCTCAAAAATATCATAATAAAAAACAACTAAAATATGTTCACAAATAGCTTCAGCACGTCGAATTGCATCTGCAAACATAAGCTTTGAGCCACCATCAGTGGTTAAGTCTTCAACTAAAAGCACACGTTGATTTGGATAAATATCTCCCTCAATTTGTGCATCACGGCCATAACCTTTTGGTTTTTTCCGAACATATTGCATTGGTAGTGACATTTTATCTGCAATCCATGCTGCAAAAGGAATACCAGCAGTTTCTCCTCCTGCAGCACTATCAAATTTCTCAAAACCAACTTCACGGTATAGAGTTGCAACTGCAAAGTCCATTAATGCAGAACGAATTCTAGGATGACTAATGAGCTTTCGACAATCTATATATACTGGTGATGCAAGTCCTGAAGCAAATGTATATGGGTCATTGGGACGAAATTTTACTGCTTCAATCTCTAAAAACATTTTAGCAGCTAAGTTTGCCATTTGTTCTTTTGTTGCAAAAGTATTCGGAAAAGTCATATCAAAGCCTTTTTAAATTTTCTAATCTTTATCTAGATTCGTCCGCCAAGCCAAGTCTCACAATTGCGAGAAAAAGATAATAAATATATAAGAATTTCATGTCAGAACGCTTCAAATCGAATAAAAACAAAAAACTTCAAAATGCTTATGGAATTTGGGCGTCTAAAAAGGACGATAAACAAATAATTGCAATTTGTTTAAATGACCCCGAACATGAAATGGCGGCATTCTTTGGCATTGCTGAAACTGGTAAAAAAGTCTGTGTAGTCTCATCTGACATGATAAAAATTCTTGATAAAAGATACACAGTACTAAGAAAAAAGAAAAATCCTTCAAATTTACCAATTAACATCAGTAAAACAAACAATTTTGTTACCTTCACAAGCGGCTCTACTAAAAAACCCAAAGCTATTTTGCGAAGTCACAAAAGTTGGATATATAGCTTTAATAAGAATGGAGTTTTAAAAAGTGATACAGTTGCCGCATTAGGACATTTATCTCATTCATTAACACTTTATGCAGCTACGGAAGCAATGCATATAGGTGCAAACTTAATTTTTACTGGATTACGACCTCTTGGCGAACCTACAATTATTTATGCCACCCCTACTTTATTAAAATTAGTTTATAAAAATAATATTATTTACCCTAAAGTTCGTAAGATTTTCATAGGTGGTGGAACTTTTAATGATTTAGATAGAGATTTTTGCCAGCAACGCTTTCCTAATGCAGAAATTAAAGTCTTTTATGGGACAGCAGAAACAAGTTTTATTACAATATCAGATAGTAAAACTCCTCCAAATTCAGTTGGGCAAGCATATGAAGGTGTAAAACTAGAAACCATAAATGGTGGAGTTTTCGTTACCACCCCAATGATTGCTGAAAGTTATCTAGATGAACAAATTTCAATGAATGTTGATACTCCTTTTTCGACTGGAGAGATAGGTCATATAGATAATAATGGATTTCTTTTTTTAGAAGGTAGATTAGATAGAGCGGTAAATATTTCAGATAAAATCGTATATTTAGATACATTAGAAAATGATCTCATGTCACTTTCTGGAATAGAATATGCAGCAGTAATTACAATCCCAGATGCAAAACGAGGGCAAAAAGCTTTTGCTGCGGTATATGGAGGAATTGCATCACACCCAAAAATATCTGGAATAATCAACTTAAAAGAATGGCCATTACTTTTATCCGGAAAAACTGATTATATAAAAGTGACTGCATCAATAAAAGAAGCTTTTTATGAAAAATAATGCCTATATCATAGCTGCTAAACGAACAGCCGTTATACCAAAGGGTGGAGCGTTTAGAAAAACAAGAATACATGAATTAGCGGCACCAGTTATTGGTGATCTTTTAAGAGAAAGTAAAATTTCAAAAGATTATGTAGATGAATTAATTCTATCTAATGCAGTAGGAGGTGGTGGTAACCCAGCAAGGCCAACATCTATAGCTTCAAATCTTCCAAAACATATTGGTGGTTATACCATAGATAGACAATGCACTGGAGGCCTTGATGCAGTTTGGCTAGCTGCTCAAATGATACAGTCAGGAACACATGACATTATCATTGCTGGAGGTTCAGAAAGCGCATCGTGTAGACCAATAAGAATGGCAATTGATCATAATACAGGAAAATCAATAGCTTATGATCGACCAATCTTTACAGGCATTGAAAATAGAGACCCTAATATGTTGGACTCTATTGCTGAAATATCATGTGAACTGAATATTTCAAAAGAAGACCAAGAAGCTTGGGCAATTAATAGCCATAAAAAAGCTTTACACGCAGATTTTAATAATGAAATTATTAATCTGAACAATCAGCTAAAAGATACCTTTACTCGAAAACTTAACAAAAACATATGTGAAAGAGCACCAATATTAAAAGGTAATATTACAACGGCGACAACAGCTGTTGATTCGGATGCTGCTGCCTTCTGCTTAATAGTAAGCGAAAAAATTGCAAAAAAATATCCAAATGCAGTTAAAATAGTATATGGTATTTCATCAGCAGGCACTCCTGATGCTCCAGCTTTAGCTACAATAGATGCTGTCAGAAAAATTTTGAAGATGACAAAAATTAGAATCGATTCATTGACTGCTATTGAAATAATGGAAGCTTATTCAGCTCAAGCAATAATAGCAGCTAATGAATTTAAGTTTAATAGAGAGTTTATAAACATAGGTGGCGGTGCATTAGCACGTGGACATGCGATAGGAGCATCAGGTGCAATTCTAGCTGTTAGATTGTTTCATGAGTTACAAAAAGCCGGTGGAAACGGATTAGCAACTATAGCTGCTGCTGGCGGACTTGGAAGCGCACTTATATTATCTAGTTTGCGCCCAAGATAATATTGAATTTGGCCTAGATTTATAGATACCATTTGCAATAAAACCTGCCAAAATACATTTAATTATATCACCAGGTATAAATGGGGACATAATTACTAATGATGAGATAAAATCCATTTTTGCAGCAATCATGTAATATGGAATTGCGATTGTATATAAAACTATAATACTTCCAAAAATTGAAGAAATACTTGCTACATAATTAATAGGCATGTTTCTGAACTTTTCCATTAAATATCCAGTAGTAAATGCTGCGATGGGGAAACCAAACAAAAAACCAGCCCAAGGGGTAGTAAATACACCCAATCCACCACGCCCACCTGCTAAAAGTGGCAACCCAAGAGCAACTAAAGATAAAAATAGTAAAACTGCTAAGGCCCCTCTTTTAGAGCCCAATATTACACCGCATAACATTACACCAAGACTTTGGGCTGTTATTGGTATCCCACTTACCAATGTGAGTTTTGGAAGTAGACCTAACGCAGCTATTAATCCAGCAAACAATGCAACATAAACTATATTTTTTTCCATCAATTAAATTCCACCCCGTGCACGTATCGCCTCTGCGACTCTATCTGCATCATCAATAACAGTAATAAAAATTGGCAGAATAATACGCCAATTTATATGTTTCAAACCTCTTGCGCGCCAGCTTTCTAGTAATTGTTTGGAGCGCGCTATCAATACAGGGGTAAATCGAATTACCATACCAAGTGCAAGCCCAATTGGTGACGTTCTCACTCCAATCAGCTTTAATGGGTGCAAAATCCATAAAAATAATTCAATCATATCAGAAAGTCTTGATGATAAAGTTACAAAATTTGCTAGTGCAAATAAAATAATCAATCTGAGGCATATAACTGTTCCAGACAAAAATTCTTCGCGGATTATATGAAAAATCCATATTAAGCCTATTACCAGAATTAAAGGACGAAGTAGAAGAATTCCTTTCCTCAAAACAGCAATTGAAACTGAATAGTATAATAACAATATTCCAAACAAAATTAGGAGGAGTAAAAATAAACTATTTACATAAAAAATAAAAATGGAAAGAATACTTAAAGTGGCTAATTTATAACCAACTCTTAGTTTGTGGGCCCAAGAAATACCAGCAATACTAATCGCTAACATTGGCTCGCTTTCTCATTTCTTTTTCAAAATCTGGCATTACGCTTTCAAAAGAACCATCCCTAACTATTTTCCCATTGTCTATCCATAATATTCTTTCAAAATCTTCTAGAATTTCTCTATCATGAGTAATCATTACAATCTGTTGATTTAATTTTTTAATTGTATTTTTTAGTTTTATTGATGTTGGTAAATCTAGCCCAGCATATGGCTCATCTAATATAATAACATCAGGTTCCATTGCTAAAATAGAAATCAAACATAAAAAATGCCTCTGCCCTTGAGATAGATTATGTGCTAGCTCGTCACTCCAATTTGACTTATCAAACTTCAATAACAGTTGTTTAGATTTTTTTTCTGCTTCAATTCGTGTCATGCCTTGTTGGATCAAACCAAAACTAATTTCTTCAACACACGTGGGGAAAATTATCTGATGATCTGGGTTTTGAAAAATAATTCCAACAGTCTTTAATGCAGCCTTCCGATCTTTAAACACATCTATTTTATTCAATCTAATAGAACCTGAAGTTGGAGCAATTAATCCAGATATCAATCTAGCTAAAGTTGATTTTCCAGATCCATTGACACCAATTATTCCTATTCGGTGTTCAGAAATATTTAAGTTAATTTGATCTAGTACGCGATGTGTTTCAAATTCAAAGCTTACATCTTTTAAATTTATTACCATTTTTACCTACCATCACCTTGCTTCTCAATTACATCGAATGTAACTGGGCTTCAAGAAACATCGTAGGGTTTACCCCAATTGGAGTTTAATGAACCTCACTGCTTTAAGATCACCAAGTTATAGGCGTTATTTCATTGGATCAGCTGCAGCCGTAAACGGATTATGGATATTACGAGTAGTAATTACATGGCTGGCTTGGGAGAACTCATTATCTGCGACTTTTGTGGGGCTGATCGCGGCACTAACAATGTTACCTACAATGATAATAGGTCCATTTTTTGGTGCTATAATGGACCGTTCAAATATCATAAAAGCTGCCTATGCTACTAATTTTGGAATGATTTTAGCAGCACTTATAGCTATTATTTTATTATTACTAAATTTAATGTCTACATTTTTTCTAATAATATTAGCTATATATATAGGAGTAATAACAGCTGCACATCATCCAATGAGATTATCTATTGGACCAAGATTAGTCCAAAAAGAACAAATAAGTTCAGTATCAGCTTTGGCAGCATTAAATTTTAATACTGCCCGGGTAATTAGTCCATTTATTGGAGGTTTATTAATTGAATATTTTGGAACACTTACCGCACTTTTAATCGCAATATTATTATATTTACCCAACATCATTATTTATACAACGCTCCACCCAAGAAGACTAAAAGTCTCAGGTGAACACCAAAGTATAAGCGCAGCTATAAAAGAAGGATTTCTTTTCGTATGGGCTTCTAAATACTTACGCCTCATTTTCTTAATTTCAGCTGTTTATACAATATCAATAAGATCTGTCGCAGAAATTCTTCCAGTAATTGCTGATGGCACTTTTTCAAACGGCGCAAGCGGCCTAGGCCACTTAGCTGCTACTGTTGGCGCGGGCTCACTTTGTGCCGCACTTTATAAGGCTTTAGGAACCTCTGATCGAGTACCTGCATTTAAGGTTTCAATCATATTTGTTACTGTATTTGGTATGGTTTCAGCATGGATACTCACAATAACTCAACAATGGTCACTCGCTTTAATTTCTGCTGCTTGTATGGGTTTCGCCGCCACTTATTTAGGCGTTAGCTTTCAAGCTGAAATACAAGCTGATTTGCATGATAACATACGTGGAAGGGTAATGAGTTTATGGGGAATGATTACTCTAGGCTCCATGTCATTAGGCTCATTACTTTTAGGCCTTATTGCTGATAAATTTGGACTTTTTTTTGCTGGAACAAGCTTGATTATTTGTTCTTCAATTTGTTTATCGTATATTTTATTAAAATCACAAAGTTTCCGAGAGTAAAACAATAATTATCTCATAGATATAAATAATGGGAAGAATAAACTCCCCATTATCAATATGTTGTGATTTAAATCTTTCTAGCTACATCCACTGGTTGCACCACAAGTATTACACTTCATGCATGTCCCATTTCTTACTAGAGTATAGTTTCCACAATCACCACAAGCGTCACCCTCATATCCTTGCATTTTAGCTTTTGCTCGTTCATCTAATTGAGGTAAACTTGCCGCTTTTTGAACATTCATAGAAACTGCACTATCTGTTCCAGTGGCTTCTTGAATTGGAGTGTTGTCTTCAAACAAGTTAGCTTGACCTCCCTGTAGAACCATCAATTCTTGAGGTAATCTTTTTCGAAGATAGCCTGTTGAAGATACTTGTTTAATCATTGCAAGATTTTCCTCATTTGTTTGTTGGCTTTTTGAAACACCTTCATCTTCACCTTTTCCAAGAGTATCAAAGCTTTCTCCTTCAGGCTGAACATGAGCTAAATCAGTTCGGTCTAAATAGGATATAGCTAATTCTCTAAATATATAGTCGAGGATTGATGTTGCAGATTTGATACTATCATTGCCTTGAACCATTCCAGCTGGGTCAAACCGTGTAAATGTAAATGCATCAACAAACTCTTCTAATGGAACCCCATATTGAAGACCAACTGATACAGCGATAGCAAAGTTATTCATCATGGCACGGAAACCAGCACCCTCTTTGTGCATATCGATGAAAATTTCACCAATTTTACCATCTTCATACTCACCTGTACGCAGATAGACTTTGTGACCTCCAACATTCGCTTTTTGGGTATATCCTTTTCGGCGCTCAGGTAAACGTTCACGCGCTTGCCTGTTTACTTCTTTAATTATAACTTTTTCTACTATCTTTTCAGCTAAGATTTGCGGACGATCACCAGCAGGTGCTTCCATTAGAGTTTCTTCTAAATCATCTTCATCATCAATGAGAGCAGATGAAAGAGGCTGAGAAAGTTTAGAGCCATCCCTATATAAAGCATTCGCTTTTACACCTAATGACCAGGACAATTCATATGCCGCTTGGCAATCTTCTATTGTAGCGTCATTAGGCATATTAATTGTTTTTGATATAGCACCAGATATAAAAGACTGCGCGGCAGCCATCATAGTTATATGACTTTCAACTGATAAATATCTTGTACCAATACGGCCACACACATTTGCACAATCAAATACACCATAATGTTCTTCTTTTAAATGTGGAGCCCCTTCTAATGTCATGGTACCACAAACATGATTATTAGCGTATTCTATTTGCTTCTTTGAAAATCCTAGATGCGATAGAAGATCAAATGTTGGGTTATTTAAAAGTTCATCAGGAATTCCTAAAGTTCCTTTGCAGAATTCTTCACCAAGTGTCCATTGATTAAAAACAAATCTAATATCAAAAGCCGATGGTAATGCCGCCTCAACTTTATCAATTTCAACCTGGCTAAAACCATGACCAATCAGTGCAGTATGATTAATTCCTGGCGCATTCCCCATTGTGCCATGGCCAACTGCATAAGAAATAATTTCTTCTGATTCTGCTGATCCATATCCCATGCTTTCTAGAGCTGCTGGAACAGATTGATTAATGATTTTAAAATACCCACCACCTGCTAATTTTTTGAACTTTACAAGTGCAAAATCAGGTTCGATACCCGTTGTATCACAATCCATCACAAGACCAATAGTTCCTGTTGGCGCAATTACTGATACTTGTGCATTTCTATAGCCATGCGCTTCTCCAAGTTGAACGGCTTCTTCCCATGATGTTTTAGCTAAATCAATTAAATTACGATCAGGGCAATTTTTTGCATCTAGTGGTACTGGTTTTACCTCTAGCCCTTCATATCCAGCTTTTTTACCAAATGCTGCACGTTTATGATTTCGCATAACTCGCAACATGTGTTGTGAATTTTTTGCATATCCAGGGAACGGACCCAACTCCTTGGCCATCTCTGCTGATGTTTTGTATGATATACCGGTCATTAACGCTGTTAGTGCAGCACACATGGAACGTCCTTCATCGCTGTCATAAGACAGTCCCATATTCATCAATAGGCCACCAATATTTGCATATCCTAAACCTAGTGTTCTAAAATCATATGAACCGCGAGCAATAGCTTCTGATGGAAACTGTGCCATTAACACGGACGTTTCCAAAGTTATTGTCCACAATCGCGTTGCGTGAATGTATGCTTCTGCATCAAATGAACCGTCTTTAAAAAATTTCAAAAGATTCATTGAGGCTAAGTTACACGCTGTATCATCTAAGAACATATATTCAGAACACGGATTGGATCCACGTATTTGACCATCCTCAGGGCATGTATGCCAAGAATTAATTGTGTCGTGATACTGAACTCCAGGGTCAGCACATGCCCACGCAGCATGCCCAACATCTTCCCATAATTCTTTTGCTTTTACAGTCTTTGAAACTTTGCCATCTGTTCTTCGAATTAATTCCCAGTCTTCATCATTTTGTACAGCTTTCAAAAATGCATCAGTCACACGTACCGAGTTATTTGAATTTTGACCTGCAACAGTGTTGTATGCCTCTGAATCCCAATCAACATCATAACTAGGAAACTCGATACTGCTATAACCCTGCCGGGCATATTGTAAAACTCTGTTTACATATGTTTCTGGGATCATAACTTTCTTTGCAGATTTAACAGCGGACTTTAGCCCTGTATTTACTTTAGGATCAAAAGCATCATCCTCTGAACCATCCCAAGATCGAATGGCAGCAAATATTTCGTTTAGCTTTAATTCATGCAACTTAGAACCTGCAACTAGCGAGGCTACTTTTTGTTCTTCTTTTACTTTCCAACTAATAAACTCTTCTACGTCAGGATGATCCATATCACATATAACCATCTTGGCCGCGCGGCGCGTTGTACCGCCTGATTTAATTGCACCAGCAGCACGATCGCCAATTTTTAGAAACGACATAAGGCCTGATGATTTACCGCCCCCACCTAAGGACTCGTCTGAACCCCTTAATGAAGAAAAGTTGGTACCTGTACCTGATCCATATTTAAACAAACGAGCTTCTCGGACCCATAAGTCCATTATTCCACCTTCATTTACTAAATCATCTTTTACTGACTGTATAAAGCATGCGTGCGGTTGTGGATGCTCGTAAGAGCTGTTGGATTGCACCATTACTCCTGTTTTGAAATCTACATAGTGATGCCCTTGTGAAGGCCCATCGATACCATACGCCCAATGCAATCCTGTGTTGAACCATTGAGGGCTGTTTGGTGCAGTCATTTGAGCTGCTAACATAAATCGCATTTCATCATAATAAGATTGTGCGTCGGCTTCAGTATCAAACATTCCACCTTTCCAACCCCAATAAGCCCAAGCTCCTGCTAATCTGTTGAATACTTGCTTTGATGATGTTTCACCTAAATATTCTCCATTTGGCTTTACTTGCATTCCATCTCTTGGCGCTGATCGCCACAAAAATTCAGGGACATCATCTTCTTTTATGCGAACAAGGTCATTAGAAACGCCGGCCTTACGAAAATATTTTTGAGCTATTACATCAGAAGCAACTTGGCTCCATGATTCTGGAACCTCAACATCATCTAAAGAGAATACTATAGACCCATTTGGATTACGTATTTCAGAAGTTGTTTTGTGAAATGCGATTCCCGCATATGCGTCTTGGTTAGCTTTCGTAAATCGTCGTTCTATTTTCATTTCTGCCTCATTTTATTTTAATAACTGCCTCGTTTATTCCTCATTAGGTCTAAATTTATACTTCTTTTTATTAATTGATAAAATTGTAACAAATATTATCAACTACTACATATAGTAGACCACGGGAACTATAGCACAAACTGTATCATACTGACGCCACGGTCAACGACTTTATTTTGATTTTTTATACTTTTTTTTGTTGACGTGCTATTCAAAGCAGCCTGTGGATAAGTCAAAATAACTACACTTAAGTATATACTAAAAAAAAAATTAATATTTCTAAATAGATAGCAATTTTAAAAGTATAAAATCATATAAATGAATATATAAATTCATCATAAAAAAAAAATCGCAAAAAAGCGATTAAATTTTTATTTTTTATTAGTTGGTCGGGACGGCTGGATTCGAACCAACGACCCCTTGTACCCAAAACAAGTGCGCTACCAGACTGCGCCACGCCCCGACTGATCTGCGGTTTACAAAACTAGTAGGGTAATGAAAAGCCCTAAAATGCATCAGAAAGAGGAAATTTACAAATTCAACATTTCCATTTAGCAATATCGTTATGAATTAGCGGATATCTCATTTCAGATTTAACTTTAATTCCAAGTGCAGCTGATAGACCTGCATTTATCTCAAGTACGTATTGAATGGAATCACCACCAAATATATTGGTCAAATCTAATGGTTTTGCGTTGTGGTGAATTTTTCTTAAAATGCCCTTTGAGTCAAAAAATAATAAATCAAGTGGTATAAAAGTATTTCTCATCCAAAAATTTACTTTTTGTTCTCCATCATAGACGAATAACATTCCAGAAAAACGGTCTAGAGATTTTCTAAACATCAAACCTTTTGCTCTTTGCTGTTCGCTCTGAGCAAGTTCTACATTAAACTTTACAGCTCCACCGGACCACCTAATATCAACAAATTTACCAGAACATGAAAATGCAGAGGTACCAAAGGAAGCACTTATGACAAAAACGAAAACTTTTATTAAAAATACTATGGGCTCAACCTATCTATTGACCACTCGCTTCCATTTTGGGCTCGAGTCCAACGAAATCTATCATGTAATCTAGCTTCTCCATCAGCCCAAAATTCAATTTCAACTGGATTAATTCTAAATCCACCCCAAAAACTTGGTCGGCTAGGGGTAGCACCGTTCTCTTTTAGTGCTTGCTCATACCAATTCTCTAACACTGATCTATCTTTTATTATCTGAGATTGACGAGAAGCAATCGCCCCTACTCTACTCTGCGGTGACCTACTATCAAAATAGGAGTCAGCCTGTTTTCCTTGTGCTTTTTCAACAGACCCACGAACTCTTATTTGCCGTCTTAGTGACTTCCAGTGAATTACAAAAGCTACTTGACCTGATGCAATTAACTCACGTCCCTTTTTACTCTCATAATTGGTATAGAAAACAAATGCATTATCTTCAATTTCTTTTAACAAAACCATTCTGACATTAGGCAGGCCGGTATCATCAACTGTTGCTAGTGCAATGGCATTTGCATCATTCAATTCAAGTTCTTTTGCCTGATCCATCCAATCTTTAGCAATTTCAAAAGGGTTTTCACCCGCAAATTTCCCAGATCTATCCATTGTACTTTCCCTGTTTTGTTACAAAATAACTTTAATACGGCCGAAGACAAGTAATTGAATATAATTTAACCCTTTTTCTTGAAGGTCGGGCGCCCTTGATCTATTCATTATAAAATACATTTATCCATAGGAGATTTATCATGGGCATTATGGACGGAAAACGCGGATTGATTATGGGTGTTGCCAACAAACAGTCAATGGCATGGGGTATTGCACAAGCTTGCTCTGAGCAAGGTGCTGAAATGGCCTTTTCATACCAAGGCGACGCTTTAAAAAAACGAGTTGGCCCATTAGCGGAAAGTATTGGTTGCGATACTATATTAGAGTGTGATGTTACTAATGAAGAATCAATGGATAAATTATTTTCTGACTTAGAAAAAAAATGGGGTAAAATAGATTTTGTAGTACACGCAATTGGGTTTTCAGATAAAAATGAACTTCGTGGAAGGTATGTTGATACAACAGCCGAAAATTTCAGAATGACAATGGATATATCTGTATATTCTTTTACTGCAGTAGCTCAAAGAGCAGAAAAGATAATGAATGAAGGTGGTTCCATGTTAACACTTACATACTATGGTGCTGAGCAAGTAATGCCACATTATAATGTAATGGGTGTTGCAAAAGCAGCTTTAGAAGCTTCAATAAAATATTTAGCTGAAGATCTAGGCAAAGATGGAATTCGCGTGAATGCAATCTCAGCGGGCCCAGTTAAAACTTTAGCTGCTTCGGGTATTGGAGATTTTCGATATATCTTAAAATGGAATGAGCTTAATTCTCCCCTCAGACGCAATATAAATATTGATGATGTTGGAAAATCAGCCATGTATTTGTTATCTGATCTCTCTTCAGGTGTAACAGGTGAAAATTTACATGTTGATGCTGGATATCATGTTGTTGGAATGAAAGCAGTTGATGCGCCAGATATTGATGTGGTCACAGGAAGAAAAGAATGACAAATCAACTACCCCACGAAAAAGGTTTCCATGTCAGTTGGGACCAATTGCACCGAGACAGTAGAGCTTTAGCATGGAGATTAGATGGTAAAGGCCCCAATAAAGGCAATTGGAAAGCAGTTATAGGAATAACTCGTGGTGGTATGGCACCAGCAATGATTGTAGCTAGAGAACTTGATATACGCGTAGTTGATACAATATCTGTTAAATCATACGACCACCAAGCTCAATCAGATGCTATAGTTCTAAAATCACCAGACTCTGATTTGATTGGAGACGGTACAGGAATATTAATTATAGATGATCTAGTTGATTCCGGCAGAACATTAGAAATTGTAAGAAAAATGTACCCAAAAGCACATTTTGCAACAGTCTACGCAAAACCAAAAGGCCATCCAATGGTAGATACTTTCATTACTGAAGTTAGCCAAGATACATGGATTTTCTTTCCTTGGGATATGGCATTGCAATATGTTGAACCTTTTCGTGGTAACTAATTTTAATCAAAATGATTAAGGAAGTCTTATGACTACACGTACAGAGCCTACCTTTCGTCAATCAGTAAACATGATGTTTGATAAAGCAGTCAGCTTAATGGATATATCACCTGGTCTTGCTCAAAAAATTAAAGTTTGCAATTCAACTTACACAGTAAGATTTGGTGTAAAACTTCGCGGTGATATCCATACATTTACTGGTTATCGTTCGGTACATTCAGAACATAAAGAACCTGTAAAAGGTGGTATAAGATTTGCAACTTCGGTAAACCAAGACGAAGTTGAAGCATTGGCAGCTCTTATGACATATAAATGTGCTCTTGTTGAGGCTCCATTTGGTGGGTCAAAAGGCGGACTGCATATTGATCCAACAAAATGGGAACCCGATGAAATCGAAAAAATTACACGTCGATTTGCATATGAACTCATAAAAAGAGATCTGATACACCCATCACAAAATGTTCCAGCGCCTGATATGGGTACCGGCGAAAGAGAGATGGCATGGATAGCTGATCAATTTCGAAGAATGAATACTTCTGAAATAAATTCGGATGCCTGTGTAACAGGAAAACCATTAAATAAAGGTGGAATAATTGGTCGTATAGAAGCAACAGGGCGCGGAGTTCAATATGCTTTACAAGAGTTTTTTCGGCACAAAGATGATGTAGAAACATCAGGCTTATCAGGATCGTTGGCAGGCAAAAGTATTATAGTCCAAGGATTAGGGAATGTTGGATATCATGCTGCTCACTTCTTATCAACAGAAGACGGTTGTAAAATAACAGCAGTCATTGAGCGCGATGGAGCAGTAATAAACGATGATGGAATTGATATAGATCAGCTACAAGATTATTTAGAAAAAAATAAGGGTGTTAAAGGTTTTAGTGGTGCAAATTATGTTAGCAATGGATCTGAAGTATTAGAAAAAGAATGTGATATTCTTATTCCTGCTGCAATGGAAGGCGTAATCAATCTATCGAATGCCAAAAGAATTAAAGCAAATGTAATTATTGAAGCTGCAAACGGTCCAGTTACAGCAGGTGCAGATGAAATCTTAAATGCAGCAGGTATAATAATAATTCCAGATATGTATGCAAATGCTGGAGGTGTAACAGTCTCATATTTTGAATGGGTTAAGAATTTATCGCACATAAGATTTGGTCGCATGCAAAGACGCCAACAAGCTTCATCAAATCATCTTTTAGTTGCAGAAATGGAAAGATTGATAGGAAAACCCGTATCAGAGGACTTTAAGAATAAATTTTTTAAAGGTGCTGGAGAATTAGAACTAGTAAGATCAGGTTTAGAAGATACAATGTGTACTGCATACCAACAAATGCATGATACATGGCGTTCGAATAAAAACATCGATAGTTTAAGAACAGCTGCATATGTATTGGCATTAACTAAAGTTGCGGACAGTTATAGAGCTCTGGGATTATAATCATAAGTTTTAATAATGTGTCTGTGTAAAAATGTAGAATGTGTTTAGGATAATTATGACTAAAAAAAACCATACACTCTCATCGGAAACAAAAATGGCTCAAGCTTTAAGATTTCTTGATGAAGAAACTGGTGCAATCGTACCACCGATTCAATCAGCGGCAACATACTCTCGTGATGCAAATTATGAAATTAAAAAACCATATTGGTATAGAAGAGATGGTAATGAGACGACTTCACATGCTGAAAAGATGATTGCAGAGCTTGAAGATGCTGAAGAAACCTTATTATTTGCATCAGGTATGTCAGCTGCAACTTCAGTAATTGACACACTTAATCCAAATGCTCATGTAGTTATTCCAAAAGCGATGTATCATGGTGTTTTAAACCAATTTCAAACATATGAGTCAAAAAAACGTTTAGAAATATCATATTATACAGCAGGAAATTTAGAAGAACTTTCCAATGCAATACGAGATAATACTGCTCTAGTTTGGGTTGAGACGCCAAATAATCCAGACTGGGCTGTTACTGACATTTCAAAAGCAGCAGACATTGCACATTCAAGAGGCGCAAAGCTTCTCACTGATTGCACTGCAACTCCACCTTGTGCAACTAAAGCATTAAATTTTGGTGCAGATATTTCAATGCATTCTGCAACTAAATATCTAAATGGCCATTCAGACATTACATCAGGCTCATTATCTGTAAAATCACCAGATGAATTTTGGGAAGGGATAGCACTGAATAGAAAGTTACAAGGGTCAGTTTTACAATCATTTGATGCATTTTTATTAATAAGAGGTATGAGAACACTTTTCTTACGTTTTGAAAAAGCTACAGAAAATGCAACTCGCATTGCTCATCATTTTGAACATCACAAGTTTATTGAAAAAGTACTTTATCCAGGCCTAGCAAGCCATCCAGGTCATGCAATACAAGCCGCACAAACAGGCCGATTATTCGGAGGAATGATGTCTCTAATAACAACGGGAACCAAACAAACTGCAATAGATGTTGCTCGATATTGTAATGTGTTTTACCCGGCTACTTCTTTGGGAGGAGTGGAAAGCTTAATAGAGCATCGTGCTACTGTTTCAGGAGAAGACTTTCCAGTACATCCTAACCTTTTAAGGCTTTCAATTGGGATTGAAGACGTTAATGATTTAATAGACGATTTGGAACAAGCACTGGAGCGTGCAAATACTTAATATAATAAAATCAGAGCTTCAACTTAGCTTTTAAGAGGTTGTGAAGCTTCTACAAGCCCTACGAAATAACTTGCGCCTATAGGGCTAATTTCGTCGTTAAAATCAAATCCTTCATTATGTAATTTTTCACTCTCACCATTTCCGATATATAAATATGCCCCCTTACATTTTTGTAAAATGAACGCAAAATCCTCTGCTCCCATTGTGGGCGTTGCGTTTTCATTAACATTGATATTACCAACTACCTTTCTTGCTATATCTGTAGCGAATTCAACACTTTCAGGGTGATTAATTGTTGATGGATAACCATCTAAGAATCGTACTTCTGCAGTTGCACCAAAACCTATAGCAATATTTTCAACAATTTCTCGCAAACGGCTTATCATCATTGATCGTACAGCTGGTTGAAAGGCACGAATTGTGCCTACTATTTCTCCACTATTTGAAATTACATTATTGGCAGTGCCAATATTCATCTTTGTTATAGATAATACACCACTTTCTAATGGATCCACATTACGGCTTATGATTGATTGTAATGCTTGAACAATATTCACAGAAACCAAAATTGGATCGACAGTATGATCTGGATGTGCAGCGTGACCACCTCTTCCGTGAATTGTAATTTCAAAGTCATCAACTGAAGCTAGAAGTGGTCCTGCAGTTGTTTCAAATTTTCCTATTTCTAAATTAGGTAAATTATGGAGAGCAAATGCATGCTCAATATTAAAATTTTCAATCAAGCCCTCTTCAACCATTACACCAGCTCCACCACCTGCCTCTTCTGCTGGTTGAAAAATCAAAATAACTCGGCCTGAGAAATTGCGTGTCTCCGATAAATATTTGGCAGCACCTAATAGCATTGTAGTATGCCCGTCATGACCACAAGCATGCATCGCACCAGCATTGGTAGAGGCATAATCTAAATTGGTTTTCTCATCCATTGGTAAAGCATCCATATCTGCACGCAAAGCAATACTGCCTCCTTCACCCTTTCCATTAATAATGGCAACAACGCCCGTTTTGGCCCATCCTTCATGAATCTCATCAACCCCAAATTCTAATAACTGTTTTTTAATAAAATCTGCTGTTTGAAAGCATTCAAATCCTACTTCTGGATTAGAATGAATGTGGCGGCGCCAAGTTTTCATTTCTTCATAAAATTCAGCTATACGGTTGATCACGGCCATGGCTTTGCTATTCTCCAAATAGTTACTGATATACAGAATGGTGAATATGACAAAAGAAAAAAATGAAAGTCAACGCATTTGCTTAAGTGGTAGTGGTGAAATTTCGCGTCTTTTGGAGATCATGAAAAGATTACGTGATCCAAAAGATGGATGTCCATGGGACATTGAACAAACATATGAGACCATTGCGCCATATACCATTGAAGAGGCTTACGAGGTATCTGATGCAATTGATCAAGGTAATTGGCAAGAGCTTGAGGGTGAACTTGGGGATCTTCTTTTACAGGTTATTTATTTCACTCAAATCGGTAACGAGGATGGACACTTCTCATTTGAAAGTGTTGTAAAAAATGTTTCAGATAAAATGGTAAGAAGGCATCCACACGTATTTGGAGACAAGAAACAGTATAAATCATCAATTCAACAAATTACAGATTGGGAAAAAATTAAGGAGCAAGAGCGCTCAAAAAACACACCATCAAAGACACTAGATGGAATAGCAAAAAACCTCCCAGCTTTAACTTATGCTACTAAACTTCAAAAACGTGCTGCCCGAGTTGGTTTTGATTGGCCAGATATATCAGGAGTTACAGATAAAATTTCTGAAGAAATAGATGAATTAAATGAAGCACGTGATGAATTATCACTTGATGCCCAAGAAGAAGAATATGGTGATTTGATGTTTGTAATGGTTAATTTCGCGCGACATCTTAACATTGATCCTGAAAAAGCACTTCGAGCCGCAAACAGAAAGTTCAGATTAAGATTCGAAGAGGTAGAAAAGGAACTGGCTCTAAATGGCAAAACTCCAATTCAGTCCAGTTTAACTGAGATGGATATTTTATGGAATAAAGTTAAAAAAAGAGAAAATAATAGATAAATACTCATTTCTGACTAAAATAGTCAGAAATATATTGACCGACTAAAATAGTCGGGTTAAAGAACCTTACAAACAATTTATAGGATTCGACATGTTTTTTTCACGCTCAACCGTATTCGCAGCAGCCCTGACATCTTTCGCCGCCCCAGTAATTGCTAATGATGTTAATGTTTATTCATACCGCCAACCTGAATTGGTAAAGCCATTATTTGACGCATTTACTGAGCAATCTGGCATAAAAGTTAACGTTCAATTCCTTAAAAAGGGATTAGTTGAAAAATTAGTGGCTGAAGGAAATCGATCACCTGCTGATGTTATTTTAACAGTAGATATTTCTAGATTAAATTCTGTTGTAGAGGCTGGTGTAACGCAACCAATTGTATCAGAAGTATTAAATAATAATATACCAGCTGAATTTAGAGATCCAGAAAATCAATGGTTTGCACTTACAACACGTGCACGAGTTGCATATGCCTCAAGAGAGCGTGTGTTAGATGGTGAAGTTACTACTTATGAAGATTTTGCAGATCCAAAATGGAAAAATCGCATATGTACCCGCTCTGGTACGAATGCTTATAATTTAGCACTAACATCTGCTGTAATTGCAATACATGGAGAAGATATCGCAAAGAATTGGCTATTAGGAGTAAAGTCGAACTTAGCAAGAAAACCACAAGGGAATGATCGCGCACAAGTAAAAGCGATTTATGCAGGTGAGTGCGATATATCAATTGGAAATACTTACTATATGGCAAAAATGCTATCAAATCCAGAACAAGTTGAATGGGCTAATAGTGTACGAATAGTTTTTCCAAAATTCCAAGATGGGGGAACTCACATGAATGTATCAGGGGTAGCAATGACAAAAGCTTCACCTAATAAAGATAACGCACTAAAATTAATAGAATGGTTGTCAGGTGACACTGCACAAGAAATATATGCAGAAGCTAATGGAGAATATCCAGTAAATCCAAACCTAACTCCATCAGAACTTGTTGCAAGCTGGGGAACATTCACACCAGATGATACTCCATTAGTAAAAATAGCAAAACTACGTCCAGCATCTTTGAAGTTAACAGAAATTGTTGCTTTTGACGAATAATAAACACGATTATTAAGAATATAGATACACCTAAGCTTCCGTGGAGCTTGGGTGTTTTACATATTAAATATACTCAGGTGGCTAGATAATTATTCAAATTACAATTAAGGTAATAATTATTATATTTGTAAATTTAATTAACGAGATGAGCCTGTTTAAATGACTTCAATAACTAATAGATGCGAGTCATCTGGACTAAGGATGACTGAGCAACGTCGAGTCATTGCCAAAGTTTTAGATGTATCCAAAGATCATCCAGATGTTGATATCATTTATTCTCGTGTATCTAAAATTGATGACTCGATATCTATTGCAACTGTTTACAGAACAGTAAAACAATTTGAAGAAGCCGGGATAATAGATAGGGTAGATTTTGGTGATGGTCGAGCTCGTTATGAAGATGCAAAAAGAGAACATCATGATCATCTTATAGATATACAATCAGGCAATGTAATAGAGTTTGTAGATCCAGAAATTGAAAAGCTGCAAGAACGAATTGCAGAAAGATTAGGCTATGAACTAAGGGGCCATCGACTTGAATTGTATGGCGTTCCTAAAACAAAGACTTAATGTCTGATTATTAAAAGCATTACATAAAAACTTATCTATGAATAATTTATTGACTTGAAACCTTTTGCATCCCTCTAAGCACTGGTTTAAGGGTACGTAAATTTAGATTGATAAATAAGGAAATACATCAATGAGCACAATAATCGATATATTAGCACGCGAAATATTAGATAGCCGTGGAAATCCCACAGTTGAGGTTGATGTTATTCTGGAAGATGGAACACTCGGCAGAGCTGCAGTACCATCAGGAGCATCAACTGGTGCACATGAAGCTGTAGAATTAAGAGATGGTGATAAAACGCGATATCTAGGAAAAGGTGTGTTGCAAGCAGTAGAATTTGTAAATGGAGAAATTGCTGATGCACTTGTAGGCGCAGATGCTCTTGAGCAAGTTGAACTAGATGAAGCAATGATTGAATTAGATGGAACAAATAACAAATCGCGTTTAGGAGCAAATGCAATTTTAGGTGTATCATTGGCAATTGCAAAAGCAGCAGCTGATTTTACTAGCCAACCTTTATACCGATACATTGGTGGAACATCAGCTCGAACCCTTCCAGTACCAATGATGAACATTATTAATGGTGGTGAACATGCTGATAATCCAATTGATATTCAAGAATTTATGATTATGCCAGTATCTGCAAAAACCATTTCACATGCCATACAAATGGGTGCAGAAATTTTTCATACTCTTAAAAAAGAGCTTTCAACTGCAGGCCATAACACTGGGGTTGGAGATGAGGGTGGTTTTGCACCAAATTTGAACTCTACAAAAGATGCTCTTGATTTCATTATGTCATCAATTGAAAAGGCTGGCTATAAACCTGGCGAAGATGTTTATTTAGCGCTAGATTGTGCCGCATCTGAATATTATTCAAATGGTATCTATGACTATAAGGGTGAAGGCAAAAAATTAAGCTCAAAAGAAAATGCTGAATATTTAACAAATCTTGTAAATAATTACCCAATTATATCAATCGAAGATGGTATGGATGAAGATGACTGGGAAGGCTGGAAAGAGTTAACAAATTTAATAGGCGATAAGTGTCAATTAGTAGGTGATGATTTATTTGTGACTAATTCTGAACGGTTGAAAAAAGGTATTGATGAAGGATGCGCCAATTCAATTTTAATAAAAGTTAATCAAATTGGTACATTAACAGAAACACTAGAAGCAGTTGATGTTGCTCATCGTGCTGGTTACTCATCGGTAATGTCTCACAGGTCTGGTGAAACCGAAGACGCAACTATTGCTGATCTAGCAGTAGCTACAAATTGTGGCCAAATCAAAACTGGCTCACTTGCAAGGTCTGATAGATTAGCTAAGTATAATCAACTAATTCGAATTGAAGAAAGTTTAGGCGCAACAGCATTATATGCAGGCAATTCAATTTTGAAAAAATAATTTAATTTAAAAGGAGTAATCTGATTTGGATTGCTCCTTTCCGATTAGAACCAATATATCTCATATATTTCTCGTATAATTGTTTGTCACATTTAAGTTTATATTTTTTATTCTAGGGAAAAGTTACATAAACAAGTATGTACTTGTTTTCACATGTCTAAAAATAAATAATTAAATGCCCTTTGACGTGAAACTACAGCATTGGTAAACCTTCACAAACAAAGGATGATAGAAATGTCAGATAAAGAAATACCACAGATTTATTTAATTACCCCAACAAATGCAGATTTATCCTTTTACACTGAAATATTAGCTCCAATTATAGACATTTGCCCCGTTGCTTGTATCCGCCTAGGAGTTTCTTCCGATGATGAGAGTATAATTAGCCGGCATGCAGACCAATTACGTGACGTAGCGCATGCAAGAGATATAAGTGCAGTAATTACCAATCATTATAGATTAGTTAATTCTTTAGGCCTTGATGGTGTACATAGATTTGATGGTGCTAAAACAATCCGAGAAGTTCGTGAAGAATTAGGGGCAGAAGCTATTATTGGCACATTTTGCGGAAATTCAAAACATATAGGATTAAATGCTGGAGAAGCAGGTGCGGACTACATATCATTCGGGCCAGTTGATCATAGTGCATTGACTGATGACAATATTGCAGAGTTTGAAACATTTGATTGGTGGTCAGAAATGGTGGAAATCCCTGTTGTAGCCGAAGGTAACATAAATCATGATTTGGCATCAAAACTTGCACCCGTAATAGACTTTTTAGCATTAGGGCAAGAAATTTGGAAAAATGATAACCCTAAAATAGAATTAAATGAATACCTTCTAAGAATTAACTCATGAACAATCCATTTCGGATTGATTGCTCAGATTTAAAAGCCAATTCTTTTCTACTGCTAAACTCTTTAACATGAAGAGGCTCATGAAAAACTAATTCTACTTCGCCTTGTTTAAAATGTGATAGAACCATCATAACTGAAGAGAAAAAACCCATATCTGCCCACCAACCATACCAATCAGCACGTTTAGTTTCAGGTGCTTTATAATTTAAGGTTACAGGTTGGATCCATGAAATCTCAGGCAAGCCTTTCTCAAAAAAAGCAGCAAATAAAGTTGATTTGAAAGGCAATATACGCCTTCCATCCGTGCTTGTACCTTCTGGAAAAAATAACAATTTGTCGCCTAATATTATTCTTTTTAAGAAAATCTTTTTTTGCTTTACTGCGTCGATACGCGACCGACGAATGAAAACTGTTCCAACATGATCAGCTATCTTACCTATCAAAGGCCACTTTTTTACTTCTGATTTTGATACAAAATATACATTTTGTGATGCATTTAAAACAAATATATCAAGCCATGAGGAATGATTTGCAACAACTGCTCCCGCATTCTTCATTGGCTCTCCAATTTTTTTTAATTTTAAGCCAATTATTTTTAAAGACCCGACACAAGCGTATCTAACAATAAGTTGACAAATATTTTTCATACCAAAAAAAGAAAGCAAGATATGAACCATGAATAATATTGTGACATAAAAAATAATCAGATTTACTTTAATGAAAAGAAGCCACCAGCCAATACCTTTTGGCCTTTCTAATTGTGCTGCGGGTACACCATTCCAAGCATGCATTAATTTACACCTTGGGAATATAATTTTTTATATTTTTCTGACATATTTTTCGTATCCATAATTAAACACACATCAATTGAATTGAAATCAGCATCAATACTTGCACCATGGCCAACATAACCGCCTAAACGAATATAAGCTTTTATTAATGGAGGTAGTTGTTTTAAAGCAGTTATTTTTTCTACATCAGGTCTATCTAAAATATCCATATCAATTTTATTTTTACCGATAGCTATCGGTCTGAGTTTGAGCGGCGCTAGATAATTATAATGCAAAAATGAAAGAGCATGACTAATTTGATTTGTGTCAGTACCATGGAAAGATGCCACACCAAAAAGCAGCTCAACATTATTATCTATAACATATTGTGCTAATCCATTCCACATCATGTGAAGAGCAACACCACCACGGTGCTCAATATCGATACAAGATCGCCCTAACTCTAAAAGTTTACGTTCAGTTCTTATTAAACAATCTAAATCATACTCTGATCCACTGTAAAATCCTCTACTTTTATGTACAGAAGTATTCAACAGTAACCTATAAACACCAATTACATTTTCTGTGGAGTTTTTTTTCAATTTATCAATAAGTATTAGGTGATCAAAATCTTGGTCAAAATTATCATATTCTAACTGAGCGAAATGGCAATCATCTGCAACATTTGCTCCCATTTCTTCTACAAATACTTTGTATCGCAAGCGCTGAGCAGCGTGAAGTTCATCAGATGTTTCTGCAATCTTTATTATGAAACGTTCTGTGTCTAATTTCATCTATATAGTTTTCACATATTTTTTATTTGTTAAATTCAAATTTATAATCACAATATTAAATCTAATTTACCAAAATCAATTCAACAACTGATCCGTTAATTACAACTTTTCCTTGCTGTTCAAAGTTTACGGTTATTTTACCATCAATTACAGACTGAACTTGTCCAATCCCCCATTCAGGTTCTTTAGGATTTGTTACAAATTGCCCAGGCGTTAAAAAATCATTCAAAACATTAACTCCATTTATTATATTTTGTTCAATGTTTCTTTAAATTTCTTCATCTTTACTTGATATTCAATTGCTGAATTCTTTAACTTTTTAATCCCATCGATATCCATTTGGCGAATAATTTTTCCCGGCGCACCCACTACTAACGAATTATCTGGAATTTCAGCACCCTCCTTCACCAAAGCACCAGCACCTATTAGGCAATTTTGGCCTATTTTTGCTCCGTTTAAGATTATCGCTCCCATTCCAATAAGTGAATTATTTCCAATTTTACATCCATGAAGAATTGATGAATGCCCAATTGTACAATTAACACCTATTTCAAGTGGGTATCCTATATCTGTATGTAAAACAGTATTTTCCTGAATATTTGTTCCATTACCAATGCATATCAATTCGTTATCACCTCTTAGAACTGCACCAAACCAAATGCTACATTTCGAAGAAATTCGAACACTACCCATTACTTGTGCATTTGGTGCAATCCAATAGTCATCATTCATTGGTAATTCTGGCAACTTACCATCATAACTATAAATACTCATGACAACTCGCTAAATTCATTATTAAGTTTATTTACTAAATCTTCGAGATCATGCCTTCTAGATTGCTTTGTACGTTCTGCAATCAATATTGATTTAATTGCTTCAAAAGATTGCTGCAAATCATTATTTACGATTATATATTCATACTCTTTCCAATGACTAATTTCATCTTTTGATTTCGACATCCTGTTAGCAACTACATCTGCACTATCTTGTCCTCTTGCATTTAATCTCCGTTCAAGTTCATTAATTGATGGAGGCAAAATGAAAATTGATACTACGTCTGATTTCATTTTTGATTTTCTAATTTGCTGACCACCTTGCCAATCAATGTCAAAGACAACATCTATACCTTTGGAAACAGCATTATCTACAGGTTCACTTGGAGATCCATACAAATTATCAAATACTTCTGCATGCTCTAACATACCATCTGTATTAATCAGGTTTTCAAATTCTTTTCGTGTTTTGAAAAAATATTCTTTACCATCTTTCTCTCCTGGTCGAGGTGCTCTAGTTGTAGCTGAAACCGAAAACCTCAAGCTTGGATCCCAGTCCAGCAACATTCTTGAAAGTGTAGATTTACCTGCTCCAGATGGAGAAGATAATATAATTAACAATCCACGTCGCATTTTCACCATGATCTCTTCCAAATTATATAATATATTTTGTCTCAAGTTATAATATATTTGAA
Source organism: Rhodobacteraceae bacterium Water-Bin34 (assembly GCA_900197625.1). Lineage (GTDB taxonomy): Bacteria > Pseudomonadota > Alphaproteobacteria > Rhodobacterales > Rhodobacteraceae > Amylibacter. Next base: position 67,253 of record FZLS01000001.1, on the reverse strand, counting down.
TTTTAATAAATATGGTCAAATATTATTATTTTAAATTAAAAAAAGAAGGAGCTATTTAATAACTCACTTCTTTTTTTTGATTTAATATTTAATTATTTACACTGCTTTTTGTTTAAGAGCATGACGGGATTCTAGAAGTTCTGATACTAAAAATGCTAACTCAAGAGCCTGAGATGCATTCAACCTTGGATCACAAGCCGTATGATATCGAGAAGACAAATCTTCGTCAGTAACTGCCCTTACACCACCGGTGCACTCAGTAACATCTTTACCCGTCATTTCAAAATGAACACCCCCTGGGACTGTTCCTTCAGCTTTGTGTATAGCAAAGAATTCTTGCACTTCTCTTAAAACACTTTCAAATGGACGAGTTTTATAGCCTGTTGAAGATTTTATTGTATTCCCATGCATTGCATCACATGTCCATAACACATTACGACCTTCGGCCTTAACGGCATTGACTAAACGCGGCAAATGATCGCCTACATTCCCAGCACCAAATCTTGCTATTAAAGTAAGACGACCTTCTTCATTTTCTGGATTTAATTTATCTATCAATCGCATTAAATCATCATTTGATATTGTTGGTCCACATTTTAATCCAATAGGGTTTTGTACACCTCTGCAAAATTCAACATGAGCTCCATCTGGTTGTCTTGTTCTATCACCAATCCAGATCATATGACCTGATCCAGCAACAGGTAAATTTGTAGTACTATCCACTCTGCATAACGCTTCTTCATATTCTAGAAGCAATGCTTCATGTGATGTATAAAAATTTACAGTCCTTAAACTATCTGTACTATCTGAATTTATTCCAGCTGCAGTCATGAAATCTAGAGCATCTGAAATTCTTTTTGCCAAATCTTTATATTTTTGTGCTGAACCAGCTGCATTTGCAAAACCTAAATTCCATTCTTGCACATGATGAATATCTGCAAATCCTCCTTGGCTAAAAGCTCTTAGTAAATTTAGTGAAGCAGCCGATTGTGTATATGCTCGCAGCATATTCTCAGGATTTGGGACTCTTGCTTCTTCTGTAAAATCTAATTTATTAATTATATCGCCTCGATAGCTTGGTAACTCTACTCCATTAACAGTTTCAGTAGCAGCGGATCTTGGCTTTGCAAACTGGCCTGCAACACGACCAATTTTAACAACAGGAACTTTTGCCCCAAATGTTAAAACTACAGCCATTTGTAGCATCACTTTATATGTATCTCTTAACATATCTGCATTAAATTCATCAAAACTCTCTGCACAGTCACCACCTTGTAATAAGAATGCTTCACCTCTTGATGCTGCTGCTAACTTTGTTTTAAGTGATCTTGCCTCACCTGCAAAAACTAACGGTGGATAAGATGATAAACGAGTTTCAACAGCATTTAATGCCTGATCGTCTATATAATCAGGCATTTGAATGCGTTCTTTGTTGCGCCATCCTGATTTATTCCATGCCAGTGTCATTACAGTCTCCATAATAAGTTTAGAATATTGTTTAAAACAGCTTACCTAACGAAAACAACCCTTTTTTATATAAATAAAATATGATTTTTTTTAAAAAAACATATATTTTATAAGTAATTAGAAAATATCATTACCATGTTGAGAAATTTTTTTATTGTAAAATAATTAAGTGAGTTTAATGGTTATTTTTAAGACACAGTTTATTGACTGTTTATTTAAAATCCAAAGGGCAATTTAATGAGCAACCAAGCACCATTGAAAAGGTTTGTGTTTTTACTTCTGGATGAATTCTCACAACTCCCCTTTTCATGCGCAGTAGAAACTCTCCGTCACGCCAATAGGTTTTGTGAATATTTTGCTTACGATTGGATTCTAGCTGGCTCTAATGGACAATTTACCACTGCTTCAAATGGAATTGAATTCAAACTTGATGTTGGATTTGAAGATACAAAACGCAATGATGTGATTGTTGTTTGTGGTGGGTTAAATATTAATAAACATACCACACAACCCGTTCTTAATTGGCTTAGGAAAGAAGCAAGACGTGGAACGCAAATTGGTAGTATTTGTACTGCAACTTATACATTAGCCAGGGCTGGCTTACTTGATGGCAAACGAAGCACTATTCATTGGGAAAATCTTGATAGTTTTGAGGAAGAGTTTCCAGATATTGATTTACAAAAAACTGTATTTACCATGGATGGTAATAGATTTACTGCAGCTGGAGGCGTTTCACCCATAGATCTTATGCTTTCAATCATATCAAAGGATATAAGCCAAGACGCAGCAAATTGGGTTGCTGATCAAATGATTTACAATTCTGCACGCACAGAGAAAGATGGCCAGCGCTTGTCAATACCTACTCGGATTGGAGTTAGGCACCCAAAGTTAGCCAATGTAATTAAAATGATGGAAGAGAATATCGAAGAACCAATATCGCCATCTTTGTTAGCACAAGAAGTTGGTATGTCTACAAGGCAACTTGAAAGATTGTTTCGTAGATATTTGGATAGATCACCTAAACGATACTATATGGAACTAAGACTACAGAAAGCTAGAAATCTTCTGATGCAAACTGATATGTCAGTTATTAACGTTGCTTTAGCATGTGGCTTTACATCACCTTCACACTTTTCTAAATGTTACAGGTCACAATATGACACTACTCCATACCGGGAGCGAGGGATTCAAAACGGTGAAATTCTTTAAACTTTAGAGATCACGAAAATATGAAAAAATATAAAAATTTTCAAATACCAGAGCTTTTTGCACCTACAAAAGATCTTAAAAAATTAAAGATAGAAGCAGCAAATTTAGTATCCTGGGACCTAACACAAAGACAGTGTTGCGATTTAGAATTGTTAATGAATGGTGGGTTCTATCCTTTAAATGGGTTTTTGAATGAAAAAGATTATTTCAGCGTATTAGAAAATATGAGGATGGCAGATAATAGTTTATGGCCGATCCCGATAAATTTAGATGTATCTAAAATTTTTGCAAAAGATCTTAAAATTAACCAAAAAATTTCTCTGCGGGATCCAGAAGGTGTTATTTTAGCAATCCTAGAAATTAGTGATATTTATACCCCGAACAAAGAAAAAGAAGCCGAGCTCGTATTCGGAACCAATGACATTGCGCATCCCTCAGTAAATTATCTTCACAACAAAGCAGGTGATGTATACTTAGGCGGGAAAATAATTGGAATACAGCCTGTTGTACACTATGATTTCCGTGCCATAAGAGATACACCAAATGAATTAAGATCATTTTTCCAGAAGGTTGGATGGGATCGTATTGTAGCGTTTCAGACAAGAAATCCTCTACATAGAGCACATCAAGAGTTAACCTTTAAAGCTGCAAAAGAGGCTCAAGCTAATTTATTAATACATCCAGTTGTTGGCATGGGAAAGCCTGGTGACATTGACCACTTCACAAGAGTTCGATGTTATGAAGCAGTGATCAACCAATATCCTGCAACTACAACATCAATGTCTTTGCTAAATCTCGCAATGCGAATGGCAGGTCCGCGTGAAGCTATTTGGCATGGTCTTATTCGAAAGAACCATGGTTGCACTCATTTAATTATAGGGCGTGATCATGCTGGACCAGGTAAAGATAGTAATGGGGATAGTTTTTATGGTCCATACGATGCTCAAAAGCTTTTCAAAGAGTATGAAGATGAAATGGGCATAGAAATGGTTGATTTCAAACATATGGTTTATGTTCAAGAACGTGCGCAGTATGAACCCTTTGAGGAAATAAAAGATAAAGATAAAATTACAGTTTTAAATATATCTGGAACTGAGCTTCGACGCCGTCTAAATGAAGGTTTAGACATACCAGAATGGTTCTCGTTTCCTTCAGTAGTAAAAGAATTACGTAAAACTAAACCAGCAAGATCAAAACAAGGTTTTACAGTATTATTTACTGGTTTCTCCGGCTCAGGCAAATCAACAATTGCAAACGCACTTTTGATAAAACTAATGGAGATGGGTGGCAGACCAGTAACTTTACTGGATGGTGATGTAGTAAGAAAAAATTTATCTTCTGAATTAGGATTTTCTAAAGAACACCGTGACTTGAATATTAGAAGAATAGGATATGTTGCCTCCGAGATAACTAAAAATGGTGGTATAGCAATTTGCGCACCTATTGCTCCTTATGCTTCGACACGCGATGCTATTAGAGAAGATATTGAAAAATTTGGAGCATTTATTGAAATACATGTAGCAACATCAATCGAGGAATGTGAGCGTAGAGATCGTAAAGGATTATATAAATTAGCACGGGAAGGTAAAATAAAAGAATTTACTGGAATTTCTGATCCTTATGATGTTCCACAATGTCCTGAATTAAGCCTCGAAACTGAAGATATTGATGTGGATAAATGCGCACACCAAGTTATTCTTAAATTGGAAAGTATGGGACTTATAAAAGCATAATAAATTTTACTTAATGAACCGAATGTAAAGAAAATTTATGTTCTTGTGCTAACTGAAATGCAACCTGTTGATCTTCAACTAAAGCTATTTGCTGACCATCTTCGGCATATACAGCGAAGAGAGGTATTGTTTGATCAATATTTTCCAGTATTTCTGATGGAAGCTCTTCATGCGTGACAGATCGTATGTATACGATATTACTTGGTAGCCCCATTTTTTCATATAAAGGTGTCATATTTGCCTCCTATTTCTTATTAATTTCTATATTTTGAACTATTGCATTTGGCACTGATCTTTGAAGGTCTACGTGCAACAGCCCATTTTCTAAATTAGCTCCTGCAACTTCAACTCCATCTGCAAGAACGAAACTTCTCTGAAATTGGCGTGCAGCTATACCGTGGTGTAGAAAAACTCTGCCTTCAGTGTTATCTACTTGGCGACCACGAATTACGAGTTGGCTGTCTTCCAAAGTAATTGATAGATCTTCATCTGAAAAACCTGCAACTGCAAGTGTGATACGATATGCAGTATCAGAACTTTGTTCAATGTTGTATGGAGGATATCCTTCATTTCCAGTTTTAGCAGTTCTCTCTACTAACCGATCTAATTGTTCAAAACCCAATAGAAATGGATGCGATGCAAATGATATTTTTGTCATATTTAAGCCCTCTTGAAGCGACTGTGTCAGGCCCCTTATTGGCAACCTGATATTAATATGATGAATTTAATTGAAAATCTCAAGTGAATTGAGATAAAATATATTATAATCACTACAAATAACAATAAACATGAACAAAATAGTGGGCGTAATATGAAAATTACATCTGAAATGTCCAATAATGAAGTTTTAAAAATAGAATTAATACAATTACGCCAAGAACATAGAGATTTAGATTCTGCTATTGATGCACTTCATAACGTTATCAATGCTGATTTACTCACTATAACCCGTTTAAAAAGAAGCAAATTAGCATTAAAAGATAAAATAGCCAGAATTGAAGACAAACTTACACCAGATATTATTGCGTAAGACTATAATTTCAGGCTATATCAATACTTTCATCAATACTTGAAAGCGACAAGTTCATGCCACAAATTAAAATTGGAATTATAATGGGCTCACAATCTGATTGGCCTACCATGCAAGAAGCTGCAAATATATTAGACGATCTAGGCATAAATTATGAAAAAAAAATTGTCTCAGCTCACAGAACACCTGATAGATTATGGGAATATGGAAAATCTGCTGTTGATAGAGGATTGCAGGTTATTATAGCCGGTGCAGGAGGTGCCGCACATTTGCCTGGTATGATGGCATCTAAAACTCGCATTCCTGTTCTTGGCGTTCCAGTTCAAACCAAAATATTAAGTGGCGTAGATAGTTTATATTCGATTGTTCAAATGCCAAAAGGATATCCTGTTGGTACAATGGCTATTGGAAGTACAGGCGCAGCTAATGCGGCCTTGATGGCTGCAGCCATTTTATCATTGAATGATCAAAATTTGGCAAAAAAACTTGATGACTGGCGTTCAAAGCTCTCTAATTCTATCCCGGATGAACCATCAAATGATTAAGCCGTTAAAACAAGGGGCTGTCATTGGTATATTAGGCGGTGGTCAATTAGGAAGGATGTTATCAGTCGCTGCAAGTAGAATGGGGTTTAAAACTCATATATTTGAACCTGAAGCAAATCCTCCAGCAAGTCATGTTTCAGATCTACTAACCACAGCAGCATATAATGATAATGAAGCATTAGAAAAATTTGCGAAATCTGTTGATGTAATTACCTTTGAATTTGAAAATATTCCAACAGAAGCACTAGACACTGTTGAAGCTTTTTGTAGCGTTTTACCAGCTAGAAATTCTCTAAAAATAAGCCAAGATAGATTAACAGAAAAAGAATTTCTAACAAACTTAGATCTAATTGTCGCACCATACGCCAACATTGAAACAGAAAAAGACTTAGAAAAATCTATAGAGTCTGTAGGGTTTCCATCTATATTAAAGACCCGACGTTTTGGATATGACGGTAAAGGACAGTTCAAAATAAACAACATATCCGAACTAAAAAGTTCATGGTCCAAATTGCAGAATTTGCCTTGTGTATTAGAGACCTTAGTAAATTTTACAAAAGAAATTTCCGTAATAGGTGCTCGAAATCAAGATGGTGAAGTTGTTTGTTTTGACCCAGGGGAAAATTTACATCGTGATGGGATACTTCACACAACTACTTTACCAGCAAATATATCTTCATCCCAGAATATAGATGCTGTTCTACTTACGGGAAAAATTTTAAATTCTCTGAATTATGTAGGGGTCATGGGTGTAGAATTGTTTGTTACAGAAAAAGGGTTGTTAATTAACGAAATAGCTCCTCGTGTACACAATTCCGGTCATTGGACACAAAATGGATGTGTAATTGATCAATTTGAACAACATATTCGAGCCATAGCAGGATGGCCACTAGGGGATGGTAAAAGACATTCTAATATTCTGATGACTAATCTAATTGGATCAGAAGTCTTAGATGTTGATAAATTATCAAAAGACTCAAATATTGGAATACATTTATATGGAAAAAATGATGTTAAAGATGGCCGAAAAATGGGCCACATAAATAAAATTACAGATTAAATACAATCCTTAAATTTAATATAACAGTATTTTAAATTAGATAAAAAAAGGGTCACTCATAAGTGACCCTTTAAATTTATAATGAGCTTAAATTTGCAATAATTCGCATAGCGATATTATTACATCATGCCGCCCATGCCGCCCATGCCGCCCATGTCAGGCATACCACCACCAGCAGCACCTGCTGGAGCTGGACGCTCTGCAACCATAGCTTCAGTTGTAATTAACAACCCAGCAATTGATGCGGCATCTTCTAAAGCCGTACGAGTTACTTTAGCTGGATCAATTACGCCGAAACTAAATAAATCGCCGTATTCTTCAGTTTGTGCATTAAAGCCAAATGAGTTGTCATCACTTTCACGAACTTTTCCAGCAACAACTGCACCATCAACACCTGCATTTTCAGCAATTTGGCGGAGTGGAGATTCTAAAGCACGTCGGACAATTCCAACACCTGCTTCTTGATCAGAGTTTTCACCAGTAACATTTGCTAGAGCTTTAGCAGCTTGTACTAAAGCAACACCACCACCAACAACAACACCTTCTTGTACAGCTGCACGAGTTGCGTTTAATGCATCATCAACACGATCTTTGCGCTCTTTAACTTCTGTTTCAGTAGCACCACCAACACGAATTACTGCAACACCACCAGCTAATTTAGCTAAGCGTTCTTGTAGTTTTTCTTTGTCATAGTCTGATGTTGTTTCAGCTATTTGTTGTTTGATTTGCGCCACACGAGCTTGAATTTCAGCTTTTTCACCTGCACCATCAACGATTGTTGTTTCGTCTTTGGTAATAGCAACTTTCTTTGCAGTTCCAAGCATGTCCATTGTTACTGATTCTAATTTCATTCCTAAATCTTCAGAAATTACTTGGCCGCCAGTTAAAACAGCAATGTCTTGTAGCATTGCTTTACGACGATCACCAAAGCCTGGAGCTTTAACGGCAGAAATTTTCAAACCACCGCGTAATTTGTTAACAACTAAAGTAGCTAGTGCTTCTCCTTCAACATCTTCAGCAATTATCATCAATGGCTTACCAGATTGGATGACAGTTTCTAATAATGGTACCATTGGCTGAAGTGATGATAGCTTTTTCTCGTGTAATAAAATCAAACAATCTTCAAGCTCTACGGTCATTTTATCAGAGTTTGTTACAAAGTAAGGTGATAGGTAACCACGATCAAACTGCATGCCTTCTACAACATCAGTTTCAGTTTCCAGACCTTTATTTTCCTCAACTGTTATAACACCTTCATTACCAACCTTTTGCATTGCATCAGCAATTTGGTTACCAATTGCAGCTTCACCATTTGCAGAAATTGTTCCAACCTGTGCAACTTCAGCACTATCTTTTACTTCACGAGCCATTTCTCTTATTGAAGTAACCACTGTTGCAACTGCTGTATCTATGCCGCGCTTCAAATCCATAGGATTCATTCCAGCAGCAACTGACTTTAAGCCTTCACGAACAATCGCTTGAGCTAGAACAGTAGCAGTTGTTGTACCATCTCCAGCAGTGTCATTTGTTTTGGAAGCTACTTCCTTAACCATTTGTGCACCCATGTTCATGAACTTATCTTCTAGTTCAATCTCTTTAGCTACTGATACACCATCTTTTGTTATACGAGGTGAACCAAATGATTTATCTAAAACAACATTACGACCTTTTGGTCCTAATGTTACTTTAACTGCGTCTGCGAGGATGTTTACACCCTCTAGCATCAGATTACGTGCATCTGTGCCGAATTTTACGTCTTTTGCTGGCATAATTTATGCTCCTAATTTCTTGTTATAATTAAAGCAGACCAAGTATGTCTGATTCTTTCATGATGAGTAGCTCTTCGCCATCAATCGTTACTTCTGTGCCTGACCATTTGCCAAACAAAACTTTATCCCCAGCTTTAACAGCCATAGGAATCAATTCACCGTTATCTTTGCGAGCGCCTTCGCCTGCTGAGATAATTTCGCCTTCTGCTGGTTTTTCTTTGGCTGATTCTGGTATGATCAAGCCGCCTGCTGTTTTCTCTTCGCCTTCAATACGACGAACTAAAACGCGATCGTGCAATGGTGTAAATGCCATGAAGATTGCTCCATTTAAAATATAACGCGGAGGCTTAACGACATTAGCACTCACCTCCGCAGAGTGCTAACGAAGGCTGTTTATTCATACTATTGCCTCTAGTCAATACCTAACATTAAGGTTTGATGTTCCTATTTATTATATAACCTGATATGGGAACGGCATGACAAATATCATCAATAAACTTTCAGAAATTTCCAGCAAATATGACGCAATATTTTGCGACCTATGGGGATGCCTCCATAATGGTATTGAGCCATTCGAGGAAGCAGTTTGTGCATTAAATAACTTCTCAAAGTCTGGTGGAATTGTACATTTATTGACAAATTCTCCACGCCCCTCTTCTGATGTGTACAGACAATTAGACAAGATTGGTGTTCCGCGAGATATTTATCAGGGCATCACAGCTAGTGGGGATGCCTCAAGAGAAGCTTTGGCTTCAGGCAAATATGGAAAAAAAATATTTCATATAGGCCCTGCACGTGATGAAATATTCTTTGAGGGCATAAATGAAGAAGTATTTCCAAAAAATATTCAAATAGATCGTGTTCCATTTAACAAGGCCGAAGGCATTGTTTGTACAGGCTTGTTTGATGATGAAGTAGAGACGCCATCTGACTATACCGAACAACTATTAGAAGCCAAAAATCGCGGACTAAAAATGTTGTGCGCAAATCCAGATATCCAAGTTGATCGAGGAACACACAGAATTTATTGCGCAGGATCAATAGCTAAAGCGTTTAATGATATGGGAGGGACTGCACATAATTATGGAAAACCTCATTCCCCCATTTATCAATTAGCACGTATTAAATTGAATGATATTGCAGGAAAAGTTATTCCTGATGCGAATATTCTGTGTGTTGGGGATGGAATTCATACAGATATCAATGGTGCTGTTAAGGAAAATTTAGATAGCTTATTTGTAACTGGAGGCCTCGCAGCAGAAGAAACAAATACATTTAAACAACCTGAAAAAGCAAAATTAAATAAGTTTTTAACCGCATCCCAATTGACACCAACCTATTCAATAGGTCATTTGCGATAAAGAAGAGTATTTCACATGCGTACAATTAGAGATTATCAATTTATAGCAGACGAAGATCGCGGAGCTGTCGCTGCAATAGGCAATTTTGATGGCGTACATTTAGGCCATCAAGCAGCCCTCAATCTAGTTCGCAAGATAGCAAAAGAGAGTGGTTCACAAATTGGCACACTCACATTTGAACCTCATCCACGTGAATATTTTGCACCTAAATCTAAAGCATTCCGCTTAATGAGTGCCGAAGCAAAAGCAAATCGCCTTGAAAAATTAGGTGTAGAGCGCCTTTATCAACTGAATTTTAATGCTGCCTTGTCGGCATTAAGCGCACGTGAATTTGCACAAGATGTTATACATAAAGCTCTAGGTTTAACTCATGTGATAGTAGGTGCAGACTTTTGTTTTGGCAAAGACAGAACTGGAACAGTCTCAGATTTAATTAAGTTCGGCAAAGAATTTGGATTTAAAGTATCAATAGCAGAGTTATTGAAAGATAATGATCAGGTGTTTTCATCAACAGCAATCCGTAATGCTTTATCTGATGGCAAACCAAAAGATGCCGCACGCATGCTTGGCCATTTACATCGAATCGAAGGTACAGTTATTCAAGGTGATCAAAGAGGTCGAGAATTAGGCTATCCAACTGCTAACCTTTCAATAGATGGGCTGCATCCTCCTAAATATGGTGTATATGCTGTAACAGTCGATATTTTAGATGGGCCCTCAAAAGGCAGATATTTTGGCGCTGCTTCAATTGGTGAAAGACCAACTTTTGGTGTCTACAAACCAAATTTAGAAGTATTTTTATTTGACTTTCAGGCAGATATTTATGGGGCTAATATTTCTGTAGCTCTTGTAAATTATCAACGTCCTGAATTAAAATTTGATAATCTAGACGCGTTGATTGCACAAATGGATAAGGATTGTGCGATAGCAAAAGAAACACTAAATAATTTATATTCATAATATCATAATTTATCAAAATAATCTTTGTAATCAATTAAAGCCTGTTCACCAAGTCTAGAGATTTTATAAATTCCTCGTTTTTTCCGATAAAACCAACCATAATAATTTAACTGCAATATTGAGGGTGCGTTATCAATCTCAAGCTCTTTTTTTATGTCTTTTGGTTTTGTGGAATGATTAAGTTCCATATATTTAAGTATCCGTAATACATCCTGTCTGTAAGCTGTAATAATTTTTCTTTTTGATTGCCCACCTATGTTTGGATCTCCAACACGATTAATAAACTCATTTAATAATCCTGTTTTTCTCTTCTTAATTTTTCGAGCTTTAAATTCTTCTGGTTCACAATGCACTAATATTGAATTTTCGGCCGATCTAACACTTAGCAACCCCAAACCTAACCGCTTGCAAAGCTTTATAAAACCAACCAAACGCTTTTTAAATATCCGGCCACCACGATGTGGTACAACTAAATAAACAAAGTCTGAAATTAATTGCCTATCAACTCCCTGCATTAACAAATCAATCGTCAAACCTGTTTTTAATTCAATTATAATAGGCTCTTCATCTTCTTTTATTGCTATAGCATCACAATCTTTTATTTCAGCCTTAACTTCATAGCCTTTTGATTCAAAAAATCTCTTAATAGGGATGTATAAGTCTGTCTCTTTCAATTCGTGCTTTTCTTTTTGTTTGGTTCGTGGTCACTAGAAAGTATGAAGAATCTAAATGCAACACAATCCGTTCGTCCTAATTTCTGGGAAAATATCGATATGACAGAAATGACTCAACCTGAATGGGAAGCACTCTGTGATGGTTGTGGTAAATGTTGCCTATTAAAACTCGAAGACGAAGACACTAATGAAGTAAAGTTTACAAATGTTGCATGTAGACTATTTGATGACACTACGTGTCGATGTCAAAATTATGCATTACGAAAACAAATGGTGTCTGGATGTGTTGTTCTGACACCAGAAAATATTGAAAGAATAGCTCATTGGATGCCAAATACTTGTGGATATAGACGAATATTTGAGGGCCAATCACTTATGGATTGGCACCCGTTAATTTCAGGAAACCCAGACTCAGCGCACTTAACAAATAATTCATTTTTAAATAGAACTATTCCCGAATATGATGTGGAAGAAAAAGATCTTGAAAATTATATAATAGAGGACTTAGCTTAATGTTTTTTGGATCAGATAACAGCTCACCAGCCCACCCTTCCATCTTAGATGCATTGGTAGATGCAAATAAAGGCTATACATCTGGATATGGACATGAAGACGCGATGCATAATGTTACGAAAAAAATACAGGATTTATTCGAAGCACCTAATGCATCAGTATATTTAGTAGCAACTGGTACAGCAGCAAATTCTTTGGCATTGGCAACAATTACGAAACCTTGGGAAACAATTTTTTGCCATAAACACTCCCACATAGAAGAGGACGAGTGTGGAGCTCCAGAATTTTATACGAACGGCGCAAAACTTACATTAGTTGATGGTCAAGACGCCAAGATTTCTCCAAAAAGTTTATATGAAGCAATAAATTTTTATTCTAATAAAGAAGTTCATAATATTCAAAATGGTTCATTATCTATTACTAATGTAACAGAGTTTGGTACTGTTTATTCATTAAAAGAAATACAAGAGTTAACAAATATTGCTAAATCTAACGGCTTAAAAACGCATCTCGATGGAGCAAGGTTTTCGAATGCAATGGTAGCACTTGAGTGCACTCCTGCTCAGTTAACATGGAAATCAGACATTGATGTTGTTTCATTTGGAGGCACAAAAAATGGATGTTTGGCGGTAGAAGCTGTTATTTTCTTTGATCCCAGAATGGCTTGGGAATTTGAATTGCGCAGAAAGCGTGGTGGCCACCTTATTTCAAAACACAGAACACTTTCTGCCCAGATGGAAGGATATTTAAAGAACGATTTATGGATAAAGTTAGCAAAACAAGCTAATTCAGAATGTCAAAATCTTCTAGCTGAACTCAAAAAAATCCCTGATGTAGAAATACTTCACCCAACCCAAGCAAATCTCATTTTTGCTTTAATTCCAGAAAAACTACATACAACATTATCTGCAAAAGGTGCAAAATATAACTTTTGGACAAATCAAATGCTTCCAAATGATGTGCCTAAAGATAAAATAAAAATAAGGTTAGCCTGTAGCTGGTCTACTACCAAATCTGAAATAGACCATCTACTGGAATTATTAAGTAATTGTTAACAAATATTTTTCCAAATAATCTAGGCGATCTTGCCCAAAGAACACTTGATCATTAACAACATAAGACGGTGAACCAAATACATTAGCATTTATAGCATCTTCAGTATTACGTGAAAATGTTTCTGCTCCTTCTAATAAACCACTATCTGTAAGTGATGGATCAAATCCGTTTAGAATTAACGCGTCTTTGATAACATTATCATCTGATATATCTTTATTATCCAGCCAACAAGATTTGAGAATACTTTGACATAGACCCCCAATATTACCACCACCCGATTGCTGAGCTGCGATAATTGCATAACAGCTTGGAGCAGGATTGGTTGGCCAATAAGTTGGCTTTTCCGTTACTTTCATATTGTTATGCACTGCGATTCGGCGTATTTCTTGAGCACGATATATTTGTCTAGAAATATGGCGATCTTTTGGGGGTGTCCCCCCGGTTTTTTCAAATACTTGCATTAAATTGAAAGGCTTATAATTGATTGTTGCACCATTGCGAACAGCAATTTCTTCTAATCTACTTCCAGCCAAATAAGTAAATGGTGAAAGAGTAAACATGTAATAATCAATATGCGCCATTAGGCTCTCCAATTTAATATAATGAATAGATATTTTAACTTAATATCTATTCATAGCATAAGACCTAGGCAAGACTGATTTGTAATGTTATCTGAGTTATAAAATAGAATCTTTCAAATTACCTGAAGTTTTTGCCAAGGAAAGTAATATGAGCACACTCATCGAACCTAAATTAATCACTGGAAATTCCAATATTCAATTGGCGAAGAATATAGCTACTAGAATGTCCTTACACCGAGGTCAGCCTGTTGGTTTAATTGATACAAGAGTGGAAAGATTTAATGATGGCGAAATTTTTGTAGAAGTATATGAAAATGTTCGTGGCGAGGATATGTTCATAATTCAATCAACATCAAATCCAGCTAATGACAATTTAATGGAACTTTTGATTATGGCTGATGCACTTAGAAGATCATCAGCAGCGCGAATAACAGCAGTAATCCCATATTTTGGTTATGCTCGCCAAGATCGCAGAACAAAAGCACGGACTCCAATTTCAGCAAAACTTATAGCTAATTTATTAACTGAAGCTGGTATTGAACGGATACTCACAGTTGATTTACATGCTGCACAAATTCAAGGATTCTTTGATATTCCCGTTGATAATTTATACGCAGCACCAGTTTTTGCATTAGATGCCCTACATCATTTTAAGGATATGTCAGATGTTACGGTCATATCACCAGACGTAGGTGGTGTAGCTCGAGCTAGAGAATTAGCAAAAAGAATTGGTGCTGGTTTAGCAATAGTTGATAAACGTCGAAACAAACCTGGTGAAGTATCAGAAATGACAGTTATTGGTAATGTTAAAGGCCGCAAATGTATAATTGTTGATGACATTTGCGATACAGCTGGAACACTCTGTAAAGCAGCCGAAACTTTAATGGATGAGGGCGCTACAGAAGTACATTCTTACATTACACATGGCGTATTATCAGGGCCAGCTATTGAACGTATATCTAATTCAGTAATGAAGCATTTAGTCATTACAGACAGTATAGAAATTAGTCCTGAAGCTGCTGCATGTAAACGAATTAGGACTGTACCATTAGCTCCTATGTTGGCTCAAGCAACATTGAATATTGCAAATGGTACTTCTGTATCATCATTGTTCGATGAAGATACATTAGGTCCACTTTACCAAGGCACCTATTAAAATAGTTATTTTGTGAAACAAAAAAAGCCCCAAATATTTTGGGGCTTTTTTTAATAAATTATTTATATTTAAAATAAATCCAATAAAGCTTTTGTGTCGGCTAATCGTTTATCAGCATCGTCTTTATTTTCTGCAGTCACATCTTCTAATGCAACAGTCGCTTTATTAATAAGTTCTTCAATTATAGAAGTGTTGACTTCATTTCTTGGCAAAGCTTCTTCTGCAAGCACAGAAACATTTGTACCAGAAATTTCAACGAATCCACCAGTTACAATATACTCCATTAAATCACTACCAGCTTTAACAGATAGCAAACCAGGTCGAAGTGTCGTCAACAGCGGAGCATGTTCTGCCATTGCTGTAAGATCTCCATCAGAGCCTGGGATTTGTATCTCAGATACCTCTAAAGATGCTAACTTTTTTTCAGGTGAAACCAAGTCAAATTGTATGGTAGCCATGTTAATGACCCTTTCAATTATGCAGCTTCAGCTGACATTTTTTCTGCCTTGGCAATTACATCTGCAATGCCACCAACCATATAGAAAGCAGCTTCAGGTAAGTGATCATAATCCCCAGCAACAACAGCTTTAAATGATGCGATTGTATCTTCGAGTGGAACTTGGACACCATCAGAACCGGTAAACACTTTCGCAACATCGAATGGTTGTGATAAGAAACGTTCAATTTTTCGAGCACGTGTAACAGTTAGCTTATCGTCTTCTGAAAGTTCATCCATACCTAAGATTGCAATAATATCTTGAAGTGATTTATAACGTTGGAGAATTTGTTGAACGTCACTCGCAACACTGTAATGCTCTTCTCCTAAGATTAATGGATCTAACAATCTAGATGTTGAGCCCAAAGGATCAACTGCAGGATAAATCCCTTTTTCTGAAATTGATCTGTCTAAAACAGTTGTCGCATCCAAGTGGGCAAAAGATGTCGCTGGCGCAGGGTCAGTAAGGTCATCAGCAGGAACGTATACAGCTTGAACTGACGTAATAGAACCAGCTTTTGTAGATGCAATTCGTTCTTGCATAGCACCCATGTCAGTCGCCAATGTTGGCTGGTAGCCCACAGCTGATGGTATTCGGCCTAAAAGGGCTGAAACTTCTGCACCAGCTTGTGTGAAACGGAAAATGTTATCAACAAAGAACAAAACGTCTGAACCTGATTCATCTCTAAATTGTTCTGCTAATGTTAGACCAGTCAATGCAATTCGCATACGAGCACCTGGAGGTTCATTCATTTGACCATAAACTAGTGCAATTTTTGAATCTTCCATGTTATCTGGAACAATAACTCCTGACTCAATCATCTCGTGATATAAGTCATTACCTTCACGAGTACGTTCACCAACACCGGCAAAAACAGATAATCCTGAGTGAACTTTGGCGATATTGTTAATCAATTCCATAATCAAAACTGTTTTACCAACACCCGCGCCACCGAACAAACCAATTTTTCCACCTTTTGTGTATGGTGCTAGTAGATCAACAACTTTTATGCCCGTAACAAGGATTTCAGTTTCTGTAGATTGTTCTTCAAATGATGGTGCTTCACCATGAATTGGACGTGAGGTAGTTGTATTAACTGGACCTAACTCATCAACTGGCTGACCAGTTACATTCATTATTCGACCAAGTGTACCTGTACCAGTCGGTACAGTAATTTGAGATGATGTATCAGTAACTTCATGTCCACGCACCAGACCTTCAGTTGCATCCATAGCAATTGTTCGAACTGTATTTTCACCTAAGTGTTGTGCTACTTCTAGTGTAAGTTTTTGACCATTATTGTCAGTTTCTAACGCGTTGAGGATTTCTGGAAGTGTATCCTCAAACTGTACGTCAACAACAGCACCAATTACTTGGACGATCTTACCGACATTTGTTTTTGCTTTCGCCATAATAGTTTCTCCGGTTCCTTAAAGCGCTTCAGCGCCCGAGATAATCTCGATCAATTCGTTTGTAATCGCAGCCTGACGTGAACGGTTATATACAATTGTCAGTTTGTCGATCATGTCTCCAGCATTTCGGGTTGCATTATCCATTGCAGACATCCGTGCACCCTGTTCAGATGCACCATTTTCTAACAAGGCTGTAAAAACTTGTGTAGATAGTGCACGAGGTAATAAATCAGCTAAGACTTCTACTTCACCTGGCTCGTATTCATAAAAGGGAGTATCTTGTCCCTCTTCTAGCTCAAATTTAGCTGGAATTAGCTGAAGTTCAGTTGGTATTTGGCTCATGACTGACTGGAATTTGTTATAAAAAATGGTTGCGACATCAAATTCGCCAGAATTAAATCTAGAAACGATATCACTGGCAATTTGTGATGCATGGGAATAACCCATATTTTTTACTTCTGACAAATCAACATGGTCAACCATTTTATCACCAAGATCGCGCTTTAGTTGTTCACGACCTTTTTTACCAATGGTTAATATTTTAACCGTTTTACCAGCTGCAATTAACTCTTCAGCTTTAGCGCGAGCCAATTTTGCAATTGAAGAGTTAAATCCACCACATAATCCACGTTCAGCAGTGGCGACAACCAACAAATGTATTTGACTTTCACCCGAACCAGACAGCAATTTTGGAGCATTGTCAGCACCTGATGCTGAACCTGCCAAATTTGCCATAACTGCATTCATACGGTCAGCATAAGGACGACCTGCTTCAGCTGCTTCTTGCGCACGGCGCAATTTAGCAGCTGCAACCATTTGCATCGCCTTAGTGATCTTACGCGTTGATTTAACGCTATCGATCCGTGTTTTCAGGTCCTTGAGGTTTGGCATCTATCCAAACTCCTGTTCCATAAAATGCTTCAGTTACGCAAAATCTTTTGAAAAAGATTCAACAACGGCTTTGATGCGATCTTCGGCTTCGCCTTTGATCTTTGGATCATCTGTTTTAATCCATTCTAACACATCAGCGTGACTAGTTCGCGCAAAATTCAACAAACCATCTTCAAATGCTCGCACCTGGCTTACCTCTATTTTATCAAGATAACCCTTAGTACCTGCATATATCACTAAGACTTGTTCTGCAGTGGTTAATGGTGAGTATTGAGGTTGCTTTAGCAGCTCAGTTAAACGCTCACCACGAGCTAGTAATTGTTGCGTAGAAGCATCTAAGTCTGAACCAAACTGAGCAAATGCAGCCATTTCACGATATTGCGCTAACTCGAGTTTAATTGATCCAGCAACTGATTTCATTGCGTTTGTTTGAGCAGATGACCCAACTCGCGAAACAGATAAGCCAGTGTTAACAGCAGGACGTATACCTTGATAAAATAGTTCAGTTTCTAGGAATATCTGTCCGTCTGTGATTGAGATCACATTCGTTGGAATAAACGCAGAAACATCTCCACCCTGTGTCTCGATTACTGGAAGTGCAGTTAAAGAACCGTTCCCAGAATTATCACCAAGCTTCGCTGATCTTTCTAGTAATCTGGAGTGTAGATAGAAAACATCTCCTGGATATGCTTCACGGCCTGGTGGACGTCGTAGCAATAGTGACATTTGACGATATGCAACTGCTTGTTTTGTAAGATCGTCATATATCATTAATCCATGCATTCCATTATCACGGAAATATTCACCCATAGATGTTGCTGCATATGGTGCGAGAAATTGCATAGGAGCTGGATCAGATGCTGTTGCAGCTACAACAATTGTATACTCTAGAGCACCGGTTTCTTCTAATTTCTTTACTAGCTGTGCAACTGTTGAACGTTTTTGGCCCACAGCGACATAAATACAAAATAATTTCTCGTTGTCGCCTTTTGCTGCGTCATTATAAGCTTTTTGATTTAATATAGTATCTAAAGCAACAGCAGTTTTACCTGTTTGGCGATCACCAATAATTAATTCCCTTTGGCCTCGGCCAATAGGTATCAATGCATCTACAGACTTCAGGCCTGTAGCCATTGGTTCGTGTACAGATTTACGTGGGATAATTCCAGGAGCTTTAACATCAGCTGTTGATCGTTTTTTCGAATTAATCGGACCTTTACCATCAATTGGATTGCCTAAACCATCAACTACTCTGCCAAGCAATTCTGGGCCAACTGGAACATCAACGATGGCATTTGTACGTTTTACTGTATCGCCTTCTTTAATAGACTGGTCAGAACCAAAAATAACCACACCAACATTGTCGGCTTCTAGGTTAAGAGCCATTCCCCGGATACCACCTGGAAATTCAACCATCTCACCTGCTTGAACATTGTCCAAACCATGTACACGCGCGATACCATCACCTACTGATAATACACGGCCTACTTCGGCAACTTCAGCCTCTTGACCAAAATTCTTAATTTGGTCTTTGAGGATCGCAGATATTTCTGCAGCTTGGATAGACATTATCCGACCTCTTTCATTACATTTTGAAGATTTGAGAGTTTTGATTTGATCGAGCTATCGATCATTTTTGAACCCACTTTTACGATCAAACCACCGATTAGACTTTCATCTATTGTAGCTTTGATATTTATATCCTTGCCAACAGACATTTTGAGTGTCTCCGACAATTCTTTGATTTGTTCAGCAGATAGTTTCTGGGCAGCCGTTACTTCAGCAGTAACTTCACCTTTTTCATCAGAAATTTTTGCACGAACAACATCGATTAACATTGGTATTACTTGCAAACGGCGCTTAGTAGCCATTAAGCCAAGTGTATTTGACACCATTGAAGATAATTTCATTTTAACTGAAAGAGCACTTACAGCATTCGCCAAGTCATCACGAGAGTAGACTGGTGAATTAATCAAATCACGTAGTGATTCATTACTACTTAATGCAACATCTAAAGTATCTAAGTCTGCCTCTAAAACAGGCAGTTTATCAGCTTCTTTTGCCAGATCAAACAATGCAGTCGCATAACGCGAGGCAACGCCTGATGATATCGAACTTGTGTCAGACACGTGGAACCTTTCGATATTGTTATGGGTATTCACCCGTTCCGTATTTTTTTAAATTAGATGATATTAATATATTCGCTCTAACTTTGCGCGTGATAGCAAAGCAGACGCTCGTATGCAACTGTAATAATAACACTTTTTAATTATGAAAATTTAATGTTTTCAGTAGCATAGCTTAAAAGCGCGACAATCTGCTCACAAAACATTAAATAAAATATATAAATATATCCAATTAATAGTGTCAAAATCCCTAAACATCACGAATCTTTGCTCAATTTTAATTGAAATAATGTTTGATATTAGTAAATTCTGATTTAATTGTATTTTGCGTAGTAAATAATAATTACAAATACTTTGGTGTAAAAATTGATACAAAAAATTAAAATCATATTTGTTCTAACCTCTCTTATTCTAACACTCCCATTCGGCTTGAACGCACAAGAAGTAATCCCATTAAAAAACACTCATGGGCTATACAATGCTTATGTAATACCAATTCGAGAACAATCTCGAATAGATATTCAGTTGGTGATTCTTTCAGGTAGTTATGATGAAAATGAGATCTCTGGCATTGCCCATTACACAGAACATTTAGCTGCATTGTCGTCTGACGCTGCTGTATTACAGGAACCTCGTCAGAGAGATTTGAACGCGTTCACTTCTCAAGTTTCTACTGTGTACACGAATACGGGCAATCAAGATGACCTAGATCGTTTAATGCGCTTAACTAGAGCTGTCTTAGATACACCCCAATTATCAGAAGATTTTAAAAAAAGTGAAATTGATATAGTAAAAAGAGAAGTATATTATAAAGAACGAAATGCACCTTCCAGATGGTTAAATAGACTGGTGTTGCAAAAACTTTACAACTCTAAATACGGTAGAGCAGAAACACCTGTTGCTGATTTAAACAAACTTACAGTCAAAGCAGCGATAGACTTTCATAACAAACATTACATTCCATCAAACTCAATGATAATCATTTCAGGAAATATTAATGAAAGTTTAGCACAAAAAAAATTAACTGAATACTTTGGGGATACAAAAAAAACAAAACGCGTGATGGATTCTTGGCTCAATCAAAGACCGGAAAATGGACTAGAAAGTATAACAAAGATTTCAACAAATCGTCTGTTAAGTAATCAATTATCATTTGCTAAGTTTTTTAGATTTGATGACTTGTCAGATATTTTGGGTATGCAAGCTTCATTTTTCATTGCTTCTGATATTTATAATTCGCATCTAAACAATTTATTGTATTTGGATGGGAACACTGCTCAATCATTTTCCCAGAGCTCATACATAGCAATAAATGGCGATATTGAATATACTGCGTCCCTAATTCCTTTTGAAGGTGTTACGCTTGAAGATGCATATAAAAGTTTAAGAATGAGTATAAGAAATTTAGATACTAATAATATTACTCAAAAAGAAATAGAAATTGCTCGTAGTAAAAATGTTGCCTACACTAAATCTTTAGCTCAAAGTCCACGTGCATATTTGGATTTTTTCCAAAATTTAGGTTCAGACGGCTTGCCACCTGTATCTCCAAAAGAATTTTCTAAAATGATAGCAAATGCACCTAATGAAGATATATTAAAAATAATTTCAGCTTTTGTAGCGGATAGTCCCAGTGCAGTGATTTTAGCAGAGTTAGATAACAATCTATGATTTTTTATAAAAAATTTTACTTTCTCATTTTTGGAGTATTTTTTATAGCTCATTCAGTCTTGGCTAACACCGTAGTTGACGATGATATTTCTTATATTACTGAGTTTGCAACCCTCGATGATGATATTGCATCCGCATCTTTAGTTTGGACACTTAATTCTAAATCAAAAGAACAAAATAGAAAACTTCAAGCTTTTCTTGCTGCTAAAATTAATGGACCTATTGGCAGAAAATCAGTGCGTGAAATAATTGATTTTAGAATAATAAATGATATTAATTTTTCTATCGATGCTACACCAAATCACTTAATTCTCACTGTACAATCTCAAAAGGAAAGCTTTGCTTTGGCAGCTAGCCATACAAACGAAATACTCAAAAATACTGCGATTAATGAGACTTGGCTCAAGCGTAAAAACTATTCATTCAGAAATATTTCCTCAACTAAACTCCGAACACCAGAACTACTTGAAAATGAACTTATTAGTTATGTTCTTTTCACAGGTTCTGATGAAATAATATCAAAAGACAGCATTAATTTAGAGATATCTCGAAGGCCCAATCAAATAATATTTAATGCAAGAAATTTTGAATTTAACGGCATCGCAAATATTTTATTAAAAGACTTGCCAACATATAATGCAATTCTCAACGATGAAGCTAACAAGCCTTTTCATCAACTTCCCCATGGAGTTATTCACTTAGAAGACGAAGAAGCCACTGAGACTTTGATTTTTATTGGTACCGTACAAAGCTTTAATTCACTGATACACCAAGCTGAGACTAACACTCTCTTTAAATATATGGGTTATGGGGCTGGCTCCGAAATGTTTCGAATTATTCGGCAAGAAAAACGTGCTTCTTATGACCCGCGGTCACACTTTAATCAAATAAGCGAAAAACTTGCATTTACTGGGCTTTCCGCAACAGTTGCTTCAGAGACATGGGATGAAATCCACAATCTGATGTATGATATCTATAACAATACAAGAATGGGATTAAATACACGTCAAGGTTTAAAAAACTCACACAACATAGTTATAAATGAATTAATAACAAATCTTCGTAAAAAACCTAACTGGTTAGTAAAACGCTATTTAGAACTACACCCTGATCAGCCACCTGAAACTTCAATCAATCTAGAATTAATAAACGCAAGTTTTGACGTATCTCCTGACCTATTAAATAATAAAGCAGTTAAAACATTATCTGACCCATCAAATTTAATTTCAATAATCATTGGTGGGAAAATAAATAATAAAATTAGAAAAGATGATGCCTCATATTGCCAACTTCCAAAAGGTAAATCATTAGCTTTTTGCTTAGAAAAACTAACAAAAGCTCAAGACTCACGCTGAGGGTTATATCCTTTGATTGGTTTACCCGTTGGAGCTTTAATTCCTCTTAAAACTCCACCTAGAGGATTTTTAACTGTTGCTCCAAGTCCACTCTTTGGGCGAGCATATATCTGCTTTGTAGCCTCGATTATAATTACTCCTGAAGCCAAAGGAATAACGCCTCTTAAACCCACACCTTCTAAGTATTTTGACACCTTCAACCAAAATGGTTTGTGACTTGGAGGGAAAAACATTGCTGACATATGTCGTTCCACAGAAAATTTATGAATTCGAAGTTGAGTTTCTAATTGGCTTACACTGTATGGTTGACCATATCCAAATGGGGTTTTTTCACTGCGTGCCCATAGCCCTGACCTATTAGGGACAATTATTAATACACGTCCACCTGGCCCTAAAACACGCCAAATTTCTTCTAATAATCCATTTTGATTATTACTTGTTTCAAGGCCATGCAAAATAACCATCTTGTCAACAACACCCGTAGCCAATGGCCAGCTTATTTCTGGAGTTAACACAGATCGATTTAGTTGCCCTTCAGGCCATGGCATAACACCTTGTTGACCAGGCATTAGACAAATGACACGTCTCGAAGATTTCAAAAAAGGTCTTAACATTGGAGCTGCAAAACCATACCCAAGGATCGTTTGTCCTTTTGTATCTCCAAATAAACGCTCTACTTTGTCTCGTAATGCACGTTGAACTATTCGACCAAGTTTAGTTCGATAGTAAAATTTGCGAAGATCAATGACATCTAAATGCATCTTTACCTTTTAAATAAATTCTAGACTTCAAGTTAACTTCAATTTCTGCAATTATTAAATATAAAAAATAAATCTATGGAAATAATACCATGCCTATTTCGGTTATAATAGTACCTTGCCTAGCAGATAACTATGCTTATTTAATTAAATGTGAGGAAACTGGTCATACATCTGTTGTTGACGTGCCAGATGCAGACCCAATTTCTTACATGTTAACTAAATTAGGTTGGAAGTTGAATACAATTCTAATTACACATCACCATTCAGATCATATAGACGGAGTAGATAAATTACGAAAATTGACTGGAGCAAAAGTTATCGGGGCTAGATCCGATGCATATCGTCTGCCAGCTCTAGATATCCCCGTAGTTAGTGGAGATATTATTAAAATTGGAAGTCATCACTCTGAAATATTAGATACACCTGGCCATACAATTGGACATATTTCATATTATTTCAGAAATGCTAAAAAAATTTTTACAGGTGACAGCTTAATGTCATTGGGATGTGGGCGATTATTTGAAGGAACACATAAAGTTATGTGGGAAACACTAAAAACTTTTTTAGAATTACCCGCCGACACAATGGTCTATTCAGGTCATGAGTATTCTAATTCAAATGCAAAATTTGCTATAAGTGTTGACCCTTCAAATCAACGCTTAAAAGAACGTTATAAAGAAATTCAAAATTTACTGAAAAATGGCAAATATACAGTTCCCACATCCCTTGAACTAGAATTTTTAATAAATCCTTTTTTAAGATCAGCGCAGCCAGAATTTAAAAACAAATTAAATATGGGCCAGAAAACAGATGAAGAGGTTTTCAAGTTTCTTAGAACTCAAAAAGATAATTTTTAATAATGGGTTGATATTAAGTGATTGTTTATTCCTAAAATATTCAAATAAAGCAAAAAAAAATCATTTTTGGCTTGAAGATTCCAAAAATAGAGAGAAATCTATTAAAAACGTACTAGATATAAGATTAATTAGATTTTAAACAGTATCCGCCTGAAAGGTAAAGATTAATGCCAACATTCTCAAGTAGTTTAGAAAATGCTATCCATGCTTCATTAGCATATGCGACTCAAAGAAATCATGAATTAGCTACTCTTGAACATTTACTTCTAGCATTAATTGACGAACCAAATGCAAGTCGTGTGATGAGGGCATGTGCGGTATCTCTAGATGAATTACGTAATAAGTTGAACCATTTTTTAGAAAACGAATTAGACAGTTTAGTAACAAATCAAGAAGGAGTTGACGCAACACCTACTACAGCGTTTCAAAGGGTTATACAAAGATCTGTAATACACGTGCAAAGTTCAAGTAAACAAGAAGTAACAGGTGCAAACGTACTTGTAGCAATTTTTGCAGAACGAGAAAGTCATGCAGCTTATTTTCTTCAGGAGCAAGAAATGACACGATATGACGCAGTCAATTTTATTGCGCATGGTGTAGCAAAAGATCCTTCAATGAATGAACCGAGAGAAGTTACTGGCTCAGAAGAATTTAATGAACACGATGATGGTGTTTCAGATGCTGATGAAACAGCATTATCAAAATATTGTGTCGACTTAAACCACCAGGCTAATGAGGGAAATATTGATCCTTTAATTGGCCGTGGTCATGAAGTTGAGAGATGTATACAAATCTTGTGTCGCAGACGAAAAAATAATCCAATTTTAGTAGGTGATCCAGGTGTTGGCAAAACAGCGATTGCCGAGGGATTAGCAGTAAAAATTATTTCTGGAGAAACCCCTGAAATATTAACTGATACAACAATATATTCACTAGACATGGGATCTTTATTAGCTGGAACTAAATATCGCGGTGACTTTGAAGAACGTCTGAAGTCAGTGATGACTGAATTAGAAGAACATCCAGACGCAGTATTATTTATAGATGAGATACATACTGTTATTGGAGCTGGAGCTACTTCAGGTGGAGCAATGGATGCTTCAAATTTATTAAAACCAGCACTGCAAGGTGGAAAACTACGTTGTATGGGGTCAACAACATATAAAGAATACAGACAACATTTTGAAAAAGATCGTGCACTTGCAAGAAGATTTCAAAAAGTTGATGTAATTGAGCCTAATATTGAAGATACAATAAATATATTAAAAGGATTAAAATCAAGATTTGAAGAACATCACGACGTGAAGTATTCATTGGATGCTATTAAAACAGCTGTAGAACTTTCTTCTCGATATATACATGATCGAAAATTACCTGACAAAGCAATTGATGTAATAGATGAAGCTGGAGCATCTCAAAGACTAGTTGTTGCATCAAAGCGTAGGAAATCCCTAGGCGTAAAAGAAATCGAAGATGTTATAGCCAAAATTGCAAGAATACCTGCAAAAAATATATCACGTGATGACGCAGAATTACTTAGAGAACTTGATGCATCTCTTAAAAGAGTTGTTTTTGGCCAAGATCCAGCAATTGATGCATTAGCTTCTGCAATAAAACTTGCAAGAGCTGGACTACGCGAACCAGAAAAGCCAATTGGTAATTATTTATTTGCTGGGCCTACGGGTGTAGGTAAAACAGAAGTTGCAAAACAATTAGCCGACACATTAGGCGTGGAATTAATTAGATTTGATATGTCAGAATACATGGAAAAGCATGCCATTAGTAGACTAATTGGTGCTCCTCCTGGATATGTGGGCTTTGATCAAGGGGGATTATTGACTGATGGTGTAGATCAAAATCCCCATTGTGTCTTACTTTTAGACGAAATTGAAAAAGCACATCCTGATGTATTTAATATTTTACTTCAAGTTATGGACCATGGAAAATTAACAGATCATAATGGTCGTTCTACTGATTTTAGAAACGTAATCCTTATCATGACATCAAATGCTGGAGCTTCAGAGCAAGCAAAAGAAGCTATTGGCTTTGGGCGTGATAGAAGAGACGGCGAAGATACTGCAGCAATAGAAAGAACTTTTTCGCCAGAATTTAGAAACAGATTAGATGCTACAATAAGTTTTGCACCCTTATCAAAAGAAGTAATTATCAAAGTTGTTGATAAGTTCGTATTACAGCTAGAAGCCCAATTGATGGACAGAAACGTTACCTTTGAACTTTCAACAAAAGCAGCAAACTGGTTAGCCGATAAAGGGTATGATGACAAAATGGGGGCTCGACCTTTAGCAAGAGTGATACAAGAACATCTTAAAAAACCTTTGGCAGAAGAGCTATTATTTGGAAAACTTTCAAAAGGTGGATTAGTTAAAGTTCATCTAAAAGATGACAAGCTAGATCTAGAGTTAATATCACCCGAAGCACGGCGAATTACAAAAAGAAAGCCTCCACTACTCACTGCTAAATAGAGAAATATGGATTTTTCCAATAAAGGTATTTACACAGAATGAATTTATCTTTCTGTAAACTTTAGCTCAATTCGCCTATTTGTTTTATATGCTTCTGGTGTATCTCGGTCATCAATTGGCTGAAACTCACCAAAACCATTTGCAGCTAATCTATTTGCAGGAATCTTTAAGTCATCCATTAAATATCTTACAACAGATAAAGCCCTAGCTTGACTAAGCTCCCAATTATCCTTGTAGTCTTTTCCAAAACCGCTGAAAGGAATTCGATCAGTGTGACCATCGACACGTAAAATCCAATCTATACCATCAGGAATTTCACCTGCAATTTGATTTATAATCTTTGCAACTTTATTTATTTCAGTTTTACCTAACGATCCAAGATTAGCTGACCCTACAGAGAACAATACCTCAGAAGAAAATACAAATCTATCTCCTACTATTCGAACCCCTTCTTGGCCTTCCATTACTTTTCGCAATTCACCAAAAAACTGAGATCTAAATTTCCTCAAATCTTTTGCTTCTTCAGCAAATCTTAGTTTTTCTTTAGCTTCCAATTCAGCAATTTTCTTTTGCTCAGCTGCAACTTTTCTTTGTTCGGCAGCAACCCGAGCTAGTGCTAAATTCAAGTCTGTACCTAATGACTTTAATTGTATCTGCGCTTTTGTGTCAGCTTCTTTAGACTCATCTAGTAATCCTTGTAATTCGTTTAATTGATTTCGAAGTTGAGAGGTTTGTGTGTTTAATAATGCAAGCTTTCTTTGCGCCGAAGTTGATATGTCTTTTTCTTTTTCAAGGAGTGAATTAGCTTCAGCAATTAGAGCTGCTTGACGCTCTACCTCAGTAAAGCTCTTAGTTAAATCAATTTTAAGAGATTTTTCTAAGGCATTAGCAGCAGCAATTTTTGTTAAAGTAATTTCAGCTTCTTTACGTTCAGACTCAAGTGCAAGTGACATTGCTGTTAACTCAGTGTTAGCATTTTTTAACTTTTCTCTTAAAAGATCTGCTGCTGCAGCCTCAGCCAAACGTCTTTTTTCTGTCTCTGTTAAAGTTTCAGATATAGAAGATGCTTCTGCTAATTGTAGTTTGCCTTCATTTTGAAGTTTTTCAATTAATAATTCTAAGGCTTCACGTTTAGCTGCAGCCAATCGTGCATTTTCCAGTTGTTCGTTTATTTCATTCCGAGCGCTTGCTAATGCCAATTCAATAGCGTTTCTTTCATTTAAGTTATTAATATTTTCAGCTTCTAATTTTGACTTGGCTAATAATAAAGAAGTTAATTCATCATTTGTAGATTTTAATTTTTCTTTCAAATTTTCTGCAGCAGCTTGTTCAACAAGACGTGTTTTTTCAGTTTCAGACAATTCTTTTCTCACTGATGTTATTTCTTCTGCTTGCAATTTTCCTTCATTGCGGAGTTTTACAATTAACAATTCTAATGCTTCACGTTTAGCTGCTGCCAATCTTGCAACTTCTTCTTGATCATTTATTTCAGTTCGAGCACGTACTAGTGCCAACTCAATTGCTTTTTTCTCATTTATTGTGTCAATATTTTTTGCTTCTAATTTTGATTTTGCTAATAATAAACTAGCAATTTGTAGTTCAAGTGCAGATTTACTAATAGCTAAATCTTCATTGGAATTTTCTAGCTGGAGCTTATCAGATAATAAATTATCTATCTGAAGCTTATAACCATCAATCTTTTCTGTTTGAATATTTGATTTTTTTGTTAAATTCGATATCGTTGCAAGATGTAATGAAATTTGGTCTTCAGCTTCATTAAGTATATTCTTGGTTTTTCCAAGATCTTCTTCAATACCATTTGCACGCAATCTTTCCAGCCCTAGCGCACTTGCAAGATCACTTAATTGTAGTGATAGATCATCCAATTCTAAATCTTGTTCTATTACTCGAGATGAAAGATTATCAAGCTTTGAGTCCTTTTCAGAAATTTCTAAAGTTAGATTATCTAATCTTTTTTCTTTTGATAAAATCTCAGCAGATAAATTTTTTAATTCATCTTCCTTATTAACTATCAAAGTGGATAAATCATTTAATTCTAAATCTTGTTCTTCAATTTGAGAAGATAAATTGCTAAGTTCTAAATCTTGATCTGTAATTGTTTCACGTAAAGTAAACTGAACAATCATAAAGATCGAAAGTACAAAAAATAGTATCAAAAGTAATGCAGTCATTGCATCAACAAAACCTGGCCAAATACTTGCTTCAAATCTGGAACCTGATCGTTTTAAAGCCATGGATTATTTCGTAGCCAAATTATTAATAGCAGATGTTAAAGCATTTATATTTTGACGTAATTCTTGAGTTGATTCATTACGCCCTGTAGATGTTTCTTCAAGAATTCTTAATAATTGAGTATCTATATTTTTTAGACGCATTCTTGTTTCAGCATCAAGAATACCATCTCCGTCTTCCTGCATTTTCATAACAGCGTCTACTAAATTTTGTTGACCTTGGGCAATGGACTGAAAGGCTAAATTATTTACATCATGTAATGAAGCCGTATGCTGAACCATATGTTCAATTGAAACAGCCAATTGATCCATGCGCCCCGCTGTTTGAGCGAAGAGACTATTCATATTTTCCATGTTTGCATTGGCGTGTTGAAATAACCCTGCTCCAGCCAAATCACTATCACCAACACTATCTCCACCAATAGTAATTTTTGTTATTGATGAAAGCCATTCCTCTAGCTCACGATAAAATCGATTTTGCCCTCGACCTGCAAATAAATCCAATATTCCAACAACCAACGAACCGGCTAGGCCAAGTAGAGAAGATCCAAAAGCAGTACCCATGCCACCTAATTGTGCTTCAAGACCAGTCATTAATTTTGCAAAAACGTCTAGACCTGTTGAGCCTTCCTGGGGGGCTAGTGATCTAATTGTATCAACAACAGCTGGAACTGTTGTTGCTAAACCATAAAATGTTCCCAATAACCCTAAAAATATTAATAGATTAATAATATATCGAGTTATCTCTCTTCCTTCATCTAATCTAGTTGCAGCACTGTCTAATATAGATCTAGTTGAAGTTGATGTTAAAGCATGTCTCGCGCCAGAATCTGATAAAAGCGCTGCTAAACTTGCCATTAATCCAGGGGGTTTAATTAAATCATGGCCAACACGATCGATTACAAAACCTTCAATCCAGCTCACAGACTTTACAAGCGAAACCACTTGGCCAAAGCAAGAAACTAATCCTCCCAGAAATACTATAAATATAAAGCCATTAAGATATGGTGAGGCCACAAATATTGGAGATACAGCAGGATAGAGAAAATAACCTCCCACAAAAACGGCTATGACAATTAAAAGCATTGTGATTATCTGATTTACCGGTTGGGTAAACTGATTTTGGAAACCTAAATCTTTTTGCGCCATAAAAAAGCCTCTATTGGATTATTTAAATAAATACTAGCGTGTTGAGACGCCCATTCCAATTGTTAAGTTTTAGAAATAAGAAGTTACTCATTTATCTAAATTATAATTTTCCACATCTCATAGATGATATTTATTAAATTGCACAATCTTAGTAAAATAAAATTTTAATAAAAATACAAATTTTCATATATTTTTACTTGATAATAAAAGTGTTCTTGCAGATAAATCTTCTAATTCAAGGTCTTTAATATTCAAATCTCTTAAACATCTTGTTACATTAAATAAATACTCATTGTTTGGACCTATAGAGCCTTTAGCAGAATTTATAATAATTGCCTGATCTTCAATAGTTAAACTGCCTGCATATTGTTCATGCTGGCGATTAACTATGTATGTATATGCTTTCACAATTTCACCAGAATCTAACTCAACATCAATAATAACTTCTAAATAAGCTTCAGATATCAACTCTCTTTTACGCAAATAAGCTAATACTTTATCAACATTTTTTGCTCTTACCCTAAATAATAATCCTTCACAAACAGCGCCTTGAACTTTATCTAAAGCCAAGACTAATCCCTTATTCTTTGGTGTTCCTCTATAATGAATTGACCACATACAAAAAGACCTTTTGTAGTTTTGCAATCTTCCAATCTCTTGCTGTGCATATTTAAACCCGGGTTGCCACACGAGAGAACCATACCCAAATATCCAAATGTCTTGTCCATTCATATTATTCGCCTTTAGACTTGGCTTTAAATATAGAAGTGCTTAGACCAAAAAGAAAAGGTTAAAAAATGCGGTTATTAGTAATAGTTATTTTAATAGCATCTTCAGGATGGAGCGCATACTGGTTTGTAGGAAAATCTATTAGACAAGCTGCACTAAATAATTGGTTTAATGAAAAATCCGAGAATGGGTGGGATGTACAAAACACTCTACATTTAAGAGGTTTCCCAAATAGATTTGATGCCATTATTGAAGATATAAATCTCAATAATCCTAAATCAGGATTAAAATGGTCTGCAGATCGATTGGAAATATTGCAGTTATCCTACAAACCTAATCACTTTATTGTTTTAGGGCCATTGGAGCAAAAACTGCAAATATTCGATCAGAAATTATTTATTACATCAAAAAAGTTGAGGGGTTCTTTAGTTTTTCAAACAGATTCTGAGCATGAATTGGATCGTTCAACTATCTCAAGTGAAAAACTCATAATAAATACTTCCACGGATACGTTTTTTGCTGCTGAAAAAATAATACTAGCATTGCGAAGAAAAAATAATACTGAAAATAAATATGATATAGCGCTAGATTTAAAAGAAGTTTTTTCTAATAAATTAAATTTCAAAAATTATGATCCTGATGGAACAATGCCAAATGAATTTGAGATACTTACATTGGACGCATCAGCAGATTTTGATGAGCCTCTAAATCAAAAATCATTCGAACAAAAATTATATAATATATCAAATTTCAAAATTAATAAAACGGAGCTTGAATGGGGTAGTTTTAAATTAAAAGCAGTTGGAAACCTTAGTTTAGATCCAGATGGATATCCAAATGGAAATATCACGATTAGAGCAACTAACTGGGAACAAGTATTTAATTTAGTAATAGAAAATCGTGTGGCCAATAAAGAAACAAAAAATGCAATAAGAACATTGTTTAAATTGTTCGGTAACATATCTCAAAACAATCAAGAGCTTGAGATACCTTTGAAGTTTTCTAACAAAAAAATATTTATAGGTATAATTCCAATTGCAAATTCACCAAAAATAAATCTCTATTAATAAAATCATTCGTTAACATTTTCTCGTCCGAAATTAGCAGCTTCAGTATCTTGGCCAGCATCAATAATACTTCGTCTTATTGAACGCGTACGGTTAAAATATTCAAACAGTTGATCACCATCACCTCTTCGAATGGCTCTTTGCAAATCAAATAATTCTTCTGTAAATCGTCCAAGTATTTCTAATGTTGCTTCTTTATTGTTTAAGAAAACATCACGCCACATTGTGGGATCACTTGCTGCAATTCTAGTAAAATCACGAAACCCAGCAGCTGAAAAATTTATAACTTCTTTGTCAGTCACCCGACCCAAGTCATCTGCTACGCCAACCATAGTGTACGCTATGAGATGTGGTGCATGGCTTGTAACTGCAAGTACTAAATCATGATGTTCGGCATCCATAAATTCAACATTAGCACCTAAAGCTTCCCAATATTTTTTCAGCTTATTAGTTGCCTCTTCGTTACAATTTTCAAGTGGTGTCAATATGCACCAACGGTTTTTGAATAAATCTGGAAATCCTGATTTTGGACCTGACTGCTCAGTACCAGCCAAAGGGTGGCCCGGAATAAAATGTACACCCAATGGTATATGAGGATTTACCATATCTATCACAGATTTTTTAACAGACCCAACATCAGTAATTGTTGCACCAGGCTTTAATTTAGAGCCAATTTTTTTTGCGACTTCAGACATGGCTCCAACTGGTACTGATAATACAATTAAGTCTGAGTCAGCGACAGCATCTTCTATAGTCTCAGCAACAGAATCAACAAATCCAATATCCAATGATATATCACGAGTTTTCTTAGTCTGAGAATATCCCACTATTGTATTTGCTAATCCAGCTTTTTTCATTGCATGACCCATAGATGATGCAATTAATCCAAGGCCTATGAGGGTTACTTTGTCATACATAGCATTCATAATTGGCTTCCTTTGAATTTTTTTAATGAAGCTATTATTCTAAAACAGTCAGCCTCTTTACCAATAGTTATACGAAGGCAATTATGTAAATTATATCCCTTTACTTGCCTAACAATTAATCCATCTTTTTCTAATATATCATTGGCTGCATCAGCTTGACTTTCATCAGCAAATCTTGGGAGTATAAAGTTTGCGAATGTGTCGTCACAGTCAAATCCCAAATTTCTTATTTCTTTTATTAAGAAATCACCCGAAATTTTATTTTGCAGTAAGCATTCTTTTACATACTCCTCATCATTAACAGCAGCAATAGCCGCTGATAATGCTGCACGATTAATATTAAATGGTCCCCTTAAGCGAGATAGGATATCAATTATCATAGGAGAAGCATAACCCCATCCAACCCTCAAACCACCAAGACCATAGATTTTAGAAAAAGTTCTGGTCATTACGACATTTTCATATTTTTCAACCAGTTTTGCCCCACCGTCATAACCTTCAATATATTCTGCATAAGCACCATCTAGAACTACAATTGTATTTTTGGGGATTCCATCTATTAAGCGTTCAATTTCTGTTAATGGAATAAAAGTTCCAGTTGGGTTATTTGGGTTTGCAACAAAAATTAACTTTGTATTTAGAGTGCAGTTATCAATTAATGCATCAACATTTGTAACTCGATCTTTTTCAGCTGCTTCTACAGGAGTTGCTCCAACACCCAAGGCACAGATACGGTACATACCAAAACCATGTTCAGTGAATAAAACCTCATCACCAACAGTCGCAAAAGCCTGACATAAAAATGTAATTATTTCGTCTGATCCATTTCCACAGATAATTTGTTCAGGGTTTAGTCCATTATTTTGTGCTATAGCTTTCCTCAAAGCAGAATGATCTGAAGACGGGTATACAGCTAAAGAATCCGATTGCTTGATGTATGCATCTTTTGCCTTGAGGCTTGGTCCGAAAGGGTTTTCATTTGAACTTAATTTTACAGTGTTTTCAACACCATCAGCGTGAGATTTTCCACCAACATATAGTTTTATATCCATAATACCTGGCTTTGGTTTAATGATTTTTGTCATTTTGATGTCTCTTACTGTTTCTACCCTCCTCATACATATTTGAAGTGACTATTTCTAGTCTTTAGCTGTCAATAAAACGACTGTGGGTCAATATCTATAGTAACTTGTATATCCTTGGGGATCTTAAAAGAGTTTTTCCACTTCATCAAAGAATTTTGGAGCATTGTTTCTTTTGAAGCTTTTACTAAAATCCGGACACGATGATTGCCCCGAACTCGCGCAATAGGCGCTGGAGCAGGGCCATAAATTTGAGCATTTATTGAATTTAATATGTGAGCATTTTTTACCATATTATTTGCTAAATTAAAAACATCATTTAAATTTGGGCCTTTCAAGATTACTCCAGCTAATTTCCCAAATGGTGGCATATTATTAAGACGTCTTTGTTGAGCTTCAGATTTCCAAAACTCTTCTTCATCACCTTTCAGAATAGCTTTAATGACTGAGTGCTCAGGCTGATGGGTTTGCAAAAAAGCAATTCCTTTCTTATCTGCACGGCCTGCCCTACCCGCTACTTGTCGCATTAATTGGAAAGTACGTTCTGCTGCTCGTAAATCTCCGCCCATTAGCGCTAAATCAGAATCAATCACGCCAACTAATGTCAGCAATGGAAAATTATGCCCTTTTGCAACCAACTGTGTACCAATTATTATATCAGCGTCACCTAATGCAATTTCTTTAATTCTTGTTTTTAATGCTTGTGCAGATATTAACATATCTGAAGATAAAACAGAGATTTTTGCTTTTGGAAAATTTTCCTGAGCCTCTTCAGCTAAACGCTCTACACCTGGGCCCACAGCAGTTAAGCAATCAACTTCGCCACATGAAGGGCATACATTTGGCATTTGTTTTGTTTCACCACATTGATGACACATAAGATAACCTTGAAATCTATGC
Organism: Rhodobacteraceae bacterium Water-Bin34; assembly: GCA_900197625.1. Lineage (GTDB taxonomy): Bacteria > Pseudomonadota > Alphaproteobacteria > Rhodobacterales > Rhodobacteraceae > Amylibacter. The sequence continues at coordinate 31,981 of FZLS01000001.1, read as the reverse complement.
TCCACCATGCGCGCATCACATTGTTCACATCCAACTTGATCACCACATTTTCGACAAACTGTAATCGGTGCATATCCCCTTCTGTTTAAAAACAATAAAGATTGTTCACCACGTTCAAGTCTTAATTCAACTTCATTTTTCAAATGGGGCGAAATCCATGAATTTCTCTCCATTGGTTGATCACGCATATCTATAGCTAAAATTTCAGGGATTCTTGCATCTCCAAATCTTTCAGTAAGATCCACTCGATTATATTTACCTATATCAGCATTTGCCCAGGTCTCCAAAGAAGGCGTTGCAGACGCCAAAACCACAGAAGCTTGTTCAATAGAGGCTCTCATAACAGCCATATCACGAGCTGAATATAGCACACCATCTTCTTGCTTATATGATATATCATGTTCTTCATCTACAACTATCAAACCTAAATTCTTAAATGGAAGATATAGAGATGATCTTGCACCAACAACTACTTGCGCCTTAGCTTCGGCTACCATTCGCCAACAACGCCTTTTCTCTGTCATAGTAACGCCTGAGTGCCATTGAGCTGGCTTTTCACCAAATCGTTTTTTTAGCCTATCTAAAAACTCAACTGTTAAAGCTATTTCTGGAATTAAAATTAATGCCTGTTTGCCTAATAACAAACACTCAGAAACGGCTTCTAAATAAACCTCAGTTTTTCCAGAACCTGTAACACCACGTAAAAGAGTTGTATTATATTCATTTAATCGGATATTTTTCCTTAAAATTTCTCCTGCACTCTTTTGATCAAACGTAAGTTTTTGGGAGGGGAAAAATGGGTCAAGTTGAGCATACGGTAAATCACGCGGACTTTCCAACTCGAGAATGACTCCTTGTGAAACTAGTCCTTTAATTACTGAAATTGATACTTTTGCAGATTCTGTTAATTCTTTAGCAGTAAATTGCATATCAGTAGTATCTCTTAAAGTGTTTAAAACTCTTTCACGTGCTGGTGTCATTCTATCGACTTCTGCATCCCCTTTTATGTAAACTGTTTTCATACTAGGTGGATTTGCCAAGCCTGGTGCACGTGTGGCTAGTTTGAGCATTCCATTTATAGGAGTTAAAGTATATCGCCCAGCGCGAGAAAGAAATTCCATCATTTCAGGTTGCATCTCGGGGACATCTAATCTGTTTGAAATTGTGCGAATTTTATTTTTATCATAATCACCTTTTCCTTCGCACCAAACAACACCTATAACTTTTCTTGGACCCAGCGGAACTTCTACATAAGAACCCAATTTTACTCCTTCTTTAGGAGCTTTATAATCTAAAAGCCTGTCAATAGGTTGGGTTGTTAATACTGATACTAACTCGCCATCAGTAAAATTTTGAGATGAGGTATGTTTAATTTGATTACTCAATCTCTTGTTTCCTCAAGCGCTAATATTTGTTTATATATTAATGAGCTTAAGTTATAATTAACAAGCCCAATAGATGGAATAAAATTTAGAATTTATAAATATAATGAGAAACATATATGGATGATACAACTCAAATTAGTGATTTTCGGAAACGAATTCTACAAGACCCGGAAGCACTATTGAATGATAGAGAAGTTATGCGTGCATTAATTTCTGCAAGTTCAAACAATGCTCCAACAAATGTAATAGACTTGAAAAGTGTGGTTTTAAAACGATTAGAAGGGCGTGTAGACGAGATTGAAGGACAAAATAGTAATATTATATCGGCAGCATATAAAAATATATCTACGACATTCAGAGTGCATTCTGCAATATTAGAAGCTCTTGAACCTAAAACTTTTACAGAATTTTTAAATTTTTTAAAAACAGATTGGGCTAATTCTTTAGGCATTGATGTAGCCAGGTTATGCCTAGAAGCACCATCTATTAGTAAGGATGACATACCTCAACTACAAACAGAATTTGGACCAAGTGTAATTTTTCTTCAAGAAGGTGAAATCGATCACTACATAACTTTAGGACAAGATAATGATCCACGTTCTGTTACATTACGCCAGATAAGAAAAGGAGCTTCAAATATTTATAGTAATATTGCACCTGAACTTAGATCTGAAGCATTAATGAAATTGGATCTAGGTCAAGGTAATAGTCCTGGATTACTTTTATTAGGATCCATTAATCCAGACCAATTTCTACCAAATATGGGAACGGATTTATTTGTATTTTATGGGTCAATTTTTGAAAAAGTAATGCAAAGATGGTTTTTTAATGGTTAACATTGATGGCGGGTTTGATTTAATGGAAAATTGGCTATCTAGCCTGTCTGCTGTAGGTGGCATGGCAAAAAAAACCATTGAAGCATACCGTCACGATGTTTCACATTTCATACATTTTATCTCTAATCATTATGGAAAAAGATCATCAAAGGCTGTTTTATCAAAAGTTAATGTCAAGGATATGCGGTCGTGGATATCACATGCTCGAAGTTCGGGGTTATCACCTCGTTCACTTGCTCGAGCTTTATCTGCAATCAAAAGTTTTTATCGCTGGTTAGGACAAACATATGGAATTTCAACAACAGCAGTGCTTTCTACGAGGACACCAAAATTTGAAAAACCACTGCCGCGACCAGTAAAAAAATCAGATGCAAAAAATCTCATCAACCAGATCGACATACAATCTGAAAAAGAATGGATAAATGCACGTAACGTTGCAGTCATTACATTATTATATGGCTGTGGATTAAGAATATCTGAAGCATTATCTCTTACATTTGATCAAACTCCTTTGCCTGATATTTTGAATATAATCGGCAAGGGTAATAAAGAAAGAATAATTCCAGTTTTACCAATCGCTCAGTCAGCAGTAAAAAAATATTTGAAGGAATGTCCATATTCTTTTTTACCAGGAGATTATTTATTCAAAGGCGCAAGGGGTGGCCCATTAAACCAACGGATTATAAGAAAAGTAATGGAACAAACTAGAATCCAATTAGGCTTGCCTTCAACCGCAACACCTCACTCTTTACGGCATTCATTTGCGACACACCTATTAGAAGCAGGTGGTGATTTAAGGGTAATTCAAGAATTACTAGGACATGCCTCACTTTCTTCTACACAAGCATATACTGCTGTTGATCAAGCTAGTTTGATGTCTGTTTATAAAAAAGCACACCCTAAAGCATAACTAATCTAATAGTTGAGTTTTTCTAAAACTACTATATGAAGCCATAATGACATCACATATTAAAGCACTCTTTGTTCATTATTTAACCGCTACAGGTGCAGTTTTTGCAATGTTAGCCATGCTTGCTGCCGTGGGTAGTAAATGGGATATGATGTTTTTATGGTTAGTTATAGCATTTTTTGTTGATGGAATAGATGGACCATTAGCAAGATATTACAATGTTAAAGAAAATGCATCCGAGTATGACGGTGTCTTGTTAGATTTAATTATTGATTACTTAACATATGTATTTATTCCGGCATATGCACTTTTCCAATCTGGCTTATTAGACGGTTGGACAGGATGGGTAACAATTATAATTATTACTTTTACCTCAGCACTATATTTTGCAGATACACGAATGAAAACAAAAGATAATTCTTTTTCAGGTTTTCCAGGTTGTTGGAATATGTTTGCTGTGGTTGTTTTTGCAACACACCCAAATTTTTATATTATTCTAGCATTAGTGATAATACTTGCCGCATCAATGTTTACACCCTTGAAATTCATTCATCCTGTCAGAACACAGCGATGGCGCTCGATAAGTTTACCAATTGCAATTATATGGACGGCACTTGCGGGTCTTTCTGCATGGACAAACTTCAATGCAGGACCATTAGTCACATCAGCATTAGCAATAACATCAGTTTACCTTTTAACAGTTGGGATTATACAACAGCTTTTTCCAGCTAAAGACGACTAATAATTATTCCAATTACAATTATTAAAGAAGCAATAATTTTACTTTTTCCCATGCTATCTTTGAAAAAGAAAATGCCTATAAATACTGCGAATAATACAGATGTTTCTCTCAATGCAGCGACTAAGGCTATTGGAGCTATAGTCATTGCCCAAACAGCGATCCAATAAGCTAAAACTGACGCAGACCCTGCAATTAATCCAAGCACCCAGACAGATGATTTTTTTGGTAAAATATTCAGACCTTTTCTAAAAAAAGCATACAACATAAACACTACTGCATCTAAGAAGAACAACCAGCCAATATAGCTTGTAACATCACCAGAAGCTCTTGCTCCAAGTCCATCAGTAATAGAATAACCAGCGGTTCCAATCGCTGAACAAAGTGCAAATGGTAATAATGCAATTGTTTCTTTATTTTTAAATACACCAATTCCCAAAATGAATATTCCAACCCCAATTGCGATAACGGCAAAAATATCCTTATTGGTAATATTATCTATAATGAGAATAGAGCTAATAACTAAGACCAATAAAGGTGCTGCTCCACGCGCAATTGGATAAACTCGGCTAAGATCACCTCGTTCGTAGGCACTGGTTAAAAATAATTTATACCACAAGTGAAAACCTACTGAAGCTATCAACCAAGGCCATGCAGTAATATTCGGTAATGGAGATAATATCAGCATAAACAGCCCAATTATTCCATGCGCAATTGAGAGCAATACCATACCTTGAAGTTTATCATCTCCAAATTTAATTATGGCATTCCATGATGCGTGTAATATTGCAGCAAATAATACAGCAATAAATACGCTTAAGGTCATATATTAACCTAATGCATCACTACAACGTTGGCAGCAACCTTCATGTTTTTGTTTTCCCACTTCTGAAGTAATCTTCCAACAACGCATGCATTTTTCACCATCCGCTTTCTTAAAGATTACTTCAATATCAGGGATATCATCTAGCTTAAAGCCTTGGGCTGATGGGCTTTCATCAATCAATTTAATATTCGATGTGATACAAATATCTGCAAAATCCACAGTTTCCGATAAGCTCTTTAAATTCATATTTGAGTTGAAATACACCTCAGGAGCAGCTTCAAGTGATGAACCTATATTCTTTGCTGTGCGCTCTACTTCAATTGCACCGGTCACAACACGCCTTACATTTCGGATAGTTTCCCATTTTGAAGCTAATTTCACATTTAACCAATCTGATGGTGTCTCTGGAATATCTTCAAGATGTATAGAAGTTTCATTGTCATGATTACGTTGTAACCAGACGTCTTCCATTGTGAAACATAGCATTGGTGCTAACCAAGCTGTTAATCTATAAAATAATATATCTAAAACAGTTCGAGCTGCTTTACGCTTTGTCCCATTTACATCATCACAATAAAGAACATCTTTCCTTATATCAAAATAGAAACTTGAAAGATCTACTGTTGCAAACTGAAAAACTTGGCTGAAAACACCCTGGAAATCATACGCACTATAACCGTCTCTAACTACTGTATCCAATTCAGCTAGTCGGTGTAAAACCCATTGCTCAAGTTCTGGCATTTCAGCATATTCAATTTTTTCTGACTCACTAAAATCGTTCAGATTCCCAAGAATAAATCTCATTGTATTTCTAAGTCTTCGATAACTATCGGCAACATTTTTTAATATTTCAGGGCCAATACGTAAATCTGCAGTATAGTCAGCTTGTGCAACCCATAAACGCAGAATATCTGCCCCATATTGTTTAATCACTTGTTCTGGAGCAATAGTATTACCTACGGATTTTGACATTTTCATGCCTTTTTCATCCAGCGTAAACCCATGGGTTAGTACACCTTTGTATGGTGCACGACCATTTGTTCCACAAGATTGTAGCAAGGATGAATGGAACCACCCTCTATGTTGATCTGTGCCTTCTAAGTATAAGTCTGCAATACCATCATCTGCTCCATCCTCTCGATCACGCATTACGAAAGCATGTGTTGAACCACTATCGAACCAAACGTCTAGAACATCAAAAACTTGGTCCCATTCCTCAGAGTTATATTTAGACCCTAAAAACCGTTCTTTTGCCCCATTTTCAAACCAACAATCAGCACTTTCTTTTTTAAATGCAGCCACAATCCGATCATTGACTTCAGCATCTTTCAAAATAAAATTTGGATCAGTAGGTAGAGTGTTTTTTCTAGTAAAACAGGTTAAAGGAACACCCCAAGCACGTTGACGAGACATTACCCAATCAGGCCGAGCTTCAATCATTGAGTGTAAACGGTTTCTACCAGTTTGAGGCGTCCATTTTACATTATCAATTTCTGTTAATGCACGTTCACGGATAGTCTTACCATGCTGATTATTTCCACCAATTTCTTTATCTATGGAAGTAAACCACTGTGGTGTATTTCTAAATATAATTGGGGCTTTAGAGCGCCATGAATGGGGATAACTATGCTCAACTCGCCCTCTTGCAATTATACCGCCAGCTTCAACTAGTTTGGCAATTACTGCATTATTTGCTTTTCCTTCTTTTCCTTTTCTATCGAATACTTCTAATCCTGCAAAAAAAGGAACATGATCTAAAAACTGTGATGCTTCACCAACATTATGTGTCATTCTGTCTAACCAATTTCGTTTGACAAAACATTCATAGTCATCTGCACCGTGACTAGGCGCTGTATGTACAAATCCTGTTCCAGCTTCATCTGTAACATGATCTCCATCAATCATTGGAACATCATAAGACCAATATTCGTCCATTTCTGAAAGTGGATGTGAACAAATAGCATTCTCTAAATCAGAAGCTAGCACATCTGAAACACGCTTAAATTTAAGTACCCGAGATTTTGTTAATGTATCTTCAGCTAGAACATCCGCAAAAATGTATTGTTGCCCAGGAGCTGTCCAACTTTCTTCTTCAGTTTCTATGACCTCATATAAGCCATAAGAAATTTTTGGATTAAACGCGACCGCCTTGTTTGAGGGAATTGTCCATGGAGTTGTTGTCCATATTACCACTCTGGCATTTTTTATTTTATCTGATGCAGATTTAAAATTAAATGGAACCCAAATTGTATGCGACTTGTGATTGTGATATTCTATTTCAGCTTCTGCGAGTGCAGTTTTCTCAACTGGTGACCACATAACTGGTTTTGAGCCTTGGTATAGAGAACCATTCATTGCAAATTTCATAAATTCGTCAGCGATAACTGCTTCTGCATGAAAATTCATTGTTAAATATGGGTTATCCCATTTGCCCGTAATACCTAATCTTTTAAATTCCTCTCTTTGAATATCGACCCAACCTTCTGCAAATTTTCTGCATTCTTGCCGTAGTTCAACTACAGGAACATCATCTTTATTCTTTCCTTTTTTTCGGTATTGTTCTTCAATTTTCCATTCAATAGGCAATCCATGACAATCCCATCCAGGTATGTATCGAGCATCTTTTCCCAACATTTGTTGTGATCTAACAACCATGTCTTTCAAAATTTTATTTAAAGCGTGTCCAATATGGAGATGCCCATTCGCATAAGGTGGACCATCGTGTAACACAAATGATTCACGACCTTTTTTTTCTCTTAACTTTTCATATACACCTATCTTCGCCCAACGATCTAACCAGATAGGTTCACGTCCTGGTAGACCCGCCCTCATAGGGAAATCAGTTACTGGTAAGTTTATTGTATCTTTATAATCAGGCGTGTCAGCACTCATATCATGTTCCAGTCATGGAAAATTTACAGTAGGGGTTTGTTCGGCGCGAATACTCAAACGACTTCTCCCGGCAGATCTTTTTTTCAGATCACCGGGCTAATAATTCGAATAATTATTTTAAATATATGCTCCATAAAATTGCTTATAATGTGCACGCAAGCAAAGGTCTAGCATAACATCATTTGATTTTTTTAAATAATAAAAAGCTTACAGTTTAAATTCTGATAAATAGATAAAAGAATATAACTTGGCAAAAAGTAATTTAAGAGTTATCGAGAATTTATGCCCCGATATGCACTTCAGATTGAATACGATGGGAAACCATATCATGGCTGGCAACGTCAGCGTGATTTACCATCTGTGCAAGAAACTATTGAAATAGCAATTTCAAAAGTTGCACCTGAAAAACCTGAAATACAGGGTGCGGGACGAACAGATGCGGGGGTGCATGCAACAGGCCAGATTGCACATGTTGATTTAAATAAGTTTTGGGATAGTTTCCGCTTATCCGAAGCAATAAATTATCATTTAAGACCAGCTCCTATTTCGATAACTAAGTGTTCCATTGTTGAAGATGATTTCCATGCAAGGTTTTCAGCAAAAGAACGCCGTTATGTATTTAGACTTTTAACTAGACGTCCACCTGCAATTGTAGATGCGGGATGGGTTTGGCAAATCCAACATGATTTAGACTTAGAATTAATGAAGGAGAGTGCAAAATATCTTATAGGCAAACATGACTTCACAACATTTCGTTCATCTATTTGCCAAGCTCAAAGTCCTATAAAGACTTTAGATGAAATTATTATAAAACAAATTACTTTAAAGCATGGAAATGAGTTCGAATTTACAATTAGAGCTCGAAGTTTCTTACATAATCAAGTCCGAAGCTTCATTGGAACTTTAGAACGTGTTGGCGCAGGAGCCTGGGAGCCTAAAAGAGTTCATGAGGCATTAATTGCAAAAGACAGATCAAAATGTGGTCCAGTTTGCCCACCACATGGATTATATTTAGATCAGGTTTCATATGACACTGAAATATTTTCTTAATTAAGATATAACTAAAACTTATTATTGCTTAATCAAAATCATAAAATTAATTTTTTCAAATTACTTTAAATTCACGTTTGCATAATTTGCATAGCGGAATTGCAAAGGTGTTTGTTGTTTGGTCCAAAAAAAAATCATAATCATAAAAAAAATAGATAATAATAAAGGAAACGGTAAGATGGCATTTGCATCAAGCACAATAAATTTAAATCAGTTAATTCCATCATTGGAAAGTTTATCGGTAATTTGGGGAAATTTAAATAAATCATTACAAACCCAAAAAAAATATCGTCAGACAATAAATGAATTAAAGCAATTAACAGATAAAGATTTAGCGGATATTGGCCTTTGCCGAGGTGATATTAATGCAGTTGCTAAAGGTAGTGTTGAACATCTTATCAAACGTGGCGTTAACATAAATAAAGAGTACTTTAAATTAAACAAAATCTAAGAAATTTAATGTTAAATAAATGGTAGTTAAAATAATCTAAAAATTTTACTACCACTTAAATTTAATTCTTATCTTAAACTGCTACCTTATTTAAATTTAGATCGTAGTTTTCAGATAAATTAACATTTGCGAAAAGCATATCTATGACCTCTGCAGCGACGAATGACGCAATAATGCTTGGTCGTTTATCTTGATTTTTTAAATTCCCTATTGGACATGTAAAATCTCTTATAAGGTTATTGTCATAATTAACCTGATACCACTTTTTAAATTTTACTCTTTTAGTTTTTGAGCCAATCATACCAACATATTTAGCATCATGTCGATCAAGTGCAGCTCCACATAAAATAAAATCAAGTGCATGGTCATGTGTTAAAATAACATATGCGCTTCCTCTTGGGGCTGATTTTATATCTTCTTCAGGAATAGCACTTAATCTTGTTTCAACATCAGCGCTACATTTTGCAAGTTCATCAACTCGGCTATCAATTAGAACACATCTTACTGGTAAATGCTGTAATTGCAGAGCTAATGCACGACCAACATGACCAGCGCCCATTACGTAAACATGAGGTAAATTTTTATCTTTTTTATCAAAGCGATTTAAAGCCAAACATTTATCTTTCTCATACATTTCTAATAGGGAAACCTCTACTTTGCCCCCACAACATTGACCAATCTCAGGGCCTAGAGAGATTTTTAAAATATCTTTTTTTATATTCTCAGCTATCATTTTTTTTGAATGATTAATGACTAAGTATTCTAATTGTCCACCACCTATGGTGCCCAAAGTATCAGTTTCACTAATAAACATTTCAGTATCTGAATTGCGAGGTGAGGAGCCAATAGTTCTAACAATTGATGCTTGAATTACACGTTTATTATAATTTAAAAAATTATTGAATCCATTAAAATATTTTGTCATAAATTTTTCTGCTTTTTCATATTTTCCACAGCAAGCAAAACTCTTTCTGGCGTGGCTGGGGTATCAAGCCTAGGGCATATTCTATAATCATTTATGCTTGCGACAGCCATTGATAAAGCTTCCAAAACTGAAATTCCTAACATAAATGGTGGCTCACCAACAGCCTTTGACCGCTTGATAGTAAGTTGTCTATTTTCTGACCAATCTGCAAGTTTTACATTAAATTCACGAGGAATGTCTGAAGCAAGAGGAATTTTATATGTTGATGGTGCATGGGTTTTTAATTCACCACTTTCATTCCACCACAATTCTTCAGAAGTTAACCATCCCATTCCTTGTATAAAAGCACCCTCAATTTGCCCCTTATCTAAAATTGGATTTAGTGAACGGCCTACGTCATGCAAAATATCAGTTCTTTCTATGCGATATTCTCCAGTTAAAGTATCTATTGATACTTCAGTACATGCCGCACCATATGCATAATAATAAAATGGATTACCTTTTCCAGCAGTCCTATCCCAATGAATATCAGGCGTTTTGTAAAAGCCAGTTGCAGACAATTGAGTGCGATGCATGTAAGCCATCTTAATAAATTCATTAAAAGGAATAGTTTTTTCTCTAATATGAACCAAATTAGAGGAAAATTTAATCTCAGATTCTTTCACGTTCCAATTAGTTGCTGCAAATTTTATTAATCTTTCTTTGATTTGATTAGCTGCATCTAATGCCGCCATTCCGTTTAAATCTGTGCCAGATGAAGCGGCAGTTGCAGAAGTATTTGGAACTTTTTCAGTAGTAGTTTTTGTGATTTTAATTCTTTCAAAATCCACTTGAAAAGCATCTGCAACTATTTGTGCAATTTTGGTATTTAAACCTTGCCCCATTTCGGTGCCACCATGATTCAAATGAATTGAACCATCATTATAGATATGTATCAAAGCTCCTGCTTGGTTATACCAAGTTGCAGTAAAAGAAATGCCAAATTTTACAGGAGTTAATGCGATGCCTTTTTTTATCACTCTGGAAGTCTCATTAAACTTTTTAATTTCTGATCTTCGCATGCGATAATTGGAACTTTTTTCCAACTCACCAATTAACTTTGATAATATGTTATCTTTAATTTTTTGATGATATGGCGTTAAATTCCTATCTGTCTCTCCGTAAAAATTTAATTTACGTATATCTAATGGATCTTTACCTGTGGCAAATGATATTTCTTCTATTATTCTTTCTGCTGCTAAAACACCTTGTGGTCCTCCAAATCCTCTAAATGCTGTATTGGATACCGTATTTGTTTTCATGGGACGGCTTCTTAACCTTACATTTGGGTAATAATATGCGTTATCAGCGTGAAAAAGTGCTCGATCAGTTACAGGTCCCGATAAATCAGAAGAATATCCACATCGAGCAGAAAAAATGCTATCAACCGTATCAATTAGACCATCGTCATCAAACTTTACGTCATAATCAATAACAAAATCATGACGTTTTCCAGTTGATGTCATATCTTGATCTCGATCAGGACGAAGTTTGACTGCACAGTTCCATTTTTTTGCAGCCAGTGCAGCAACTACACAAAATAAATTCATTTGGCTTTCTTTACCACCAAATCCACCACCCATCCTACGGACATTAACCGTAACAGCATTGTTTGGAATGCCCATAACGTGTGCAACCATATGCTGCGCCTCACTTGGGTGTTGTGTAGAACAATGAATAATCAATTCATCATCTTCTCCGGGTATTGCAAATGCAATATGTCCTTCAAGATACATATGATCCTGACCACCGATGGTAATTTGATTTTTAATCTGGTTCAATTCACTAGATTTGGAATTATTTATATTACCCCTCTCTAATTTTAATGGTGCTGTCACGTGTGGGTAATCAGAATCTTGAGCACTAGATATATTTAATGCATGAGGAAGTATTTCATATTCAATAATTGCTTGTTTAGCTGCATGGCGAGCAATGTTTCGCGTTTTAGCTATGACAGCAAATAATGGTTGGCCATGGAATTGAACTCTATCAACTGGAAAAACAGGCTCATCATTTTGCCCTGTTGGACTTATATCATTTTTACCCGGAATATCTGAAGAAGTAATTGTTCCAATAACACCGGGGATACTTTCAACTGCTGATAAATCAATATTTTTTATATTAGCATGTGCTACTTCTGAAACTCCAAGATATGCATGAAGAGTTCCTACAGGTTCTGTAATGTCATCACAATATTTAGCCAGACCAGTGACATGTTTCGTAGCACTATCATGAATATGGTTTGAATGAATTCTACCTGATATTTTTTTTACGTTTTCCATAGATATTCTTTCAAAATCTTGCATGTAACTGAATTGGTTCAATGATTTCCAAATCATGTTCAAGGAAAAATCTATGTAAAAGATTACGAGCAACAGTCATGCGATATTCTTTTGTTGCACGCCAATCTGAAAGAGGTGAAAAATCTTCATTAAGCATTTTTGAAGCTTCATTAATAGCTTCATAACACCATGTTTTACCCTTTAGAGACCCCTCAGTAATTAAAGCTCGCTTAGGTGTCGCAGCCATACCACCAAACGCGATACGGCAATCTTTTATTAATCCATTTTCAATATTCATGCTTATACCGACTGCAAGTGTAGATATATCATCTTCACGTCGTTTTGATATTTTATAGGCGGAGTTTAATTGGTTGTTGCTTTGCAGAGGAACCCTAATGCCTAAGATAAACTCAGATTTTTGAAGATCTTGTTTTCCATATTCTATAAAATATTTTTCTATTGGTAATATGCGAATTTGATTGCCTTTACGCAATATAATGTCTGAATTCAAAGCAATTAATATAGGCGGTGTATCACCAATTGGTGACCCATTCGCAATATTACCACCAATAGTTCCCATATTTCTTACTTGCCATCCAGCTATTCTATCCCAATAATTTTCTAAAAATGGAAAGAATTTAGAAAGATAATCTTGAATTTCTGTATAAGTAACTCCAGCACCAAAAGTTAACATATCATCATTCACTTCTATTTTCTTGAGGTCTGTTAATTGCCCAATAAATAAAACTGGTGATATCGGCTTTAAAAATTTTGTAACCCACAACCCAACATCAGTTGCACCTGCCACAATTGTTGAATTTGGTCGATCTTGTAGTATTTGAGCTAAATCATCGATGTTAGCAGGTAAAATTGCTTTATTATTGTCATCACCAATTTCTACTCTCGCGTCATCTTGTAATCTAGAAAGTTTATTTATTATATTTTCACGCTCTGTATTTAATTGATCGAATGTGGGGTTACCGTATTTATTTACAGATAATGCAGCATTAATGATTGGTTCATAGCCTGTGCATCGACATAAATTACCTTGAACTGAAATTTCTACATCACGTTTTGATGGGTTTGGGTTTTCCATCCATAATGAATATAGCGACATTACAAAACCAGGTGTGCAGAATCCACATTGACTTGCATGGCATTCAACCATTGCTTTTTGAACAGGGTGCAAATCGCCATTAGACCCAGATAAATATTCAATTGTTACAACATGACATCCATCCAACGATGCTAAAAATCTTATGCATGCATTTACAATTTCATATTTCAACCCACCGTTAACCAATCTTCCAACTAAAACTGTACAGGCACCACAATCACCTTCAGCACAACCCTCTTTGGTTCCTATCAACTGTTGGTCTATGCGAAGAAATTCCAAGAGAGTTTGTTCAGCTCTAAATGCGTTTAATGTAATATCACGGCCATTCAATATAAATTTTATTTCATCGCGAATTTTCATTTACATTCCTTCAAACACACTAATGGCTAAATAATATTAGAATTATACCCTAACTGAATACCACTTAAAAGCGTTGCATTATAAAAATACTTTCAACAATTTGTTGAAAATGATATTAAAAAATATAATAAATTATTTAACCGATACAGGAATTAAGATGGCATATGTTGAAAGTTTACGAGTATTTGCTAGGATTATTGAGCTGGGCAGCATCACTTCAGGTGGTCGTGATTTACGAATGACTCCAGCTGTCGCCAGTAAACGAATTAAAGAATTAGAAAAACATCTAGGCGTTAGACTGTTTAATAGAACAACAAGGTCACTTACTCCAACTGGCGTTGGTAAAGTATTTTACAAAGAAGCAAAAAAGGTTTTAACATCAATAGATAATGCTGAAAATGCAATATCAAAATTTTCAGATACGCCTAGAGGTGTTATACGTATTACTGCTCCTTTAGGCTTTGGAAGGCGCGTCATTGCTCCCTTAGTTCCAAGATTTATTGATAAATTTCCAAATACTGAAATCAGAATGCGCTTATCTGATCGGAAGGTTGATATTTTAGCTGAAGAATTAGATATGGCATTCTTTATTGGCTCTCCACCAGATTCAAATCTAAAACTTAGAAAAATTGCTGACTGCAAAAGAACATTATGTGCCGCCCCCAAATATTTAGAGAAAATGGGGACACCAACTACAGCAAATGAATTGATAAATGGTATACATAATTGTTTATTGTTACGGTACCCCAGATCTCCTGAATACTTTTGGACTGTAAAAACTAGAAATGGCTCTCAAAAATTAAATGTATCAGGAAAATTTGATGCGGATGATAATGATGTCTTAACAGAATGGGCATTATCTGGGTATGGGATAATAAATAGACCACATTTTGAGGTTAAAGATTATTTACAAAATGGAAAATTAATAGAAATTTTACCCAGCACTCCACCAATCGCGTCGATTATTGGCTGTCTCTATCCACATAAGAAATTACAAGATCCCAAGATGATATATTTTATGGATTATATAATAAAAAACTGTAGTGCTTTAATTAAGTCATAGGATTAATATTTATTTTAATCCTAGAGCTTTTTTCCTCTTTTCAGTCCAACTCATTATAGTTTGGTCAAAAGTTAAAGCCATAAGTGAAACACACAAACCTAGAACAAAGTTTTTCCCCAAATCAGTACCAGCCAATGTTCTCTGCAATTCTTGACCTAAGTCTTGTGTACCAATAAATGCTGCAATTATAACCATAAAGAATGCAAACATTATTGCTTGATTAAAGCCAACTGCCATAGTCGGTAGCGCAAGTGGCAATTGCACATTCACTAGCTTTTGGAAGCGTGTAGCACCTGCCATATCTGCAGCTTCTGTCATTTCTGGCGGAACACCTCGAAGACCTTCTACGGTATATCTGACCAATGGAACTAGTGTAAAAATTAGTATAGAAAAAACAACGGCCACATCATTAATGCCAAATAACATAATTGCAGGTAACAAATAGATAAAGCTTGGAAAGGTTTGAGCAGTATCACAAAATAGTAGTATTCGCTTGGACCATTTTTCACTTCTCGCTGCCCAGATAGCCATCGGCAATCCAATTATCATTGCTAATGCAACAGCAGATATCACTGTGTATAATGTAATCACAGACCGATCCCACCATCCAGTTGATGCAACAAACGAAAAGAATAAGAATGCATATATAGCAGGTTTTTTTCCACCCAACCAAAATGAGAAAGTTGTAATTGTCAGGATGAACGCACTCGTTGGAATCCATAATAAAAAATCACGGAACGGAATTAAGACTTTAGTTATCAAGAACCATCTCAACCAACCCGTTACGGCTTGCACACCATCAATGTCTAAAAACCCTTTTATTAATTTATCAATTTCTTTACCTTTTGAGAAATGTTGCTTACGTCCAATTTGATCAGCAAATTGGACTTCCATGCTAAATATTAAAAAGCCAAAGAATGCGACAACTGCAGCCAATAAGAAGAAATGACGCTCCCACCATGGGGCTTCACGCTCAAAATGTACTGGTTGTTTAACCACCCATGCTTTTGAAAGGCGATCTAACATAACAGCTACAAGTACGATTGTTACACCAATTTCAAAAGATCTTCCCAATTTGAAAGAATTCATCATGGCTAAAAGTTTTGCCCCTAATCCAGGCATACCAATAAATGCTGTTAAAACCACCATAGCGAGGCATAACATTATAACTTGGTTTAGTCCTACTAGAAGTTCTGTTCGTGCAGCAGGAATGTAAACTTTACTTAACATTTGCCATCGTGAGCAGCCTGCCATCTTTCCAGCTTCAACTATTTCAGGACTGACTTTTTTCAAACCCAATGTAGTCATTAATATCATTGGCGGTATGGCATAAATGATTGTGGCCATAGCACCCGCTGTGGGACCCACTTTAAAAAATATTACAGCAGGAAGGAGATATGTAAAAAACGGTAATGTTTGTAAAACCGAAAGTAATGGTCTCAAAAATTTATCAAATTTTGAAAATTTCCAAGCCATAATGCCAAGTAACAGACCAACAACGAATGCTACAGGCGCTGCAACGACCAAAACAGAAAGAGTTTCCATTGCTAATTTCCATTGACCGATAAGTGCTGTCCATATAAATGTCCCACCCCCTAAAAGAGCCAACCTCCATCCACCAAGATAATACCCAATTACTGCTGCTGTTGCAGCCACTGAAGACCATGGCAAAGGACCTAATTTATATCCATTTAATATAAGCGCATAAATACTCACCGCACCAAAAATAAAGAATGGTGATATAAAACTATATTTTATAAAAGCGTAAGTACACCCAATCGCCGAAAGGCCTAGGAATAACCACATATACATTAATTGTGCGTCTTCATTCATGAGAAACGTAAATATAATAGCGGTAGCAGAAATTATTGCTGCAGTTACAAAAGCGACTTTACGCCCATCTATGAAATAAACCAATGCAGTTGCTGGTAGTAATAGTGAAAGCCAATCAATTGGATTGAAGAAATGAACCCTTGCTCCATAAAATAAATGAGCCATCACTTTGAGTTGGAATTCTAACCTTTGCGAGAAAAATCTTGTAATTGATGTCATCCAATCTCGATTATTGTTGAATTTTTGATCTAAAGTCTCAGCATATTGAGGAATCATATATTCAGGAACTCGGTTTAAAAATTCAGGTAGGATGCCAATAATTTTTGCTAGAATAAACAATATGCTCAATCCAAGAAGACTTAGCAGGATTGTCTTATCATTAAACACTTTTTGATTAGCAAAAATTGAATTCTGCATTATTTATCTCCCAACAAGACATCCAAAGCTGCTTGCCTATTCATTGATCCAATGATTTTTCCCTTTTCATCTTCAACTGGAAACTCTTTACGGGCATCATTTACAATTGTTCTAGCTAATTCTTGAATGGTTGCATTCGCGGATAAAGCATCTCCCGAAAGTGATTTTTTAGCTCCTTGCTTCATTAAGGTTTTAGCTCTCACAACACGTGCTGTATCAATCTCTTGAGTAAATTTAGCAACATATTCAGTTGCAGGGTTTAAAACAATTTCATCTGGCGTATCACACTGTTCAATTGCACCATCTTTCATAATAGCTATTCTATCAGCAAGTCTGAGTGCTTCATCAAAATCATGTGTCACAAAAATAATAGTTTTACCTAACATATCTTGCAAACGCAGAAATTCATCCTGCATTTCTCTACGTATCAATGGGTCCAAAGCCGAGAAAGGCTCATCAAGAAACCAAATATCTGGCTCGATGGCCAATGATCTCGCAATTCCCACACGCTGCTGCTGACCACCAGAAAGTTCTCGTGGGAAATAATCTTCACGCCCTTCTAAGCCAACTAATTTGATAACTTCTAATGCACGATCTCTTCTATCGTGTTTGCTCTGCCCACGCATTTCGAGGGGAAATGCTACGTTTTCTAAAACAGACCTATGTGGCAAAAGTCCGAAACTCTGAAAGACCATACCCATTTTATTTCTGCGTAAATCTATTAGTTCTTTTTCTTCAAGCGACATGATATCTTGGTCATCAATAGCTATTGTACCACCAGTAATATCGTGAAGCCTGGACATGCATCTCAAGAGTGTTGATTTTCCCGAGCCAGACAAACCCATGATAACAAGCATCTCACCCTTAAATACGTCTACGGAAACGTCTTTAACTCCTGCAATGTATCCATCCGCTTGAATATCTTCATAACTTTTATTTTCTGAAAGACTTTTGTAGTATTTTTCTGGAGCAAATCCAAAAAGTTTCCAAACATTTTTACAAGATATAACCGGTTTTGAATTTGTCATATTTTATCACTCACTTTAAATAAAACCCTGCCCAAATCCGTGGGCAGGGTTAAGACTTTTTAATAAACTATACTGATATTAGTTAGTCCATGCTTTCCAAACAGATTCATTGTTTGCTAACCACTCAGCTGCAGCTTCTTCTGGTTCCATTTCATCAATATCGACAAATTTTGCCATTTCAGCAATTTGTGGATTTGTGAATGAGATTTTTTCAAGAGTTGCATAAGCGCCTGGCCATTTATCTTTCATGCCATCCCATGCAGCTTTCTTTAGATATCCTTTTGCAGGATTACCACAGTCATATAACGCATTAGGGTTAGGTCCAACTGATGGATCTTTATCACATCCATCTACCCACTCAGGGAATTCAACAAATTCACCTGGCCATACTGCTTCAGCAAAGTTTGGTGTCCAGTTAAAAACAACTACAGGACGTTTGTCTTTTTCAGCAGCACCAATTTCTGCCCAAAGTGCAGCAGCAGAACCTGCATTAACAACAACAAAATCCATGCCCAATGCATCAACACGTTCTTTACCATGCTTCAACCAGTCAACTGGGCCATCTAGATAACGTCCCTTATCACCTGTTTCAGCTGTTTTAAATAAATCAGCACATGCATTTAATGCTTCCCAAGAAGGTAGTCCTGGACATGCATCTTTTGTCCACATTGGATACCACCAGTCTTCACGTGTAACTGCATTATGATCACCTACATCGTGTAATCCGCCTTTTTCTAAAGCAGCACGGAATGAAGCACCAAATGCACCTTCCCAAACTTCAAGTTCAAGAGCTACATCACCCATTCGAACTGATTCATAAACAGCTTGGCTATCTGTAGTAACAAACTCTACAGCATTTCCCATTGATTCAAAAATTTGACCAACTGCATGGCTCATCACAATTTGTGACGACCAGTTGTGAATTGGTATTACGATAGGATCACTACTATCTTTTGCAGTTGCTGCAAGTGGCATAGCCATCATTGCTGTAGCTGCTAATGTTAAAGTTAACTTTTTCATTTATTCCTCCGAGTTATGAGGCGGACGTTGCCGCAAATGTTAGATGCCTAGGCATCATACTATAATCTTTTTGAATATTAGTTATTACATACTGTCAGATTATTCCTAACAATCAAGTTTTTTTATTGATAGGGGCGATTATTTTCATAAAAATCATAAAAAATAGGCACTTTTCGTCTTGTTTTGACATAATATTGAGCTAATTCAAGGAATCGTTTCATAAAAGTTATATTTTTTTAACTTTAGGAATAAAAAAGTATATTTTTTGACATTTTTGTGCTTAAATGGACTTAACATACTAATAAAGCTAGATTTTTGATTAGATTTTACGCATAGGAGTGCGAAGCTATTAACAAAGAAACTAAAATTGTGAACCTTGAACAAAACCCACATCGAATCAGAGAGCCTCGTGAAAAAATTCTCGAGCTTGCAATCGGCAGGGAAGTTAAATCCCACCGCCGACAACGGTCGATGACTGTTGCGGATTTAGCTGCATCAACTGGATTATCAATTGGTATGTTATCAAAAATTGAAAATGGTAATACATCTGCATCTCTTAATACACTGCAAACATTAGCAGATGCATTAATGATCCCAATTACTGCTTTGTTTAGAGGCTACGAAAGTTCTCGAACTGCGGAACATACAAAGTCTGGAGAGGGTGTCGAACTTGAACGCGCCGGAACACGTGCGGGACATCAGTATAAACTTCTTGGTCATATTGGCGGCAATTCAAGCGGTGTAATTGTTGAGCCCTATCTTATATCATTAACAAGCGAGTCAGATACGTTTGAAACATTCCAACATGATGGTATTGAAACAATTTATATGCTTGAAGGTGAAATTGATTACCGTCACGGTGATAATACCTACACTCTTGAGCCAGGTGACACATTGTTTTTTGACGCAGATGCACCACATGGGCCTGGAAAATTAACAAATCTTCCAGCTAAATACCTGTCAATTATATCTTATCCCCAGGTTACCTAACCACGTGGTGGTTCTGTATCTAGATCTGGCCAAATCCCGTCAGATGTGGGTTTGCCATCATCGTATTTTTTTAAGAAGTCTAACATCATAGGGCGATTATCTATAAAACCTTTATAAGTTGCTAACTCTTCTGGTAAATCACGAATAACTCTATGTAGTCTGCGACCCCATTTAGGGACAGTCATCAAATCATTAAATGATGCTAGATAACATCTAATTGGGAAAACTAATGCGTTTGATCTTGGCAACCTGAAAAAGGTTTGTAGCTCTACACGGAGGTGTTGTTTATCACCAATATTGTTTGGCTTAAGACTAGCTTTTTGGACTCCCCATTTATGATAATTTTCTGGGCTCGTATCCAATAAAGGATTTACGGTCATAGTCCAATTTAACCTACGTGCGGGAGCACCCTGTTGAATATTCAATAAAAACTTTAATGCCCGAGTAAAAATCCCCATTTCATGTGCCTTAGGTACAGGTGCATGCCACTCAAAGAAATTCATTCCAATATCAAAATCTAATGACCAGTCTGCCTGTGTTGTAACCATGCCAGCGTCCATCCAAAGGTTATTTTCCCTTTGATCTAAAATAACAAAATCACCTTGCGTTTGTCGTGTTATGTATTCCATTGGCCCATATGGAAGGGTCGCATCATCTAAGAAGGTAAAGCTATCATCAATTTGCATGGGTTTATTTACCCAGCGCCAATTATTACCCTCACGGTGTAATTCAAATAGATCAGGATAATCTTCTGATTTTGATACCATGATCAATTCAAGCAAATCCCAACCGGCAAGTGTCATATGTGGTAATGATTGGCACCTCAATGGGTCTTCAATGAGTACTTCTGCACGATCGCGCATTTCACCTAGATAATGCTCATCAACATCAAATCGTTTTTCATAAATAGAACCTTCTGGGCCACCCTTGTGTTGCTCCATATTCACTGAATACATGTAGCTATCTTCATGAAAAGGAAATGGAAATCTTTTTATTGCCCACTCAGAATTCTTGAATGTGTAATCATTTCTAAATGTTTCATCTTTAAATTGAATTGTCATGAGCTTTACCTATCTAATACAAGAGTTTTACCATCAAATCGTGATACACATGGCATTATTTTTTTACCGGATATTTTATCTTCATCTTCCAACCAGTGGTCTCTATGAATAAATTCGCCATCAGCTTCAATAACAGATGTTTCACATTGCCCACATGCACCCCCTCTACATAGATATGGAGCATCGACGCCTTCTCTCTCTATAGCTTCAAGCAAACTCTCACTTTCCCCTACATTTACAACTTTGTCTGAGGCGGAGAGTTTAACCTGGAATGGCTTTCCTGGCTGGGGTGCTAAAAATTCTTCGTAGTGTATAGCCTCAACTGGCCAGCCAAGATTAGATGCTTCTCCAACGACCCAATCGATCATTCCTTTTGGGCCGCATATATAAAGATGCGTTCCTAAAGGCTGTCCGTCTAAAAGATTTACTATATCTATAAAATTTTTCTCATCATCATAATATATATTTACATCATTAGGGTGCATTGACTTTAAGTCATTTACATAGGTTCCTAAACTTTGGTTACGAACACTATAATGTAGCTCCCAGTTACCATGACTTCGGTCTAGCTGTTTAATTTGAGCCAAAAATGGGGTAATTCCAATTCCACCAGCGATCATCAGATGTTTTTTCGCTCTTAAATCTAAAGAGAAAAGATTAACTGGATGACTTAAGACCACATCATCACCAATTTTGATATTATTATGCAGGAAAAGAGAGCCACCTCGCCCTTCATCGTCTCGCCTAACTGAAATAGAATATCCATCTTGATCCATGGGATCAGACATGAGTGAATATGGATTTCGCCGTGTTAAATCACCATCTTTAAGTTCTATAACAGTATGTGCTCCACCAGAAAAAGTTGGAAACAGCCCACCATCAGTTCTCTTAAATTCAAATCTTGTAACTAAATCATTCAATTTTACGATGTTTGTTACCTTAACGTTTATTTTTTCTGCACCACTCATTTATAAAGCTCCACTGACTCTGGTATATTTCCTGGATCTTCCGCATCTATGCATACTCCCTGGAAAGCTGCCAATCTACGTGAATAGTGATCGCGTACAAATAGGTTTAATCCACAATGCGAACATACAAATGGGTCAAGAATTACATCTTCTGTTATACCTTTACAGTGAACACACTGCATCCTTCTACCTAAAGACCCCCTGTGTTCAGTTTGTATTGAAGTATGAGGTATTCCAGCTGCAATAGCATCTCGAAGTGCTTGACCAATTAGACCTTCAGTTCCGGTTAAACATACTTGTAAACCCATATGAGCTTGTTCAAATGTTTGCAATATTCGGGACTGAGCTGCTGAATATGACGGCCCGATATAAAGTTGTTTTATATTCAAATCATTAAGTTTTTTTTGATACTTTTCACCAGTATCTTTGGGTATATAAATAACATGTGATTTTGTCATTAAGTCTTGGTCTGTTGAAGCCAAATCAATAATGGCTTCTGCACCTTCTGCATCAGCGATAAAAAGATATGATTTTCCGGCCCGCTTCTCAAGTTTGCCGTAAGTAGGACGACTTTTTATGGACTCTGGGAATTCAAAGGTCGACATATAATTTATTTACCCCTCATATAACTAGCTGATTTGGTAGCCTTCAATTCTTTTTAATTTTCATTTATATAAATATTAAGAACCAAATATAATTTTCAAGTCAAAAATTTTATTTGTAATATTTTATTTGGTGCGAGTCGCCCCGCACCAAATTTTATCTTAACCCTTTGCTTCGCGGATTGATTTATCTTTGTCATAGAACGGCATTTCTTGAGCGGTACATGCAATTTCTGTCCCATCGTTATTACGAACAGTTAATGCTGTACCTGGAGATGCAGCTGCAACCGGCATACGCGCAATTCCAACGTTGTGATTATTTACATTGGAATACATTCCAAACGTTACATCACCTACTTTTACTCCATTTTGAAGCAACTCAGCACCTTCATCAGCTGGAGTAGTTCCATCTAATAATACACCATAAATCTTAAAGCGCTCTTTACCTTTTGCAGCGTAATGGTTCTCAGCACCTACAAATCCAGTTTTACCTGGTGATACTACAAATTCTAGACCTAGCTCCCAAAGTGTATCCCCACATACTTCATCATCAAAAGGATATGTTTCAGAATTATCACCTGGATAGAATAATAAATAGCTTTCTGTTCTTAGGAGATCCAATGTGGAGAATTGAACCGGAGTGATGCCCATATCTGCACCATCTGATAAAATGTTATCCCAAACATGAACTGCATCTTTGGCTGCAACATAAATCTCATATCCACGCTCACCAGTATAACCAGTTCGTGAGATCATAACATTTTTCCCAAATAGTTTAGTATGCATTACACCGAAGTACGCTAGATCTCTGATCCCTTTAATATGCTTTGCTAAGAAATCTACTGCAACCGGGCCTTGGAGAGACATATCATGTAAATCATCATCAAAAAGCACCGCACAATTTTTTGCTGCTGCAACAGATGTGAGTTGCTCCATACCAGTTCCGGTTCCGTGTACAACCATCCACTGATTAACGTTTAAATGATAAATAACACAATCATCGATGAATTTTCCTTCATCGTTCAAAATAGCTGCATAGGTACATCTACCAACACCAATTTTATCAACATTTCTTGTTGTAACTCTATCAATTACATAAGCAGCATCAGGCCCAACCAAATGAACTTTTTTCAAGCCAGATACATCCATTAAGCCTGCTTTTGTTCTTATTGCTTCATAATCAGCTTGTGCACGTTCTGATGTATCATCATAAAACCATGCTGTGCCCATTCCATTCCAATCCTCTAATTCACCCCCTATTTCAGCGTGCCTTTGAGCAAGTGCGGAATGTCTCCATATGATTGCCATGTATTTCTCCTTTGTAATTTTTTTAATTTTATATTTTTGCGCGTTTTGTAAACATAGAGACTCAAAACGCAAGAAAAAGCAAGACTGATATTAAAAAAATATTCCTATCAGGCAATAAATAAAAAAAGGGCTACATAACTGTAGCCCTTTAATATCAATATTTTTTAATTTATTTTTTCTTATCAAATTGTTTATGTTCAGACTTATTGCCTGCCCATAGTACATAAGCACAAACTGCAGCAGCGATAGCGGTATATACACCTGGCATTGCCGTACCCCACCCCATAAACATTGCGCCGTCAACTACAGACCAAGCGGCCTCATCATATGGAAAACCCATGGCTTTCTCCTTTCATATTATATTAATCAGACGCAGCAGGTGATGCTACGATACCTTCTGGATAACCTTGCGCTGGAACTTTTGTTGTATCCATTCCTGCAACTTCAGCATGCTCAGGTACACGAAGCATATTCATTTGTTTCAAAATGAATGACACCACATAGCCCGGAACAAAACCAAGTAAGAAAAATACAACCGCCGCAACAATTTGCCCGAATAGACTTACTGTAGGAGCATCAGGAATATCTAAAGCTGGATAACCTGCACCAAATACACCAAGTAAGATCAAACCGTATAGACCGATTGTACCGTGAACAGTTACAGCGCCAACAGCATCATCAATACCACGTCGTTCAAGCCAATTTGCACAAGGTTGCAAAATCACACCTGCACTAAATGCAATGATAAAGGCTAATGCTGGATAATAAATATCCAAACCAGATGCTGTCGAAATAATACCAGCAAGAGCACCAGACATCATCCAGAATGGATCTTTTGTCCATATCCATGCACCAATTATGCCACCAGCTACACCCATTAGGATATTGAATGACAGTGCTGATAATGTAATTGGGGTACCATAAATGGTAGACATCTTATCACCATACCATGACCAAGCTTCTCCAGGAACAATGACACACGCCATTAAGAAACCCCAGAAACCAACAATAATAAGCATAAGGCCTGTGACAGTTAATGGCATGTTATGACCGGCTATATGGTTTGCAGAACCATCTGCATTAAATTTACCGATACGTGGGCCAAGGTTTATCAAAACACCAAGAGCAAAGAAACCTGCAACAGCATGAACAAGTCCGGCAGCACCAAAGTCGTGTGCACCAAATTTTGTTACAAGCCATCCGTCTGCGTGCCAACCCCATGCAGCCGCAACAACCCAAGCAAATGAACCTAAGACAATCGCAAGTATTACGAAGCCAACTGTTTGAATGCGCTCAATGACAGCACCTGACATAATAGAAGCTGTGGTTGCAGCAAACAAAGCAAATGCTCCAAAAAAGACACCAGAGGCGTTATCAGCAATATTTGGACCCATGTATTGGGCAGAATCTCCCCAGCCCCAAGCTATTGCGCTAGCATATTCTGCGCCAGATATGCCCATTGCACCTTCGCTAAATGTCAGTCCTGTTGGGAATCCCCAGTAAACCCACCATCCGAAAAACCAAAATGTTGGAATCATAAAAGCAAATGCTAAAATATTTTTCACGCCAGACGATAAAACGTTCTTTGCTCGTGACGAGCCCATTTCATATGCTAAAAATCCAGCATGGATGATAATCATTAACGGAATTGTTAAATAGTAATATGTTTCAGCAAACATGGTGTTAGTCACACCTGAGCTTGCCTCGAGTTCGGCAACTTTCGCCATCAACTCTGCAATTTTGTCTTCCACTTTATTTCCTCCCTAAAGTATTAAAACATTTTTATCTGCATCCACTTAATTGATAATTTCAATCATTTTTTATGCATGCTGACATTATACATACACATAAAGTTTTTTTTTGCTACATTTTTTTGCCTCTCATGAAAAAAAGTTTCATGAGGTATTGTTTTGTTAAAAAATATAGCCTACACATTGATTCAGTTTAATAGAGGATCACAGCAAATGTGCGGTATAGTTGGATTATTCCTGAAAGATAAAAATTTAGAGCCTGAGCTAGGCATGATGTTAAGTGATATGCTTGTGACAATGACTGATCGCGGACCCGATAGTGCAGGTATTGCTATTTATGGAAATGATGAAAAAAGTGATGGAAAAATCACTATTCAATCTGACAATCCAGATGAAAACTTCAAGAATTTAGATAAAGAAATCAGTGCTATAACTGGATCATCTGTTTCATTAAAAATTAAAAGTACGCATGCAGTATTAAATGTTGAAACCTCCTCTATTCCAGCAGTGCGCAGAGCTATAAAAGAAGTCCGCCCAAATGTAAGAATTATGAGCGCAGGTGACACTATCGAGATCTATAAGGAAGTTGGCTTGCCCAAAGATGTTGCAGCTAGATTCGATGTTTCAAAAATGTCAGGTACGCATGGAATAGGCCATACACGCATGGCTACAGAATCTGCAGTTACAACGATGGGAGCGCATCCCTTCTCGACAGGAAACGACCAATGTTTAGTACATAATGGTTCACTTTCGAATCACAACTCACTTCGACGCAAACTTCGGCGTGAAGGTGTTCATATCGAAACTGAAAATGATACCGAAGTAGGTGCAGCATACTTAACATATAAAATGCAGCAAGGAAGCACGCTTGGCGAAGCGCTGGAAAGTAGTCTGGATGACCTAGATGGTTTCTTCACATTTCTAGTTGGAACAAAAGATGGATTTGGTGTTGTAAGAGATCCAATAGCTTGCAAACCAGCTGTTATGGCCGAGACAGACCAATATGTAGCATTCGGCTCTGAATATCGTGCTCTGGTAAACCTTCCAGGCATTGAAGAGGCTCGCGTTTGGGAGCCTGAACCCGCAACCGTTTATTTTTGGACACACTAATGCAAACATTCGATTTAGAAGCGCAAGGATTGCGCGAACTGAACTCTACCCTGCATGCGCAGGTTAAAGAAACAAATCAGACATCATGGGAAGTTATAAACCCTAAAGGATCTCATGCTATTGCTGTTGGCTTAGATGCCCCAATAGAAGTGAATATAAAAGGATCTACTGGGTATTATTGTGGTGGAATGAATAAGCAAGCCACAATAAACGTTTTAGGTTCAGCTGGCCCAGGCACTGCAGAGAATATGATGTCCGGAAAAGTTGTGATTGATGGTGATGCAAGTCAATATGCTGGTGCGACTGGCCATGGAGGATTACTTGTAATTAAAGGTAACGCATCCTCTCGATGTGGCATTTCGATGAAAGGCATTAATATTGTTGTTCATGGAAATATCGGACATATGTCAGCATTCATGGCTCAATCTGGAAATCTGGTTGTGTGTGGAGATGCGGGCGATGCATTAGGTGACAGCTGTTATGAAGCACGATTGTTTGTGCGGGGTTCTGTTAAGAGCCTTGGAGCAGATTGTGAAGAAAAAGAAATGCGCCCAGAGCATATAGAAATATTAAAAGAATTATTAGCTGAAGCTGATAGCGATGCAAAGCCTGAAGAATTCAAAAGATACGGTTCAGCACGCAATTTATATAACTTTGATGTCGATAATGCGGCAGCTTATTAAGGAATTTTAAAATGAGTTCACATGATGAAAATGGCATACCATTTACAACGCCCCGCCAGTCAGCAACTTTTACTGCAGACATAAATAGTGACATTCGAAGAGCAGCTGCAACTGGAATTTATGATATTCGAGGTGGTGGAGCAAAACGAAAAGTTCCAAATTTTGATGACTTGTTATTTATGGGAGCATCTATTTCTAGATACCCGTTAGAGGGGTATCGTGAGAAATGTGAAACTTCTGTTACAATTGGTGGTTTACATGCATCAAATCCAATTGAGCTAGATATTCCAATTACAATTGCTGGTATGTCATTTGGTGCTTTGTCTGGCCCAGCCAAGGAAGCTCTAGGGCGCGGTGCATCAGCTGCTGGGACATCTACTACAACTGGCGATGGAGGTATGACACCAGAAGAGCGCGGACATTCAACTAAACTTGTATACCAATACTTACCATCTAGATATGGTATGAACCCAGATGATATTCGCAAAGCAGATGCTATTGAAATTGTTGTAGGACAAGGTGCTAAACCAGGTGGTGGTGGCATGCTGTTGGGACAGAAAATTTCTGATAGAGTTGCAGAAATGCGAAATCTACCAAAAGGTATTGACCAACGTTCTGCATGCCGTCATCCAGATTGGACTGGGCCTGATGATTTAGAAATAAAAATTCTTGAATTACGTGAAATTACTGGGTGGAGAGTACCCATTTATGTTAAAGTCGCTGGAGCTAGACCATATTATGACGTAACCTTGGCGGTTAAAGCTGGAGCAGATGCAGTTGTTTTAGATGGTATGCAAGGTGGTACAGCAGCCACTCAAGATGTATTTATTGAGCATGTTGGGCAACCAACTCTCGCCATTATCCGCCCTGCTGTTCAAGCATTACAAGATTTAGGAATGCACAGAAAAGTTCAATTAATTTTATCTGGTGGCATTAGATCTGGTGCTGATGTTGCCAAAGCCATGGCGCTCGGTGCAGATGCAGTTGCAATAGGCTCAGCAGCTTTAATTGCATTGGGTGATAATGATCCAAAATGGGAATCGGAATACAATAAACTTGGATCAACCGCTGGTGCATACGATGACTGGCATGAAGGTAAAGATCCTGCAGGTATTACTACACAAGATCCTGACTTGATGAAAAGATTTGACCCAATCGAAGGCGGTCGACGATTACGTAATTATTTAAAAGTAATGACACTAGAGGCACAAACAATTGCCCGGGCATGTGGGAAAAATCACATGCATAACTTGGAGCCAGAAGATCTGGTTGCATTAACAATGGAAGCAGCTGCGATGGCACAGGTTCCATTATCTGGTACAAACTGGTGGCCAGGAAAATCAGGCAGTAATTTTTAAACTTTAAAACATGATCAAAATATGGTCATGTTTTTTTATTAAACGATAACAGAATAGAGATAACCAATGACAACAGATCTTACCAAATTCGCCAAAGATAATGGCATAGAATATTTTATGATTTCGTTCACTGATCTTTTTGGTGGTCAACGTGCAAAATTAGTTCCTGCACGTGCAATCGCTGATATGCAAGAAGATGGAGCTGGTTTTGCAGGTTTTGCTACATGGTTAGATTTAACCCCTGCTCACCCAGATATGCTTGCCGTTCCAGATCCAGAAGCTGCGATCATTTTACCTTGGGATAAAACAATCGCTTGGGTTCCTGGTAATTGTGTTATGGAGGGGCAGGATGTTGCACAGGCTCCTCGCAATGTTCTTAGAAAGTTAATTTCTGAAGCCGCTGACGAGGGCATGCATGTTAAAACAGGAATTGAAGCAGAGTTTTTTCTTTTAACACCTGATGGACAAGAAATATCAGATAAATTTGATACTGCAGAAAAGCCTTGTTATGATCAGCAAGCATTTATGCGCAGATTAGATGTGATCCGTGAAATTTCTGATTATATGCTTGAAATGGGCTGGGGTGCATATCAAAATGATCATGAAGATGCTAATGGCCAGTGGGAAATGAACTGGGATTATGATGATGCATTGAAAACTGCAGACAAGCATAGTTTCTTCAAATTTATGGCTAAATGTGTAGCTGAGAAACATGGCTATAAAGCAACCTTCATGCCTAAGCCCATCGAAGGTTTAACTGGCAATGGATGCCATGCACACATCTCTGTCTGGGATGCACCTGGTGCAGACTCAAAAGTCAATGTATTTGCCGGAGAAGGTGAAGGACAAACTGGAGAAGTGGGTCTTTCTGAAAGAGGTAAAAACTTCTTAGGTGGCATAATGAAACATGCATCTGCATTAGCTGCGATAACAAATCCAACAGTTAACAGTTACAAACGTATCAATGCTCCTAGAACAACATCAGGCGCAACTTGGGCTCCTAACACTGTTACATGGACTGGCAACAATCGAACACATATGGTTCGCGTCCCAGGTCCTGGAAGATTTGAATTGCGCTTACCAGATGGAGCAGTAAACCCTTACTTATTGCAAGCTATTATAATTGCTGCGGGTCTTTCTGGCGTACGAACAAAAGCAGATCCTGGCAAACGCCATGACATTGATATGTATGCCGAGGGATACAAAATCACTGATGCACCAAAATTACCATTAAATATGCTTGATGCGCTTCGTGCTTACGATGATGATACAGAGCTTAAGGCTGCAATGGGCGAAGAATTTTCTTCAGCATATCTTAAAATGAAGCATCAAGAGTGGAATGACTTTTGCTCTCATTTTTCATCCTGGGAAAAAGCAAATACCTTAGATATCTAATTCTAAAAAATATAAATTACAGAAAAGCCTTTATAACGAAAGTTATGAAGGCTTTTTTTCATAAAATGAAGTTTATCTATGAAACCCACATTAAAAATATAAAATGATAAATATTAATTGCCTCTAAGGAATATTTTTTTAATATCAATCTTGCTTTTTTTAAATTCATTCATCATTGTGAATATTAAATAATATAAACGTTATCATCGGTGGAGAATTAAATGACAAAAAAAGTTGCTATTATTGGTGCCGGACCATCTGGTTTAGCCCAACTTAGAGCATTTCAATCAGCAAGAGAAAATGGTGAAGAAATTCCAGAAATAGTTTGTTTTGAAAAGCAATCAAATTGGGGTGGTTTATGGAATTATTCTTGGCGTACTGGACTAGATGAATATGGTGAACCAGTTCATGGATCAATGTATAGGTATTTATGGTCAAATGGACCAAAAGAAGGTTTAGAGTTTGCTGATTATTCTTTTGAAGAACATTTTGGCAAACAAATTGCTTCTTATCCACCAAGAGCTGTATTATTTGATTATATTCAAGGCCGCGTTAACAAAGCAGGCGTAAGAGACTGGATTAGGTTCAATACTGCAGTAAGAGATGTCACTTTTGACAACGGTAAATTCACAGTAAAAGTCCACGACTTACCAAATGATAAAATTTATACAGAGGAATTTGATAACGTCATAGTTGCCTCAGGGCATTTTAGCACTCCAAATGTTCCACATTTTGATGGTTTTGAAAGTTTTCCAGGTCGCGTTTTACATGCACATGATTTTAGGGACGCATTAGAATTTGAAAATAAAAATATCCTGATAGTTGGAACAAGTTACTCCGCAGAAGATATTGGATCACAATGTTGGAAATATGGTGCAAAAACAATTACTGTAAGTCATCGCACTGCTCCAATGGGTCATAAATGGCCAGAAAATTGGGAAGAAGTCCCCCTTCTAACTAGAATGGAAGGAAAAACTGCACATTTCAAAGACGGCACATCAAAAGAAATTGATGCAGTTATCCTTTGCACAGGATACCAACACCATTTCCCATATCTGAACGATGAATTACGATTAAAGACTGCCAATAGATTAGCAACAGCCGACCTTTATAAAGGCGTAGCTTACGTACATAATCCAGCACTGATGTATATTGGTATGCAAGATCAGTGGTTTACATTTAACATGTTTGATGCACAGGCTTGGTGGGCAAGGGATGTAATTATGGGCAAAATTTCATGTCCAGATAAATCAGACATGGAAGCAGATGTTATTGCTCGTGTAAAAGCTGAAGATTCTGGGAAAGATGATTATGATGCTATTTGGTATCAAGGTGATTACATCAAAGAATTAGTTGCAGAAACTGATTATCCTACTTTCGATGTCGAAGGCGCATGTAACGCATTTAAAGAATGGAAAGGTCATAAGAAAATTAACATAATGACTTTCCGAGATAATGCCTACAAATCTGTAATTACAGGAACAATGGCTCCCAAGCATCATACTCCATGGAAAGATGCAATGGATGATAGTTTAGAAGTTTACTTACAAAACTAAAATAAACTCAAGAATTCAGAAGGCTG
>FZLS01000058.1 GCA_900197625.1 Rhodobacteraceae bacterium Water-Bin34 | reverse complement strand
AATTGTTTCGTCATCACTTTTGAGCCTGCTGCACCCAATCCAGCCATTGGCTCATCAAGTAAAAATACTTTTGGCTCCAAAGCCAACGCCATCGAAATTTCTAATTTTCGCCTTTCACCATGACTCAGCTCTGATGCAAGAACAGACATACGCGTCTTCATATCAACTTGATCCAAATAAACCTGTGCCGCATTAATCAATTCTTGGTTTTTGGATACTGGTTTCCAAAATTTAAAAGTCTGCCCAAGGTTTCCCTGAATGGCCAATATTACGTTTTCTAAAACTGTAAAGTTTGGGATTACGGAAGAAACTTGAAAACTACGCGCCAACCCCATCTTAGCTCGTTCAAATACTGGATGATTTGAAATTTCATTTTCTTCAAGAATTATTTTTCCACTGTCTTGATTAATTTCACCCGAAATTTGCTTTATTAAGGTTGATTTTCCAGCGCCATTGGGTCCAATAAGTCCATGTATTTCCCCTTGATATAAATCAATTGATACATCTTCATTTGCAATAACTGCACCAAATTTTTTAGATAACTTTTGAATAGAAAGAATTGGGCTAGCCACTATATCTCTCCTTAGCAATCATCCCAATAATTCCACCTTTTGCAAATAAAACTACAATTATTAAAATAAACCCTAACCAGAACTGCCAATTTTCCGTTACTCCGCCAAGGAATTGTTCAAGAATAATAAATAACGCTGCACCAACTAATGGCCCAAATAATCTTGCTGTACCGCCTAGGATTACAAAAACCATTATCTCGCCAGATGTATGCCAACTTAATACCGAAGGACTAACAAAACGATTAAGGTCTGTATAAAGAGCACCAGCAAGGCCAGTAATTGCTCCCGAGATTACAAAAGCAATTAACTGAACTTTAATGGGTTCTATTCCAACCGCTGCAACTCTTTCAGGGTTTTGTTTTGCTGATTGTAATGCGAGCCCAAAATTGGAGTTTACGATCCGAGAACTAAAAAAAAGAACAATTATTAATAATACAAAACAAATACTGAAAAAACTTAAGCCATTCATTGTATTCAAGCCTGGAAAATTATTTCTCAAGTAAACCGATAATCCATCTTCACCCCCATATGCAGGCCAACTAATTGCAAAATAGTATACCATCTGTGCAAATGCCAATGTGATCATTATGAAATAAACTCCACTAGTTCGAAGACATAACATTCCAATTAATAACGCAAATCCTCCAGAGATTAACATTGCTAGTGGTAAAATAATAAGCATCTGAGTTGTGCCTTCTATAATAAAAGGCCATTCAATAATTGGATAATAATTCAGCGCATGGCTAGCCAATATACCCGAAACATATCCCCCAATGCCAAAAAAAGCAGCATGCCCAAAAGAAACAAATCCACCGTAACCCAACACTAAGTTTAATCCTGCACCAGCAATTGCCAAAATCACTACTTTAGTGGCAAGAGTAAGATAGTAAGGTTCATCTAGGATAAATCCAAAAAAAGGAACACAAAGAAGGAGTGCAATACAGATTATATTTAAGTAATTTTCTTTAATCATTTTGCACTATTTCCAAATAAACCAGATGGTTTCCAAATCAATACTGCTGCCATAAGTATATAAATCATCATTGATGCTAAAGCTGACCCAATATCAGTTGCTGAAGACGGGCTTAGAAAAATCTTAAAAAATGACGGCAATAAGAAACGTCCCAGAGTATCAGTAAGCCCGACCAAAATAGCACCAATTAAAGCACCTTTAATAGATCCAATACCACCAATCACAATTACAACAAATGCCAATATGAGCACAGGCTCCCCCATACCGACCTCAACTGACTGTATCGCTCCGACCATTGCTCCAGCAAGACCAGCTAATGCGGCACCCAATGCGAATACCAAAGTATATAATTTAGAAATATCAACTCCAAGAGCTGCAATCATTTCACGATCGCTTTCACCTGCTCTGATACGAACTCCCAATCTGGTTCTACTAATCAATGCGAATAATCCAATTGCTATAAGGATTCCAACCACAATGATCATCATGCGGTATTTAGAGTATTCTATTCCCAAAGGTAAACTAAGAGTGCCTGACAAAATATCTGGAACATCAAGAAATAATGGAAACGCACCAAAAATCCAACGCATTGCTTCAGAAAAAAGCAAAATCAATGCAAAGGTCGCCAATACTTGATCTAAATGATCGCGCTTATATAATCTTCTAATAATAACAATTTCCACAATTACACCAGCGATGGCTGCTGCCATTAGGCTTGCAACCAATCCCAACCAAAAAGATCCAGTCCATGATGCAATTGCAGCTGCAGAAAAAGCACCAATCATATACAAAGAACCATGTGCTAGATTAATCAGTCCCATAACGCCAAAAACGAGCGTCAACCCAGCTGACATCAAAAATAACATCACACCAAACTGAAGCCCATTTAAGACTTGTTCTAAAAATAAGCTGATGCTCATAGGGAAAAATCCAGTAGATCAAGTGGGCTAAAATAGCCCACTTGATTTCAATTACATTTTACATTCATCAACATAAGCGTTTGAACGACTTTTCAATCCAGTAGCTATTATCTTATTGGTGAAAACATCACCTTCTTTGATGACTTCACGAACATAAATATCCTGGATAGGATGATTATTCGTATCAAAACTAAAATCACCACGTGTAGATGCAAAATCAGCTTTTTTCAGTGCCGAACGAAATGCATCTTGATCATTTATTCCAGCTGAGTCTAATGCCGATGCAAGAAGATTCGCTGTATCATAACCTTGAGAAGCATATAATGATGGCAATCTTCCATACTCTGCCTGGAAGTCCGCAACAAATTTTACGTTTGCATCATTTGTTAAATCCTTTGACCACTGTGATGTATTTTTTACACCCATTGCTGCTGCGCCAACAGCTTGAAGGATACCTTGGTCAAATGAAAATGCAGGACCAACAACAGGTAGATCAATACCTGATTGTGCAAATTGCTTCATGAATCCAATACCCATTCCACCAGGTAGGAAGAAAAATACTGAATCTGCTCCTGATGCACGGATTTGGGCTATTTCTGCAGCATAATCTTTTTGCCCTAGTTTAGTATAAATTTCTCCTGCCAATTCTCCCTCATAAAAGCGCTTATAGCCTGTTAGAGCATCTTTACCTGCAGGATAGTTTGGAGCCATTATGAATGAATTTTTATAACCTTCAGAGTTTGCATATCCACCAGCTGCTTCGTGCAAATTATCATTCTGCCAAGCTACATTAAAATAATTTTCATGACACCCAGCCCCAGCTAAAGCTGAAGGGCCTGCATTTGGAGAAAGATAAATTTTTCCTTGATTTACTGCCGCTGGTACAACTGCCATAGCCAAATTAGACCATATAATTCCAGTTAAGATATCAACTTTTTCAGATTGAATCATTTTATCGGCCAATTGTACTGCTATATCTGGCTTACGTTGATCATCTTCTATGACCACTTCAATATTATTATTACCTTTAAGCGCTAATAAGAAACCATCTCGGACATCAATTCCCAATCCAGACCCCCCACCAGATAATGTAGTGATCATCCCAACCTTCGCTTTGTGACCATCTGCAAAAG
The DNA here is from genome assembly GCA_900197625.1 of Rhodobacteraceae bacterium Water-Bin34. Classification (GTDB taxonomy): domain Bacteria; phylum Pseudomonadota; class Alphaproteobacteria; order Rhodobacterales; family Rhodobacteraceae; genus Amylibacter. The sequence goes on along the minus strand of FZLS01000058.1, from coordinate 12,395 downwards.
CCGGTAATGCAATAACTGCACTCAACGCAAACATACTTATCAGTTTTTTCACTTTTTGTTCCTCCCAAAACATATTTTATATGGCTTATAATTTCCGCCTAATTTGATAACGCTTTAATTATTCACACTAGTCAAGGAGGAAAGGTTGAATAGCTTTAGCAAATTTTTGTCCAAAAAGTTGATGATTTTCCTGATTCCAGTGAATGGGGTCATGTTTAGATGAGCTTCCAAATTCATTTCCATCAATCATATTTATACCAGCTAAATTACAAGCCTTTTGCAAAGAGCTAGATAGTAAGAGCGATTTTTCATATGCACCAGCCCATTCATCAGCTCTCTCCCAAGATGGATCATTAGCTCTCTGCCCAATTACCAATGGACAAATTATACTTACATCAGGCACATCATCTGAAAACCACCCTCCTCGACCAGCAGGAGTAGATTTAGTAATTTTTGCAAGGCCAATAATGGCATTCACTATATCATTAATGTTTCTATCAAACTGTGCTTTTAGGTCATTTGTTCCGAGCATGATCAAGACATGATCTATTGGTTGGTGTGATAATAAAATTGCTTCAAGTGTTAACTCACCATTAAATGAAGATCCTAATACTGGGTCAGAAAGATTTGTTGTTCGCGCTGGCAGACACTCTTCAATTAGATCAACAGAAAGGGTTTGAGATAAGTGATCGGCCATTTCAATTGGCCAACGACGTTGAAATCGTTCACCATTCCCATCATCCAAATACCCCCAACTATTGGAGTCTCCATATATTAAAATGCGCTTATTTTCAGACACCATTTTCTCAATCTTAATAAGTTTAATATTAGTTACACTTAAATTGGTTTTTATAAATTTAACCTATGACTTTACGCTAAACAACATAGCTTGAGAAATATGTTAAATTGTATTTATTTATCATAACGAATAAAAACGAACATTCTTTCTTGATATTAAACACGAATTAGTATTCCATTAACATTCTAGAATATAGATCAGGTTAAATTTTAAACTGTTTATTAAATTATTAATGTTTCTAACATCTATATTTCAAAAGAACACAAAAACAAAAAGGGAAAAAAATGATTAAATTATTTAAAACAGCTGCTTTAAGTGCTGTAATGGCACTTGGCCTTGCTGGCAATGCATCTGCCCAAGACATAAACTTCTTTACAATAGGAACTGGTGGAACTGCTTATACTTATTACCCTGTTGGTGGTGTGATCGCAAATGCAATTTCTAAACCACCAGGCTCACGTGAGTGTGGTAAAGGTGGATCTTGCGGTGTTGATGGATTAATAGCCTCTGCTGTATCTTCACGTGGTTCTGTAGATAACGTTAATGCAATAATTTCTGGTTTACGTAATTCTGGCTTTGCACAATCTGACGTTGCTTATTGGGCTTACACAGGAACAGGTACTATGGAAGGAAGCAAACCGGCTACCGACCTAAGAACAATTGCCGCTCTATTTGAAGAACATATTCACCTCGTTGCTTTAGCAGACAGTGGCATAAATTCTGTTGCAGACCTTGCTGGTAAGCGGGTTTCATTAGATGAACCTGGTTCTGGTACGTATGTTGATGCTAATTTAATTCTTGAAGCAAATGGCTTGTCATCTGATGACGTCACAGCAGAAGCTCTTAAAGGTGGTGCAGCCGCCGAAGCATTGCGTAATGGTAAAATTGATGCATTTTTTGTAGTTGCTGGATACCCAACTGGATCTCTAGTTGAATTAGCATCTGCAGCTGACATTAAACTTGTACCTATTGATGGTGCGGGCGCTAGTGCCTTGACTGACAAGTATGGTTTCTTTGCTTCTTCTGATATTCCAGCAGGAACATATGAAGGCGTAGCAGCAACTATGACAGTGTCAGTTGGTGCTCAATGGTTTACTTCAGCATCTGAAGATGAAGAGTTAATCTATAATATTACAAAAGCATTATGGAACAAAGAGTCACGTAAATTACTAGATGTAGGCCACGCCAAAGGTAAAACTATTACTCCAGATACAGCTTTAGCTGGTGTAGGAGTTCCTTTACATGCCGGCGCTGAACGTTTTTACCGTGAAGTTGGTTTGATTAAATAAGTCACACACAAAACAGTTAGGCCTCAGGCGCATTAGCGCCTGAGGCTATATTTTTTCTTATATGGAATAAATTATGCCTACAGACAAAACTCCCGAACTGACACCGGAACAACTAGCTGAAATTGAGCGTAAATTCGATCCGGAAACAGCATTTCGTCAAACTGGAAAAACTCTTGGATTTTTAATCGCTTTAATATTGGTTTTAATGTCTGTTTATCACTTTTATGCATCTGGCTTTGGTTTAGTACGCGAATTAGTTCATCGAGGTATCCATTTATCATTTGTTCTAGGCCTAGTATTCTTATTATTTGGAGCACGTAAAACTAGCAATAAATTATATCCAAAAGCTTGGTATCGATTTGATGGAGTTCCCCTAATTGATATTATTTTTTCATTTCTAGCCATTACAGCTGCAATGTACTTACCACTATTACCCGCTTCAGCCTTGGCTCAACGTGTTGGAAACCCATCACAGTTTGATGTTTTCATGGGATCAGCTTTGCTTATTTTAACACTTGAAGCAGCAAGACGCAGTGTTGGTCCAACACTTCCTATAATTGGTTTAATTTTTATCGGATTTGCATATTTTGGACCATTAATGCCAGGCGCTTTAAAACATGGTGGGTCATCTTGGCTCGGTATAGTTAATCATTTATATATGACTAACCAAGGTATTTATGGAATTGCTATTGGAGTAATGGCCCAATATGTTTTTCTTTTCATTTTATTTGGCGTTTTAGCTACTCGGATTGGGCTAGGCCAACTGTTCATTGATATGGCAATGGTGATCGCTGGCCGTTATTCTGGTGGACCAGCAAAAGTTGCAATTTTCTCAAGTGCTTTTATGGGCACAATATCCGGTTCATCGATTGCAAATACTGTAACAACAGGTGCGCTAACTATACCTGCTATGAAACGTGTGGGGTACCCTGCACATTTTGCAGGTGCTGTTGAAGCTACATCCTCCACTGGAGGTCAGATTACACCTCCAATTTTGGGTGCTGCTGCTTTTATAATGGTTGAATATTTAGAGATCCCATTGCGTGATGTACTTGCTGCAGCACTTTTTCCTGCTTTATTACACTATTTTGGTATCTTTATTATGGTACACTTAGAAGCCAAAAAATTAGGTTTACGTGGTCTGCGATCAGAAGAATTACCAAGACTTGGAATAGTCTTAAAAGATCATTGGCTTAGCCTTATTCCTCTACTCATCTTAATTTACATGATCCTATCAGGAAAAACCCCAGATTTTGCAGCAGTTTATGGCATCATTGCATGTGTAGTAGTTGGTTTCCTTAATCCCAATCATAGGCTTTCTTTGAAAGACCTTTGGGAGAGTCTGGCAGTTGGTGCAAAAAATACTTTGGCAGTTGGTGCAGCTGCGGCAACAGTAGGAATAGTCGTAGGTGTAGTAACTTTAACTGGTGTTGGCTTTAGATTGGGGTATGTCGTTGTACAAACGGCAACAGATATTGGTACATTTTTTAGTTCTTTGCCATTATTAGGTTATTTTACAGTGGCCCAATGGGCATTGTTTACATCTTTAATATTAATAGCAATTTCTTGTATTATTATGGGTGCCGGAATTCCTACAACGGCAACATATATAATTTTAGTTGCAGTTGCTGCGCCGGCATTAGCAGTTCTAAATGTAGAACCAATTGTAGCTCATTTCTTTGTTTTTTATTATGGTGTTTTAGCAGACATTACACCCCCTGTGGCTTTAGCTGCATATGCTGCAGCTGGAATTGCTGGCTCAAATCCATTTAAAACAGGCAATACTGCTTTTAGACTTGGAATTGCTAAAGCACTTGTACCTTTTGTTTTTGTTTATTCACCTGCACTATTACTTGTTGCAGATGGTTTCACTTGGTGGTTGTTTACAGTAACACTCATTGGAGCCATGTTAGGAATTGCATCTCTTGGCGTTGCATTCTCTGGGTATTTTGTTACCTCACTAAAAAATTGGGAACGTTGGTGGGTGGCAATTGTCTCATTCTTTTTTATTGCACCAGGTTTAGTAACGATGGCTGTTGGTATTGTACTCATGCTTCCAATTCTATTCTTACAATTCAAAAAACTTAGAGATAATACCAATAATCTATCTACATAGATCTATTGATTTAAAAAAATTCTTAAATTAGCTTTGATAAAAAATTAAGGATTAAAGGTTTTTAAAACCATTTATTGTAACTAAAATGTCTGATTTCACTAAAATTACAATAATAGATCTTTCAGAACACCACGATAATATTGTCAGAAAATTTGCAAATGCTTATTCCACCGCTGGTTTTGCATATATCAAAAACCATGGAATACCCCAAACACTTATTGATGCAACATTTGAAGCATCGAAAAATTTTCACAAACTAAATGAAGCCGAAAAACAAACTATATCACTTGATAAAAACCATCGTGGATACATCCCTATAAACACTTCGACTGATGTTAATTCAAAACTTGCAAACGTCAAAAAGCCAAATCAATCAAGCAGCTTTATGATGATGCGTGAAAGCGAAAATAAATCTGATGAATATCTTTCAGGCCCTAATCAATGGCCTGAAATTTTGGGTTTTCGCGAAACATTAAATACATATACTGAACAAATGAGTATTTTAGGGCAGCGACTTATAAGTATTGCTGCAAAAGCCTGCAAAGCTAACCCAGATGAACTTTTACCGGCGTTCAAATTACCAACTATTTGGCTTAGATTGCTTCATTATCCACCAAGTCCAACACTAAGCCCTAAAGATCTATATGGTTCTGCCCCACATACGGATTTTGGCGCGCTTACACTTCTTGCACAAGATGGAATTGGTGGCCTTCAAGTTCAAACACCTAATGGAAATTGGATCGACGTCCCTAAGATTGATGGTACATTTGTTGTGAACATTGGAGATATGTTAAATCGATTATCGAATGGCTTTCTAAAATCTACACCGCACAGAGTCATAAACCGTTCAGGAAGCGAAAGATATTCTATACCATTCTTTTTTGATCCACATGTTAATACAATTATAGAACCTTTAAGGGGAACGGGTGAGCCAAATTTTGAGCCAATACATTTTGGTGATTTTTTACGCAATGAGCTCGGATCAAGTTATGAGAGCCATAAAAAAATATCTAATAAGACATAATTGTTAGAATATTTTTTATTATTTGTAATTAGCTGATGAGTTCATAACTTATCTAGATTTGACTAATTTGGTTAACCAATCAGGATCCATTTCAGGGACAGAATTAAGCAAAAGTTGAGTGTATTCTGGATGGGGTGGTGACATAATTTCACTCTTCATGCCCTGTTCAATTACAGCGCCTTGATACATCACAACTATTTCATCTGAAATCGCATTAACAACAGCAATATCATGCGTAATGAAAAGATATGTTATGTTGTAATCTTTTTGTAAATTCAAAAGAAGTTTTAAAATGCCTTCTTGGACAATTTGATCCAGTGCAGAGGTAACTTCATCACATATGATAATTTCAGGATCAGCCGCTAGTGCGCGTGCAATACAAACTCGCTGTTTTTGACCTCCAGATAATTCACTTGGCAAACGATCATAAAAGCTTTCATCAAGTTCTATCATTTTTAACAACTCAAGGATTCTTTCCTGCTTTTGCAATCCAGTAAGGTCATGATAAAACTCCAAAGGTCTTCCAATAATTTCAGCAATTGTTTGCCTTGGATTCATTGCTGTATCTGCACTTTGGTATATCATTTGGATACGTTGCAGCTGATCTTTGCTTCGATCTTTAAGTTCTGCTGGAAGAACTTCTCCATTAAATTGGACAGAACCAGTCATAGGTGGCAACAATCCTGTAATTACTCTGGCAGTTGTTGATTTTCCCGAACCACTCTCCCCAACAACAGCAACAGTACGTCCACGTGGAATTTTAATATTCACATCATGTAATACCTTCAATGATCCATTATAGGCAGCGTCCACATTGTTAATCGATAATACAATATCTTCACTTGGCGCTTCAGCTTTTTCTAGAGCACGAACTGACCAAAGTGACTTAGTATATTCTTCCTTTGGAGATTTAAGCATCTTTCGGGTATCAGCCTCTTCCACCTCTTTACCATAACGCAATACTTTAATTACGTCAGCCATTTGAGCTACCACAGCTAAATCATGGGTGATGTATAGTGCTGCAGTGTTAAACTTTTCCACTATAGAACGCATAGCAACCAACACTTCTACTTGAGTTGTAACATCAAGAGCTGTTGTTGGTTCATCAAAGATAATTAAATCAGGACGTGGTGACATCGCCATAGCAGTCATCATGCGTTGTAATTGTCCTCCAGAAACTTGGTGGGGGTATCGGTCTCCAATATTTTGAGGATCAGGCAATTGTAATTGCTTATATAGGTCGCGGGCATCTCCTTCGGCTAAATCACGCGACTGTAAATTTTGATTTAGACTTGCTTCGACTGTTTGATTTAATAATCGGTGTGCAGGGTTAAATGAAGCAGCTGCTGATTGTGCAACATATGCAATTCGAGTACCCCAAAGAGCTCTTTTTTTATCTTCACTCGCTGTTACTAATTCTTGCCCATCAAAGATGACAGAACCAGATGTAATTTTACATCCAGGCTTGGTAAAACCCATGCTGGCTAATCCTAATGTAGATTTACCCGCACCAGACTCACCAATCAAACCCATAACTTCACCACGATGTAAAGTGAGATCAATACCTTTAATGATTTTGTGCCACCGCTCATCAGAAAAACCATCAATTCTGATGTCTTTCATTTCAAGTAGGATGTCACCTTTTTTACCGTGTTTAGTGCTCATCATTTAAACCACTTGTTATATGCAAAAACCAATCAACAACAAAATTCACCGCAACTGTTAAAAGTGCAATTGCTCCTGCAGGAATCATTGGCGTTAACGCAGCTGTAAGGTCATATTTGGCAAATTGTATCATGGATGCGTTATCACGAACCATCGAGCCCCAATCTGCAGTTGGTGGCTGAATACCAAGCCCCAGAAAACTCAAAGCAGCAATTGTTAGAAAAACAAAGCTAAAGCGCAGTCCAAATTCAGCAATCAATGGTGGCATGATATTTGGTAATATCTCTCGCCTCATTATCCATCCTAGTTTCTCACCACGAAGCTTTGCCGCCTCAACGTAGTCCATAACAACCACACTCACTGAAACTGAGCGTGTAAGCCTAAACACACGCGTACTATCTAAAACTGCAATAATAATTATTAAGGATAAAATACTCGACCCAAAAATAGTTAGAAGCATAAGCGCAAAAATTAAGCCTGGAATTGCCATTAAAACATCAACAAAGCGACTTAAAAGTTGATCTAACCAACCACCAGAAATGGCTGCAATCAACCCAAGTGAACCACCAATTGCAAATGAGAGTAATGTTGTTGCAAGGGCTATTCCAATTGTATTACGTGCTCCATAAATTAAACGAGAGAATATATCTCTTCCAATTTGATCAGTTCCAAATACAAAATCACCACCCCAAGGTGCAAATGAGGCTGGGAATATTTCAGCTTCACCATGTGGAGCAAGCAGTGGTGCAAAAATTGCCACAAATAAATATATTGCAATTACAATTAACCCAAACCAAGCTGAATAAGGCGCCTTCTTAAGTTCAATTTTGGCGATTTGCACCCATGTACGGCGTTCTCGAATTTGACCTACTTCTGCTGCGGCAGAGTATGCTTGTGGCGTATTTGTCATCTTGGGTGCAACAATCTTGGATTAGTGACAATACCGATGATATCGGCAGTCAAATTAAGTAAAATATAAGTTGTAGCAAAAATTAAAGCACACGCTTGAACAACTGGTATGTCACGAGTTGTAACTGCGTCCACCATCAATTGGCCTATACCGGGATAAACAAAAACAACTTCTACAACAACAACTCCAACAACTAAGTATGCGAGATTAAATGCAATAACGGTCGCAATAGGTGCCCAAGCATTTGGGAGTGCATGTCGCATAATGACCTTTGCTTTTGACAATCCTTTTAATTGTGACATTTCAATATATGGGCTAGCTAATAAGTTGATAATTGCTGCTCGTGTCATACGCATCATATGTGCAACAATTACAAGTGTTAGAGTTAATGCTGGTAATACACATTTATATATTCGATCTATTAATTCAGTCTCAGCATTTACGTTTGCCAGTGATGGAAATACTGGCCAAAGCGATGCTAAAAACAAAATCAATAAATACGCTAGAAAAAATTCCGGGAAAGAAATTGTTGTAAGTGTTACAGCATTCACTGAGCGATCATAAAATGAATTTCTGTAAAGTGCTGCTGTAATTCCAAGAATTAAAGCTAACGGTACAGAAACTATAGCAGCCATTCCAGCTAGGAATAAAGTATTGCCCAATCGAGGTGCAACTAAATCCACAACGGCTCTCGATCGATCGATCCCAGATGCACTTCTTCCAGAAAATGAATATCCAAGATCACCTTGAGCAACAGCGCCAATCCAATCAAAATAACGAATATAAGCAGGCTTATCCAAGCCAAGCTCTGCCCTAAAAGCAGCTACTGTATCTTCTGTTGCTGCTTGGCCAAGTATTGCTTGTGTGAAATCACCTGGTAAAAATTCAACAGAACTGAAAATTATAAGCGAAACGAAAAATAGGGTAACTAATCCTAATAATAGGCGTTGAATAATGGTACCCAAAATTGGATGCAAAAGTATATCCTCCCCTTAACGCGAAGAATATTCGCATCATTCCCACAATTAAAACTAATGGCCTGTGTATTGTAAAGATAAATCTATAAATTTTGCTTAATGTTTAAATTGATTACAACCATATCTACGAACAGCCCTTTCAAAATAACGAAAAGATTGTTCTTTTATGTCATATTTGCAAAAGTGTTTTGCTTATTATTTACTTGGCAAATTCAAAAAATATTGCAAAATTTTTTTTTTGATCTTCACCCTGATATTTGGGTTCCCGATCATACATCAGGGTGATGGTTCAATTATTGTATTTAAATTTAAAGAGGTAGATGATTATAAAAATAATATGATAAAAAATATTTTCTAAAATTTTTGTATAATATCAACATCTATGCAACAGTGGATCGTGTTACGATTCTAAATAACTAATTATTACAAAGAATTGGCTACAACAAACAAGGAGGAGATAATAATGAAAAAACAATTTATATCACTACAAAAATTCAAATTAACAACTGGTCAAATAGACCGTCGTCAATTTGTAATGTCAGCATTGGCAGCAGGTGTTGTATTACCATCCGCTCTTAGTATGGCAGATAAAGCTATGGCAGCTGCACCTAAAAAAGGTGGCATGATGCGCTACGGTGTAGGACATGGTTCTACAACAGATTCACTTGATTCTGGCACATTTGAAAATTCAATGATGACAAATACTGGAATGACATTTGGTAACCATTTGATGGAAATTGGTAGCGATGGACAGTTACGCCCTGAATTAGCTGAAAGCTACGAGTCATCAGACGCAAAAACATGGATATTCAATCTACGCCAAGGTGTTGAATTCCATAACGGCAAAACTTTAACCTCAGAGGATGTTGTTGCTACTTTTGATTATCACCGCAACGAAGATAGTAAATCAGCTGCACGTGGACTATTAACTGCAGTTACTTCTATTAAAGCGGATGGTCCAAACCGTGTTATAATGGAATTGAATGCACCAAATGCAGGTTTCCCTTATATTGTGAGTGATTATCACTTGTTAATCAAACCATCAGTAGATGGAAAAATCGATCCACAATCTGGCATCGGTACTGGTGGGTATGTATTACAAGACTTTGAACCAGGCGTTCGCGCTACATTCAAACGTAATGCAAACTACTGGAAAGAGGGTGCAGCGCATTTTGATGAAGTTGAAATGATTTCACTTCTTGACACTGCTGCTCGTCAAAGTGCTGTGATGAATGGTGATGTTGATGCAATCGACCGTGTTGACCCTAAAACTGTCGCATTACTAGCACGCGTACCAACATTGGAGATTCTAGAAATAGCTGGCACATTACATTATACAATGCCAATGCGTGTCACTTCAGAACCATTTGATAATCTTGACCTTCGTTTAGCTCTTAAGCATTCTATCAAGCGCCAAGAATTGGTTGATAAAATTCTACTTGGGCATGGTTCGCTTGGTAATGATCATCCTATCTCTACTGCAAACCCATTCCATGCTTCTAATTTACCTCAACGCGAATTCAACCCAGAGTTAGCTATGAAGCACTATAAAGCTTCTGGTCATAGTGGTACAATTCAACTTTCAGCTTCTGACGCAGCATTCGCAGGTGCAGTAGATGCAGCACAATTAGTTGCTGCATCAGCAAAAGAAGTTGGAATTGATATCGAAGTTGTACGTGAACCATCAGATGGTTACTGGTCCAATGTTTGGAACAAAAAAGGCTGGTGCACATGTTACTGGGGTGGACGTCCAACAGAAGACTGGATGTATTCATCAGCATATGTGGATGATACAGAATGGAACGATACAGATTGGCGTTCAACACCTGATGCTGTTAAATTCAATAGCATTGTTAAAGAGGCACGTGCTGAGCTGGACGTTGATAAACGTCGATCAATGTACGAAGAAACACAGCGACTTATCGCTGATGATGGTGGCGCTATTGTGCCAATGTTTGCAAACCATATTCACGCAGTTAGCAAATCTATTGCACATGGTGATAATGTTGCAGGTAACTGGTCATCAGATGGCGGTAAATTTGCTGAACGTTGGTGGAAAGCGTAACTTTTACCTAAATCATTAATTAAAAAGGCGGCTATTTTTTATAGCTGCCTTTTTTTATCTGTGTGTTCGTATTGGTCCACTCTTTTTAGTAACTTTTTTGGCAATTGACTCTCTCCACAACATCAATAGGCCACTACATAAAATTAAAGCTATTCCCGTCCATGCAATTCCATCTGGCCATTCGTTGAAAATAGCCACTCCCCAGAAAACTGCTAAAATAAGAGCTACATATTCAATTGGTGCAATTATAGCTGCTTCACTTAATCGGTAAGCCTGACTAATTGTATATCCGCCTACCGCACTCGCAACACCAATACATGACATTATTATTAAATCAAATTGGTTAGGCCAAACCCAAGGCCGCAATAAGAATTCAAGCGCCGAACTGTCTTGATCAGCATATTTTCCATCACCAAACGCAAGTCCCATAGTGATGGAAACAATAATAAAGGTAAATTGTAAGTAAAATGACATAGTTGAAGCTTTTTCAGCTTTACCCATTTTGCGAGTTAATATGTGTAGACTAGCATAACAAAAAGCTGCCCCTATCGGAAATAAGCCAGCTAATTGGAAACTATTAAGCGTTGGACGTAACATAACTACTGCACCAACAAGACCCATAATTACAGCAAACCAACGCCAAGGCCCAACTTTTTCTGAAAGAAAAATTACAGAGAATAATGTAATTATCAACGGAGATACGAAAAAAATTGCTGTTGCTTCAGATAATGGAATTTCTGCAAGACCAAGAAAAAAAAGTATATTTGCACTAACAACAAATGCACCCCTTAATAAGTGTAATTTAAGTTGTTTGGTGCGAAGTAAATGATATCCACCCTCAAATGGAATAATAATTATTAAGGTGATAAATATTGCTATAAAAGCGCGGACTAGAACAATTTGGTGTAATGGATAATCCCCACTTAAAAATTTTATACCAACATCATTCAGTGTGAATGCAAAAGATGCAGCTAATGCACATAAAATACCAAGAGTGCTTAAAGGGGGAGAACTATTATTCATAATTATTTATTGTCATAAAAATAATATTAGGACTAGTTTATTTGCGACCTGCAAATGATTTTATAATACTCGACTTTTTTCTCTAAAATATTAGCATGGGCAAAAAGGAATGTGCTCATGAAATATGTATCTAAGTTCCCTCATAAAATAATTGAACACGCAAATATGCCAATTATTATGTCCGATGGATGTCGCCTTTCGGCAAGAGTTTGGATGCCTGAAGGCGCTGAAAATAATCAATTTCCGGTGATTCTTGAGCATTTACCTTATCGAAAACGTGATGGCACAATAGTTCGCGATCAATATACTCACCCTTGGTTTGCTGGTCATGGATATGTGTGTATTCGCACAGATATGCGAGGCAATGGCGATAGTGATGGTCTCATGACCGATGAATACACTCCCCAAGAGCACAAAGATGCTATTGAAGTAATTGAATGGGCTGCAAGTCAACCTTGGTGCAATGGTAATGTTGGAATGATGGGTATTTCATGGGGTGGATTTAATGCACTTCAAGTCGCAGCTTT
>FZLS01000111.1 GCA_900197625.1 Rhodobacteraceae bacterium Water-Bin34 | reverse complement strand
ATCGTTCTTATTGATATATACGTTCTTTATTTGAATATCCTTACTCTTCTTCTTTATATAATGCCATATCTTCACCATATCTTCCTCTCTCTCTATTGCCATCTCCGTTAAGTTCAGTCATGTCTTGTTGCTTATGCTTTTGACTGTATATCTTATCGTAGTTCTCACTGAATCTATCTAAGTCAGTCTTACGTTGGTTTGATCCCTTTCCGCCGTGCCATTTAGTCATGTTCGCTTCTCGTTTTTTTATGCCCTTCGGGTAATAGTTTCCACATCTCTTTATACATACAGAACCTGATACGTCCTTTATCTGTTTTGTATATGAATTGTTGGCTGAGTAATTGTATGACTTGTCCTTCGAACAATCCGTTCAATGTACAAGTATGTTCAATAATATCATTTAATTTAGGCTTCTTCACTGTATGTAGTTTTCCTATACCATTCTGGTTTTGTCTTGATTCTTTCTTCTATTCTCTGTCTAACAATGTTCATATCATTATTAGATGGGTTCCAATCATTATATAAGTTACTAGGCCATTGACTGGTCTTGAACTTACGTTCAGGGTCAGGCTTCATTCCTCGTTTAATCATCTCATTAACCAACTCATTATATCTGTTCTCTAGATAATATCCTTTATCATAAAAGAACTTTACATGACCTTGGTTAAGCGTAAAATTATCAGGTATCTTAACATTATGCCAGTTAGGTGATTTTAATGATCTTTGTAGACTAGACCCAACCATGAAGATTTCTCGGTACTCAGCAACCAAATGCTGATCCATGAGTTCTTCTACCGGAATAATATTGATTCGTGTCATTAGGTAATGATAGTGGTTGGCTTTGTGATAATAGGGCTGAATTGCTTCTTATATTGCTCTACCATATCTTCTCGTGGCTCAGTAATAAACTGCATATTGTCTCGGTTGAAGTTAATCTCTACCCCGTCCTTACAATTTACACTAAAAGGAATGGCTTGAATGTTCTTACCATCCCATACCATAGTGAGTCCGTTCTTAATAACCAGACGATTACTATCCATAGATACGACCTCGCACATAACTTCTTCGCCTGATGTTGTTTTTAATAGTTTAATATTCATTATATATCCTGTTAAATTAGTTGACTAGCTATGTTCATACATACAGCTGTGCCAGTTATAGATGATCCAATTATAATAGCCTTATCGTTCCAAGAATGCCCTACCACAATCCATAGCATAGATGAAATTGCATATGATACTTGACCTTCAAACATCATACCAGCTGATTGTAGAAATACACCCGCGACAGCCATTACAGTAGCTATCCATTTAACATATGAGTCAAATGTGCCGGTAGGGGTAGAAGGCGAGAACATATCTACTTGATCTTGTAACTCATCCATCTCTTGTCTAAGACGTGAGCGCTCAGAGTTTAACTCCACAGCTAATCTTGATGCTTTGGACATAGTCGAGTCCTTATATTGCTCTTTTACATCGCTGTGTATTTCTTGTTGTGATGACATACTAAATGTTCTTTGTAATTTCTTTGGCTAGTTTACGGTTGTTTTGTTGCCCAGTATGAATGCAATCACGTGCTCTGGTGTTGATCCATTCTATTGGTATGTTATCATAGTCTTCTAGGTGATTGATTCGCATTAGCTTAATGAAATCATCACTTATACTGAGCGGGAATAAAGGCATTCTAATTCGGTTAGGCCCGTCAAAGAACCTATCGTTACCGTGAGTTTGTGGCTCAACAGTTATTTTATCAAACAATGAACCCATTTCTGGTTCACAACAGAACGCAATAATGGTGGATGGGATAGGCTGTCTATCAATAAGACTGTTATATTCAAGATATTGTCTGAGGCTATATCCTGAATTGAAACTAGTATCAACCATATCAACACATTGCCTTAGATAATCCTCTTCTATACCATACGCATTACAGATATGCTCACGATTTTTACCAAACCAGTCGAAGCAGTTAAAGTACGTACCACTCTCGATCTCAAATGTCATAACCTTAGATCCAGGATCGGTAGGCATATTAACGATATGCTTAGGTCTAGGAAGCACTTGTAATGCATTCATTGTATTGTAATAGATGGCTTGTGCATCAATACCAGTAGTAGATACTTGATAGCATTTAATTCCAGTCTCTTGCTCAACTAGATAGGGAATAGTATCTTCTATAGGGAGACCTGTACCCTCAAATTGCGACTGACCGGTAAGTAGAATATAGTTATCATCTTCTAGTTCATCTGGATTATTCCAGTTTCTAAAACCATACTTGTCAAATGTATACTCTATTACTCTATTGTCTTCATCATACCATATCCAATCAGGGCCTAATCGCTCACGAGTAGTCTCCCAACGCAGAGTAGAGTCAGGTGAGTTCTCAGTGAACGTTCTATTAAATGCTGATTGAGGTTTTGTTATGAAGCCTGATACAGGATCTTTATACTTAAAGAAGTTATCATATGAATCATTCATCCAAAAGCACCCTCACATTCTTTATCATGAGCTTCCTCAGTCTTTCCACACCAATTGCACGGTGATCCGTGTTCAGTAGCTAAGAAACCATCATAAGCCGCACACCAGTGTTCCCAAAATCCAGAAGCTTCGGATGGAGGGAACCCATCACTAAATCCAAGACCCATTAGTCGGATCCTCCAATGAACTCTTCAATAGCCTTGAGCAATTGCTGCTTCTCTTCTTCCTCGAACATATCTAGATATGGATCCTCAGTAAATTCTGGATCATATGGGTCTTCGAGATCAAGAGCCTCTAGCAAGCGTCGCTTGATAGCCTCAATCAGATAATACGTATCAGGTCTTTCGACCTCATCGATGATAATTAAACGCTTCATTTAGCCTCCATTATTCAAATTTATAACTAATCTTATAATCAGTTACAGGATCACTGGAATCCTTGAACAGGTTTCCAATCATTTGACAGAAAGACTCAGCTTCGACTTCGAGCTCATCTTTATTGTCGTTATCATGCCAGAAGACTCGATCGATATAACTTCCATCGGCAAATTTAATATGTACATTAGCGGCGTGTTTCATTTTCTAGACCTTTCACAATCCCTACAAATGATTGTAGTGCGTATTCCATTTGTTTCATTGTTGCATTCGGATCAATCTGAATGCATATAGCATCATGACCAGCCTTACGTAACTTATTTTGCACATCTATACATGTTTCTTCTACTTGATACATAGTATTTATGCTAAGACTGGCTGATATTAACATCCAAAGCATATTAGAACCCCTTACTCATATGAGTGTATGACTCAGTACATTCATCAAGCTCTGTACCACAAATACACATCTCAGACTCTTTTTTAGTAGGAGCTCCTACAAGATCTCTCACTTCAGCTTCAGTATAATGACGACCTTGAATATAAACGTCATCAATCTTATCAAAGTCTATCTGAGAGGCTTCAGAGTCCATGTTAACATAATCACCAATAGGCCACTTCTCATCCAGCAGCTGCTTAATCTCTTCATCAGTATTAGCAAACTTAGCTATACCAGACCATTCAAGCATCTTCTTAATCATGATACTCTCCAATCTCTAGAATACTATCGATACCGTGCATAGTGACAACCTTAGCTATCTTAGCTTCTTGCTCAGCTTTAGTCTTGAGCCATACCTTTACACGTCCATCCTCATTAACAGGTTCAATACGAGAGCCCTTTGAATCGATACTCCCATCATTATAGGTTACGAAGAAGTTAAATCCATTAGGCTGCTTACCAAAAGCAAGGCTTGAGATTACCACGTTATCAGTCATATTAAAGTTCCTCTACAGTTATGCGATATGGTTTACCGTTCATATCAGTTAAATCGATGGTTTTCTTAGTCGATAAGAAGTAACCCTCTTCTGGATGAAGATCATACTTCATACCACCAACTAGTCCGATGATACCATCCTCATCGAACTTTAGTAGTGCTTTGCGAATCACATCGCCAATTTTATCGCAGTATACTAACATTATGCTGCCTCCCCTAGTACCCACTCGCGAGCAGGGAATGCATCAGCATAATGCTCCTTGGTAGCATTCCAGTTCTCGCCATCGAATGACAGCATTATAGGCTTGCACCAGTCCTCGCAATGGTCTGAGATATCGAAACCTGCCTCGTCTACGAGGTCAGAAGACAAGATATACTCACAGTAGTAATCGTTATTCTCCTCGATTAGATCGAACAGAGTATCATAGAACCCAGGGTTCATTGCATCCGCAATGGATACACCTTCGGCGATATAGGTATCGCCACCCTTGCACTTCCAGCGCTGAGGGCATTCGCCCTTGCCGTCCCAAGTATGGGCGCCGTAGTTTTCTGTGTGCTGAGTCTGAATAACAATTTTCATATCTTTATACCTTTATCTAATTTATACCATATAATAGTCGCAAACACGATTTAAGGCAACTGTTTTTTGTAACTTTCTTCAATAAAGTCACTATTTTTCATATAATATTCGGTGAAACTAAGCACTTTATCACCATAATCCCTGCGTTCATCACAGTTAGATAAGTGCATTTGATGGCAAAAGAACATGAAATCTTCACATTCTAGTTCCATCCAGTTAGCAAACCATTCATATACATGAACTCCATCATAAGTATTTCCGTATGTATATCCTGGTATATCAACCCGATCACCGTCTGGCTTATTGATGCAATACCATTGCTTATCAAAGCCATCTGAATCTGGTATAAGCTCTAAAGCAAGCGTATACCCATTAAGTGTTACAATAGGATCACCAAACATTATAGTACCTCTACTTCACAAAGAGTCTCTCCCCAATCATAGAAGAGCTTAAATTTATTGCCGTCAAACTCTACAATTGAGTAACCGGCATCACCACGCTTACTACAGGCCTCTACATCTTCAATTAACTCATAATCTTCTGAGGTAAGCTCTCCATAGAGGATCTGCTCCATAACATTTTCGAGTTCGTACTCTCCAGTATATACACCACACATTATGCTGCAACCTTAGCGTTCTTGAGGAAGTTATCAAGAGGCATATCAACCTCCCAATCTTGAATACCTACAACAGTACAATAATCTCGACGATCTTGAGCAGGACCATCTAGCACACCAACAACCCGTACAGGCTTCATAATGGGCTCGAAAGTCTCCATGCACATTGAAGGGAACAAAAACTCTGTATTTAACAACTCATTCATATTCATAATTATATCCTTTATCTCAATTATATCTTATATTAAACACTAACGCGTTTTAAGGCAACTACTTTGATCCGAAAGATGCCATTATCTTTCTATAGGTCTGAGCATCCTCTTCTTTTCTTACAAGATGAGTGTACATTTCAAGGTTAGGCATATCCTCAGTGTAAGGAGGCAGACTAGCAGCGAAATTCATAGTCTCTAGAATATCTGCAGCATCCTGATAACCTTGTACTTGATCACCCTTATATATGATGAAGCCTAATGGGCACATAATAGCTGTCTCAGCATCACTAGACTCTTTATCACCAGAACCATCTTTAACTAGAGTTTGATTCTTGCGCCTCAGGCTATGGTAATTACCACTACCAATTTGAACTGAAACTGTAATGCCATTCTCGAACGTAACAGAGTAGCCAGTATTAATGTCGTTATGTGAAATACGTATTGTCATAATATATCTTTCTATTTAATTATTCTTTATCTTAGGCACTAATCGCTTTTAAGGCAACCCTTTTATCCTGCTCTTTAAGATATGCAGAACACTGCTGCATCATATCTTCAGGACACTGCATCTCAGTATCAGCATCAGCATCATATCCAAGATGGCTTGCAGGATTATTACCATGAGCATAAACTCTAATAGAATCAGCATCGACAACTTCTCGATGATTTACAAGATTAGTAGCAAACCAAATGGTTGCTTGATCTTCTTCTCCATCATCTCCAGTGGCAAATCCTTCGAATTCGTAGTTTGAATGTATCATAAATTTTTCCTTTCTTATCTAATTTATACTTCATTATAGTGACTAAACCGTTTTAAGGCCACAAAAAAAGGGCTCTCTAACCCATTGAAATCGTTAGAGAACCCAAATTAATTGAATTATTTCCGCTTAGATATAAGCGTTTTTAGTGTGTTTCTTAGAAATTACGCTTAGATCTAAGCGCTTTTGGTACATTACCATTAGGAAACTGCTCCATATATGCATCACGACGTACCTTTTGATGACGTCTAGCACCTTCCTTAGCTTTACGGCGATTGCGTTCACCTCTGGTTTCGTGAAACTCACGCTTTTTAAGATCCTTTAGAACACCAGAACGCTCTACGTCACGTTTAAAACGACGCATAAGCACTTCAAAAGGTGGAATCTTCTTCTCATATTTCTTGTTAGTATATTTTGGCATTTTAGTCTATTAGCTCCGAGTAAAAAATGTGCCTGTCAATTTGCGTTACATATTTAACACCTTTTCTCCATCGCGGGCTGACATAATCCGCATGGTACCATAAGGCGCCTTCTACGATATCTGGATAGATACCATCCATTACAGCACTGGCAATTGTAACACTCTCTCGCCATGCTCGTTGATTATTTGCTTCATCACTTATACCATCACAGTACCATGAGAACTGACACTTGTGACGTTTAGGAAATGTTATTCCTTCACTGGTAGTATATGTAGGTCCTTGCTCTACAACGGAACATACATCATCAGGATAGCGCGCGCTTGATACTCTATTCAATACTACCTGAGCTACGGCTACTTTACCAGCTAGAGACTCGTTACGAGCTTCATGATAGACATTTAATGCGAGACATTCTAACCCACGCTCATTAGCAGGAACAAGTATCTTAACTTTAAGAGTGGATGCTTGAATTGCTATAGGCACAAATACCAGCATCATCATAGTAATAAATCTAATCATTCCAAAACCTTTCAACTAGCTGTTCTTCTAAAGCATAAGCTTCCTGCTCCCAAGGCTGATCTAAGTATGATGTATCAGTATGGTCTTCCCAGGTACTGTTAGTATTCATTCTATATCGCATAAGCCCGTCAATCTGACCTTTAATATACTGCTTAGCATGCACTAGCTCATGAGCCAAGTTAGTTGCTATCAATTTAGTAGATAACATTTCACCATCATCATCCTTGCGCTGTAGTTCGATGCTAACATCGTCTCTATCACCAACGCAGAAACCATAGTAACCTTTATCAAGATGCTTAACCTCAATATCAATCCACACATCGCGTTTAAACCGAGAAGTAAAGAATGAGCCGATAACATCTATAGCAAACTGAGTCATCTTATCTCTTTGAGGACATCTGGTACTTATATCAACGTATATCATAATTTGCTCACCTTATTAGTTACTTCTACAAAAGCACTCGCGCACTTACCACCGAAACCAAACGCATTATTGATAAAGA
>FZLS01000078.1 GCA_900197625.1 Rhodobacteraceae bacterium Water-Bin34 | reverse complement strand
GGTCAATTAGATAATCGTTATTATACAGAAACCGAAATAGATGGCGGTCAATTAGACAGCAGATATTATACTGAAACAGAATTAGATGGCGGCCAATTAGATAATCGTTACTATACTGAAACAGAATTAGATGGCGGTCAATTAGATAATCGTTATTATACTGAAACTGAAGCCGATAACCGGTTTGTTAATGTTACAGGTGACACGATTACAGGAAACTTAGATGTTCAAGGTAACTTAGGATTAAATTATTCTACTTTTGTATCAGCTCAAGTAACCACAACGACTACATCAGCTACAACTTTATATGCGTTTCCTTCTGCTAACTTTGGGTCTGCTGAACTTGTAGTATCTGCTACATCTGGCGGTAATAGACATACAACTAAATTATTGATAACTCATGATGGAACAACTGCAATTGCTACAGAATATGCTACAATATTTACAAGTGCAGAAATTGGAACTTACGATGTAACCGTAACAGGCGGAACTTTAGTTACAGTACAAGTAACTTCTGCAAATGCTAACTCTACGACATATACAGTATCTGGACAGCTTTTGAAAGTCTAGTTTCATTATAAATAAAAGAAAAATAGAAGCCTAACTGGGGAGAGTGAACCGAATGGCGAACGATAAAAAATTCATAGTAAAGAACGGACTTCAATCCGAGAATAACGTTCTTGTCGGTACTACAACAGATGACGGCGTAAATAAATTACAAGTATCTGGTACAACTAAGCTTACAAGCTCGGGCTCATCGGTTCCAATCACTATCGAAAATACTGGTGGTGTTAATACTCCTTTAATTAATTTTGAAGGTGGTGTAGGCGCATTACAAGTTAAAAACTCAGGTAGTGGCGACTACAGTATTCTCAATACCTCAGGCGCGAACGAAATAAAATTTAATGATAATACCGCAAACGGTTTGGTATTCATAGCCGGTAATAATAACCAGCTTACAATCAATACAACTATCGCTGATTTTACTAATGTTCCTTCTATTAACGGTGTACCAGTTTGGTATAGTGGTAACGATGGAGCGGGATCTGGACTTGACGCTGACTTACTTGATGGATTAGATTCATTACAATTTCTGCGTAGCGATGAAAACGATACTTTTGACGGTGACTTAGTTATAACTGGTGATCTTACTGTCCAAGGTACTCGTACTGAAATTATTTCAGAAACAGTTTTAATTGCTGATAATATCATTACACTTAACAGTAATTTCACATCCTCTAATCCTACAGAAAATGCAGGTATAGAAGTAGAACGTGGTACTTTAACTAATTCAATTTTTCAATGGAACGAAACTATGGACTGGTGGGAACTTAATTCCGCTGGTACAAGTTTGGGACGCATTATTACAACTGCTGATGAAGGTTCAGGTAACGGCTTTGATGCAGATACAGTTGATGGTTTACAAGCTGCACAATTTATTCGTTCTGACGTTAATGACACAGCAACTGGTAACTTAGAATTTGAAGGCACAGTTGCTATTGGTAACGAGGCTGGTTCTGCATTACTGACAATGAGAGGTGCTGGTACTAATAGAGTTCTTTCTTCTGATAACGGAAAGATAGGTTTCTTAGATACAGGTTTTGTTTACAATACATATTCTGATGCTAACTATAATTGGCATGTAGGGAACGATGTTATTGCTAAAAGATTACTTGACGCAGATAATAACGACTACTTAGTTGATCCTGCAGGAGAGTCTCAATTAAATGATGTCGTATTAGTCGGTGAACTTTATGGTCATGATGGTTCTGCAAAAGATGGTAGTACATATATACAACTTCAAAATAACGGTACAACTGGATTAATTTATTTTAACGTTGATGGCGCTGGGTTACACACCACTCTATCAAAAGATCAGATGTTTGTAAACAAAAAAGTTGTTGCACCAAGATTTGAAGATAGCAACGATAACGGATATTATGTAGTACCTAGTAGTGTATCAAGACTTAGTCAAATTCAAATAGATGATTATATCATACACAAAGGTAACACAAATACTTATTTTGGATTTGATGCCGATAACAGTTATAAATTATATATTAACGGTGCGCAACAACTTGCTATGTCAGAAACCTCTGCCGTATTTACTAATGATGTTGAAGCGGCTAGATTTGTAGATTCAGATAACAATAGCTATTTTCTTGATCCAGCTAGTGCCTCTACTTTAAATACAATTGGTATTGACTCAGATCTTTTCCATAACGGTGATACCGATACTAAACTTTCATTCGGTACAAATCAAATTGATTTCAATACTGGCGGTGCACAAAGACTTTCTATAGCAAACGCAGCATCAACCTTCAGTCACAGTGTAATTGCTCCCAACGTTTACATAGACGATTACATATATCATACAGGAGACACACCTGCAAATACAACTTATTTTGGTTTTTCTGCAGATGATAATTGGGGCGTAGTATTAGGAGGTAATGGTGCCCTTTTACTTACGCCTACCGCTACAACTTCTATTGCTTACATATATGCGCCTCGCTTTGTTGACTCAGATAATAGTGCTAGATATTTAGATCCTAGCGCTACTTCACCTTTGAATAACATTTCTTTAGATGGTGTTTTACAAAACTTAAACGATCCAGATACGTATTTAACGTTTGCTTCAGATCAAATTCAATTTTATACTGGTAATACTTTAAGAGCTTTTATTAGTAATTCTTATCTTGAAACTACAGTTTCTGTAAAATCTCCAGTATATTATGGCACAAGCCAAATAGTTGATTTCTTAGATCTCGATGCAGGAGCTGGTTCTGACGCTTTAAGAGTTAGAGGTAGACTTAACATTGGTGGCGGTACTGACGTTGAAAGATTTAACGATACTACTGGAAATGGTGGTATTACTATTTCAGGTTATGCTGGAATGGGTGGAACAACTAACCCATCAATCCAAATATCTGGCGCAAACGGTGCACGGTCTCTTTTATCTCTTAACAAGATTGATATCGGTGGAAACCCTTATTCTTCTAAAAACAACTACTTTGCAGAATTCTTAACCGATGGCTTAGCAGCTTTCTCAATCAGAGGTGACAGTTCTAAAAATGCTTATTGGATTGCAGACGCAGATCAAAAAACTGTGTTTATGGATAGTGGAGCCAACACAAGATTGGCTATGGACGAACTAGGTAACACTATTATCGGCAACGACTCAATAAGCTTTGCTCAAGGATCACATACACCTGTACTCGCTTCTGGAGCAAAAACAGATGGTAAGTTACATGTTGATGGTTCTATCCATATAAACGGTGCAAACGATGCATTAGTTATCGGTGGTACTACATCTACTTTCTTAAGAGATGACGAACTCGGATTTGGTCAAGGCGGCGGTTTCTATATGAACGATGCCAACAATATTAGAGTTAGAAATAATAAAACACTTACGTCAACAGGTAATGCTTCATTCGCTCAGTACCTAGATGCAGATGATGTTTTATTCTATGGTGACTTTGCTAGTACATCACGAATGAATAACATAAGTCTTGTCGGTGAAGTTATACACGACGGAGATACTAATACTAAAATTGGCTTTGGTACTGACCAAATTATATTTACTGCCGGTGGAACCGCACAGCTTGATGTATATTCAACATATGCTGAAGCTGCAACAGATATGCGTTCTCCAATATTCTCTGACGCTGGCGGAACTTATAAGTTTGAGCCAAACACAGCAAGTGCTCACAGGTTCACAACACCAACCGGTTATTTAGATATTGGATCTAAGGTTGCAGGGTCAGCACAGTTTGATACAGATAGAGCATTATTCCTATTCAATAAAAGAGTCAATTTTAATGGTGGAATTTCTGCAGCTGATGCAAACGACGATGCGTATTTTAATCGTTATTACGATTATGGAGATAATAACTATTATATAGATGCGGCTGGAGATTCACAATTAAACACTATTGACATTGACGACTATATTAGGCATCGCGGAGACACAGGGACTTATATGGGTTTCTCTGGTACAGCAAC
Source organism: Rhodobacteraceae bacterium Water-Bin34 (assembly GCA_900197625.1). Lineage (GTDB taxonomy): Bacteria > Pseudomonadota > Alphaproteobacteria > Rhodobacterales > Rhodobacteraceae > Amylibacter. The sequence goes on along the minus strand of FZLS01000078.1, from coordinate 7,873 downwards.
TTATAATGTAGTCATATCAGGTACTGGAAGATTAGAAATTGATGCAAACTCCGCTGATTTTAATGTTGATGTTTACGCTCCACGTTATTACGACTCAAACAATAATGCGTTCTACATAGACCCAGCTTCAACATCTATTACTAATATTATTAGAACAAATCAAATCCAAATGGATGGCAGTTCTCTAACTATCGACTCACCATCAGGTCCTAAAGGGACTATCATGGTTGAAGGCGAAAGAGATGGTTATGCAGGTTATATGATTAGTAATGACTGGGGCTTTATATCCAGTGGTGCTACAGAAATGGGTCTGTATAACGAGACTGATAATGAATGGTCGTTGACTGCAAACAGAAATAACTTTACAAGATTACATTCAAATAACATTCACCAAATTGGTGCTGAAAACGGTTATGGTTCTGCACCTAACTCTATGCGCTCACCTATCTTCTACGACTTGAATGACTCAGCATTCTATGCTGACATGGCAGGTCAATCTAGACTTAAATCAGTTAAAGCTGGCGATAGCGCAATCTTTAATAGTACAACTTATCCACTCGAAGTTAAATCTGCACAAGAACGCATGATTTTAATCCAAAACACATCTGCTGATGCTAACTTCCCGTCAATCATGCATAACACTAGAAACTCTCGCTCTACTATGGCTCTTCATTTTAATGGAGTTGGAGAACGTTTTTGGTTTGAAGAAAACGGAAACATTCAAGCATACGGTGCTGGTATATTTGGATCTCTTGCACTTAACGGTGGTAATGAAGATTTGGGTCTTCTAAAGACTTACGGATCAGGTCTTGGTGATCTTAAAATGTTTGATGCTTCAGACTATTGGGATAAGCGAGTCGTTCAGCCTATGCAAGGTTCTGAAAATAATGCTACATCTAGTACGGGTGAATATATTAAAAACGGAAATGGCCCGTTTGCAGCAAGCTATGCTTTAAGAAGTGCGGGTTACAGAGATTTCGACTCTGATTATATTCCGGTTCAACCTGGAGAAGTAATTTATCTTGAACAAGCTGTAAGAACTATTAGTGGTTCTGGTGGTTTATTCTATCTCGGTGTTAGACAATACGATAAAAATAAAAACCCAATTGCTTCTAATGATGGTATTATATACTTCGCGGCATCTGCGGTCAACGTTACTTCAACATCTTGGACAGAATACAAAGGCACTCATACTCTTCCAACATCTCATACACCTTATAACGGTTCTGACGGTGAAGGTGTTCGCTATGTAAGAGTTATTTCTCTTATGAATTATAGTGCAGGTGGTGCTACACGTGAATTTGGTCCTCCAATTTTAAAACGTACTAACGTACAATCTGATTTAGTTACTCCAAATCTTACAGTTGAAGTCGATTTAACGGTAGGTGGAAACGCAACAATTACTGGCGACTTAACAGTTGATGATATCACAGCAGATATCGTTGATGCAAATAGATTTAGAGATAGAGGCAATACAGCTTATTATATCGAGCCACTAACCGGTGCTAAAGTTGCTGGTTCTTGGGATTGGACAAACGGTTCTATCAACAATCTAAACAATTTAACGTTTAACGATCCAGGTCCTAATGAAGGTATTAAATGGAACGGTGGTAATCTGTGGCAGATTTATGAGTCACCAGATGACTTAGCAACAAATTCTGGTGGTAATTTACAGTTTACTTCTGGTGCAAATCAAGGCGCGATGAGACTTAGAGTTGATACTTCTGGTGACGTATACGCTGGGCGTTATCATAGAGCACAACGTTTTTATGATACTAATAACTCAGGTTACTACGCAGATCCCGCTTCAACATCTGTACTTAATCAAGTATATATTAATGAATATCTTCGCCACAGTGGTGACACAGATACTTATTTAAGATTTGTAGGTGCAGACGACATGCAGCTTGTTGCTGGTGGTCGTCAAATGCTTCGTATGGGCGAAGGTGCAGATCCTGATAGATTACGATTCGTTACAGATAGTAACTGGACAGACTCTAACGGTGATTGGAACATGTCACGCAACGTAACTATTGGCGGTACTGCTACAGCCACAAATAGTTTCTATGGTCCACGCTTCTACGATAGTGATGATAATTCTTATTATGGTGACTTCGGTGGAACATCTATAATGAATACGGTTCGTGGTAACCGCTTTGAAGTAGATAGTTCTTCAAGATATATCGATGGTATATCAGGCCAATACGGTACTATTAGAGTAACGGGTAATACAAATGGTTATGCTGGTTACGCAATTAACGACGACTGGGTATTCATGTCAAGCGGCGCTGGTATGTCAGGCATTTATAACGATACAAATAACGAATGGGCTGCTCAATTCCTACAGAATAGTGATGTTAAACTTTATCATAACGGTACCGAGAAATTCAGCACGAACTCAGCTGGCGCTACAATTTATGGCAGACTAATAGCTGATTACTTGGCAGATAGAAATAATACAGCGTATACTGCTAACCCTGCTGGCACATCAAGGTTCTTAGATTTAAATGTTGATAATCCTATTGGTGGAAATATCGCAGGGTATGCTCAGAACTTATTAAGAGTTGATAATAGAACTATTGAGCCAAATGATCACACTTCAGGTAGATTAACCTTTGGTTTCACATCTTGGGCGAATAATAACACTTCGCCATGGGCTGATTACTTACACTTAAGATCTTACACAGATGCTTCTGGCGGTTCAGATAACTTATTGATGTTTAAAAAGTCTGGTCGCGGTATGCGTCTATGGCAACAGTCTTTCAATAGTGGCTCAGTCTATTCTGCATATTCTGATGTTGCGATATACAACGCAAACCCTGGTAATACGCCTTTCTATGCATCAAGATACTATGACTCAAATAACACTGCATATTATGGTGATTTTGCATCAACATCCATTGTTAATATAATTAGGTATGCGTCTGGTGGTTATGCAGAGTTCCAAACAGCAGCTGGTAATCTTCGCGGATATATACAAGCAACTGACGACAACGATGCGCACCTTAAAATTGCTACATCTGGCGGTGAAGATATTAGATTTATAGACGGCGGCCTATCCGGTGATTGGAATGTGATTATCAGAGGTGATGGTCAAACATTAATTCGAAGCAGATTAGACACTCCTATCATGTACGATAGAGATGATACTGGTTATTATGTTAACGCAGCCGGTGCTTCTAACTTTGGTACATCTATTCGTGCTAACGAAGTTTATGCTCGTAATTGGTTCCGTAATGATAACTCTGGCGAGGGTATGTACAACCAATCAACAGGTATGCATTGGTACTCAACAAGTACTGAAGCTTGGAGAGCCTACGGCGGTCAAACTGTTGTTAGATTAGATATGCATACAGCAAGTAATATTTATCGCGGTGCAGTTTATGCAAACAATTCTAACCAGATTGGCTTTTTATCACAAGATAACGGTTGGTCACTACAAACCACTAACTCCAAAGTAGATTCGCACCACGACTTCTATGCTCCTATCTTCTATGATAGAGATGATTCAGCTTACTTTGTAAATCCAGCCGGTGATGCAAGAATTTCTGGTCAAATTAAAGCAAACCGTTTTACACATAGAGATGCAGTATCACAAAACGATCAGTTTGGACTATATTTTGCTGAGAACCAATCTACTGCATACGCGATTTATCGTGAAAGTGGCAATTGGGCTAGCCCATATCCTGATTTAAGAATTGCATTCCATACTGGTGTTAAAATGGGTGCAAACTCTAGTTATAACGGTATGCGTTTCTATAACGACTATGACATGAATACTCAGGTTATGTCAATCAATAATGGTGGTGACCCATTAGGTGCTAATGATGTTTTTGTAAACAACTCGTTACAAGCGAATAGTTCATTAAGATCTCCAATTTTTTATGACTCAAACGATACAGCTCGTTACACAAACCCTGCATCTACATCGTTGATGGGCACAATTACAGCAGATCGTTATAATATGCGTGATCGTGGTGACTGGATTACTTTTTATGGTGATGATAGTACAAACCATGCTATAGCATCTCGTAACAATACTGGAGCCACATCTGACGATATTCGTATTAACACATATGGTTCTCTCTTTATTAACCTAGACTCAAATAACAATAATACATCTGGTGCTGACTTCTACATTGGTCGTCACGGCGGGTCAACTAACACTATTGCGAATTCTGACTTGTTTAGAGTTTATGGTGATGCAAACTATGCTTACTCAGGATTTAGCTTCCGTGCGCCTATCTTCTATGACTCAAACAACACCGGTTATTATTGTGATCCATCATCGTTCTCTAACTTTAACTCAGGTATGCGTGCTACAAACATTTATGCTCGAGATTGGTTCCGTAACGACGGTGGAGCAGAAGGTTTATATAACCAAAATAACGGTTGTCACTTCTATGCGAGATCGTCTCAATACTGGCACGCGACTGGTAATAACAACAATTCTTCTATTAATATGCAATTAAGATCAACATATGACGGCAATATTAGGATGTGGTTACACGGTGACTCGGCAAGTTGGTGTGGATACTTAAATACCGGCGGTCAATGGATGATTAGAACTAGAATGACTGACGGTTCTTCACCAAACCACTGGTACTATGAGGATGCAAACACCTCTTGGACCGGTAACCCAGGAAACGATAAAGGTAAAATTGAATATCACTCAGACAGATTCTATATCGCTGCTGGTGGTAACTCAAACCGCATTTGTCAATTCCGGCGCGATGGTTCTGATAAAGCGTATGTTAATAACGACGGCATATATGTCGGTACAGCTACGTCAGCAAGATGGGCTGACCTTGCTGAAAGATATTCTGCTGATGAGGTTTATGAGAATGGTACATTACTAGGTATGAATTTAGACGGTGAATCTGAAGGTACTCTTTATCAACCAGGAATGCCTATCTTGGGAGTTATTTCTACATCACCTGGTGTTAAAATGAACGATATGGAAATCGAAGATGATGACTCTCTTGAAGGCAAAATGAATCCTTATATTGCTCTTAAAGGACGCATACCATGTAAAGTAAATGGAGATGTTAAAAAGGGTCAATGGTTAATACCTGATATTGACGGCAAATGTAAAGGAATAGACTATGGTACTTCTGGTATAAATAGTCATGAGATTATAGGAATTGCACTTAACGATTCCGAAAATGGAGAAGTAGAGGTGAAAGTATAGTATGCCATCATATGCAGATTTAAACACTAGCATGCAACAAAAAGCTGGAGCACAGCTACGCACGTTTGATAAAGGAATTACTATTACAATACAATCGTGGGTTCGCATTTGGGGTTTTGATAGTTCCTACGGATCGTGGATGGTTGTTAACGGCTATGGTAATTATGGTAATAGTACTCATTACCACAGATTTGAATACGTTAATGCAAACAATACACTGTTTAACAACTACCTTGATGGCGGAATATATACCGGTGGTATTATCCGTTCACAAGATGTTATTGATTCAATTACCGGTGTTGTTCGAAGAGCTGTTGATTTGGTCGAAGGCAGACTAACTAACAGAAGTATGACTGCACGTCCGTGTCACACAAGCTGTCATAGTAGTTGTCATACATCTAGAGGAAGAAGATAATGGTTGCATCAGTATCTGACATTAACTCATATGTACAAACATATTCTGGCTCACAACTAAGAACTTTTGATAAAACCGTCACATATACCGTAAATTCGTATATTCGGTATTATAGGTTTGATAGCACTTACGGCGGTGCGTTGAGGCTTGACGGTGCCCAATATACTACAAACACAAACTTTACTAGAAGATATCTACATTACTCCTGGACTGGGAGGGATGCACTCTTTGACGGCTATTATGACTCTGGAGTTACTGCAGGTGGACTTATGTATGCTCAAGATATTGTAGATACTGTAGAAGACAACGTGAGAAGAGCGGTTGACCTAATGGAGAGCAGGATCGTAAATACGGTAAAGACAATTAACCCGTGCCATGCTAGTTGCCACAGTAGTTGTCACACATCGAGAGGAAGACGCTAATGTCTATGCAAAAATCATATTGTAAACAAATGAGATATTCTGGACCAGAAAGTCTAACACCATCTGATGCATCTAAGTTCGATGTTCTTATTCAAATGGAAGTTTTAGCTGGGTGCGATCACGGTTGCTTAGGTTGTTTCGTAGATAAAAATATTAATCCTGATATGAACCAACAAATTATTGATAGAGCAAAGGAACTCACTGATGGTGTAAAAAGAACTGGGCTTAATCTTAGAGAATTTGTCATAGGTCCAACAGACTTCTTTTCTGCAACTAACACAGAGTCAGTTTTAAATAACTCAGTAGTCCAAGAGATTATGAGAGAACACGTTGGCGCTCGTATTGCAGCACCTGCAAAATTTGATATCGCTACAATGGAAAGAGTAAAAGAAATCTATGCAATTCTTGATGACGAAGATAAGTATCGCCGTGATATGATCATTGAGTTTATTATGCCAATCGGTAAAGTAGATCAGATGTTAAACGATGAAGAATACTTTAATAATGTTATGGAAAAAGTAGAATTCTTTAAAAATAATACACCGAAACAAATGGATTGGTCTTGGACACTTCAGGCTTCTAACGTTGTTGGTAAAAAGATTGATAAAGAAACATATAACAAGATTATTCAAAAATCAGTAAACGAATACGAAACTATTGTAGAAATGAACCCTGCTTTTTCAAGAGCGAGATCTCAATTGGTACAGCGTAGAAACCTGTTTGGATGGAACGATTTCCTTGGTAGAGTTATTGATAAAGATAACGCACAAGATACAGTCATGTCAATGGCTAATCTTTATTGTAATTCAATTAACTTTATTGGACTTACAATCGTACCAGGAGAACACGGACCTACTACACATTTAAACGTAATGCTACACGAACAAGCATTCTTCCTTAATAATAAAAACTTAGACGTTACAGGTCTTACCTTCGAAGAAATATTAGATCGTAAAAACGAGCTAGTAACCAAGGGCATAAATAGATCAAGCAAAGTATCTGATTGCAATGGCTGCCAATTTGCTGTAGCTTGTGCAAGTAGACTAATTTTTGAAGCTCAAGAAACTTTAAACGTCGATGGATGTGTTTTAAACAAAGATGTCCTTGCAGAATATAACCCATACGATTGGACTTGGAACGACGATGCGATGGAAAAACTAGGAGTGACATCATGATAGGCCAACACCTTTATTTTTTGAATAACAGAAAGTATATTACAAACTCAACTAACCTCGAAACTGTATTTTTCGAGATGAACTCATTTTATCACACGAAAACACCTAGAACGGTTTGCATGATTGAATCATCAATGCCAGACAGCAAAATCGTCGAGTATGATGTAAGAGTACGTGCCGATAGTATTCGCGCTAATGCTGGTGCTGATATTATTTTTAAACCTTGGGAAGAAGTTTGTACTAGTGAGTTTATCCAAAATAGTGAAAAGTATATTCTTGTAGCTTGGGAAGAAGAAGATCAAATTCAAATCCATGCAAGATACGCTGCTGGATTGCTGACTGCATCTGGTTTCTATCCTGATGCCTCTGCGGCAACAATCAACACCATGGTTGGCGAGTTTATGGAAAAAATCTTCGACTGCGATAGTATGTTTACATTCATGTCAGCGGCTCCTGCTGTTCAAGATATGTCAGATACTGTTGAAGCTATTCTAAACAACCCAGAAACACCACCATTCGACGTTACATATCAAAATGGCAAGAACTTCAGCTATGACTTCTTGTTCTTCTTAAATGAATACTACCCATGTGCGGAAGTACAATCATTGTTAATTGAGAAGTTTACAATTCATAGTGCTGATATGGCACAAGATGTTATGGAACACTTTAC
>FZLS01000003.1 GCA_900197625.1 Rhodobacteraceae bacterium Water-Bin34 | reverse complement strand
GGATTAATATCAGGTGTTTCAACAGATTTATTTGGTGAGAAAATAAAAAAAGATTTAACTGAATCAAACGTTAATATTAAACTTTTGATCAGAAATGAAAAACCAACTACATTAGCGTTTGTTGATGTAAAAGATGGACAAGCAAATTATACATTTTATGATGAAAATTCAGCAGGAAATAGCATTCATTACTCAGATTTCCCTAATATTCCAAAGATTGCTACCACGCTATGTTTTGGCGGAATAAGTTTATGTACAGAACCAGCCGCGTCTGCTTATGAAAAATTGTTTATTCAGGAAATTAAAAATAAAGTTTTATTTTTAGATCCAAATATTAGAAGCACTTTTATTAGTGATGAAATTTCTTATCGAAAAAGATTAAATAAGATGATTTCTTCTAGTGATATACTAAAGGTCTCGGATGAAGATTTGGACTGGATAGTTACTTCAGGTAGCAGCATTAATGAAAAAATAGAAAAATTACATAATTTAGGAGCAAAATTAATTATTGTCACAAAGGGCGCTGAAGGAGTGGCCGCATATGTAAAAAATAAAAAAGTAATTAATCTACCTGCTCAAAAAGTTAATGTGATTGATACTGTCGGTGCAGGTGATACTTTTAATGCTGGGTTTTTAGCTAAGTTAAGTAATTTAAAATTATTATCAAAGAGCAATGTAAAAAATCTATCATCAAAACACATATCAATGGCTTTGGAATATGGAATTAAAGCAGCTTCAATAACTGTATCTCGTAAGGGAGCAAACCCACCTTTATTAAGCGAAATCTAAATACTAGTCCCAATATCTACTATTGTTTCTAATTCAATAGTTTTTGCAGTATTTGTTATTTTCTGGTCATTGCGCTCTAATATTAAATTAGCTGCCAATTTTCCTATTTCAAACCTTAATGAGTCTGTAGTTGCAAGTTTTATAGGTAAGCCTGATGCCATACTTAATTTGTTAAAACCTGCAATTGCTAATTCATTTGGTATAGATATTTTGGCTTCAAGACAGTGCATCACTGCTCCCATTGCGATCACATCGGTTGAACAGTATATGCAATCCAGATTATGATTTCTTTTTAGCATTCGTTGAGTGGAATCTTTACCTTTTTCAACTGTTGAGCCGGATGAATAATTTTCTTGGTCAATAAGTTTAATGCCTTTCGATTGCAGCCCATCAACAAAGCCATTAAAGCGTTTTGATGCCCTAAAGTCAGATGTCATTTTTGTGCCTAAGAAACCTATTTTTGTATGACCTTTTTCCATAATTGCTAATGCCATATTATATCCTGCTGAATAATGAGAAACACCAACGCAAGAGTCAATTGGATCACCGTCTGTATCCATTATCTCGACTAATGGTGTATTGGTGTTCTTTAGTATCTTTTTTGCTATTTCAGAGTGTTCCAATCCAGCAACGATAAGGCCACTAGGGCGCCATTCTAGCATTTCTCTTATAACATCAGCCTCAGTATCAAGATCATAATCAGTAAGCCCAAAAACTGGACGTAATTTTGATGGATTTAGCGAGGCTGATATTCCATCAAGCACTTCTGAGAAAACATAACTTTTTACAGATGGAATAACTACTCCAACCAAGTTTACTTTTTTAGAGGCTAAGCTTCCTGCAATGCGATTTGGCACGTATCCTATTGATGCGGCTGCATCCATTACTTTTTTTCGTGTTGTAATTGAGACATCGTTTGCATTGCGCATTGCGCGCGATGCAGTCATTTCGCTTACACCGGCTAATAACGCAACATCTTTTAAGGTTAAGTTAGAATTCATAGTTATATTCTTATACTTTACAATGAAGATGTCACGTAAGAATTTTGAAAAATATATTGACTAACTTTAGTATTTCCGTTAGCGCTAACGGTAATGTGGATTTATATATTATTAGGGAAATTAGTATGACTTTAAAGGTAGCAATTAATGGTTTTGGACGAATAGGGAGATCAGTATTAAGATCAGTCTTTGAATATAATCATCATGACATAGATGTTGTTGCCATAAACGATCTATCTGAGATCAATACTATAATACATTTATTAAGATATGACTCAGTTCACGGACGTTTTGATGGAGTTGTTGAAGCTACGGCTGGCGGTATAAAAATAAATGATAAGTTTATAAGGATAACATCAATAAGAGAGCCTGAAAAATTACCTTGGAATGATGTTGACATTGCAATGGAATGCACAGGATTTTTTACAAAAAGAAATGATGCCGAAAAATTATTACTTTCTGGTGCTAATAAAGTTTTAATTTCAGCGCCTGGAACAGACGTAGATAAAACAATTGTTTATGGAGTGAATGAGGACACATTAAGTTCTAAAGATTTAATTGTTTCAAATGGTTCATGTACAACAAATTGTTTGGCGCCAATAGCAAAAGTATTAAATGATCTAGCAGGTATAAAATCTGGATATATGACAACTATTCATGCATATACAGGTGACCAAGCTCTACATGACGGTGATCATAAAGATTTATACCGTGCGCGGGCCGCCTCACTATCTATGATACCAACTTCTACTGGTGCTGCACGTGCAATTTCATTAGTGCTTCCAGAATTAACTGGAAAATTAGAGGGTAGTGCTATTCGAGTGCCAACACCAAACGTATCATTGGTTGATTTGTCTTATATTCCTAATAGATCTGTGAGCGTAGAAGAAATTGATGCAGCACTAAAATCAGCATCTGAGGGGAGAATGAATGGTATTCTTAACTTTGAAAATGAACCAAAAGTCTCTATAGATTATAATCATACGACTACTTCTAGTAATTACGCACAACCACAAACAACTGTAACTAAAGGTGGTTTGGTCAGAGTGGTTTCCTGGTATGATAATGAATGGGGTTTTTCTAATAGAATGATTGATACTGCTAAAGTAATGGCAAATTTATAAAAGGTTTTTAAAATGGTTTCTAAGACTATACCGGTACAACCCTTTGATTTGGTTGTATTTGGCGCTACTGGTGATCTGGCAAAACGCAAAATCATTCCAGCGCTATTTAGACGTTTCATAGCTGGACAAATTCCAGATGTGTCTCGAATACTCGGTATCTCTAGACAAGAACTTTCAAGTAAAGAATATAGTGTCATGGTGGTGGATTTTATAAAAGAATTCGTCCCTGCAAATGTTTATGATCAAAATGATGTTGTTAAATTTTGTAAAATGATTACCTTTCTAAGTGTTGATTTAAAATCAGACAAAGGTTGGAAAGAGCTTGAAAAGTTTTTTGATTCTAACTCCAATCAAATAAGAACATTTTATTTATCTATTAGTCCTTCTTTGATTGATAGTTGTTCAAAAAAGTTAAATGATTATGCATTAATAACTGCTAACACACGCGTCGTAGTGGAAAAACCTTTGGGTACTGACCTCCCATCAGCTAAAATGTTGAATGATACATTGCGTAGAGTTTTTAATGAAAAGCAAATTTTCAGAATTGACCATTACTTAGGTAAAGAAACAGTACAAAATTTAATGGCCTTAAGGTTTGCAAATGTATTATTGGAGCCGTTGTGGAATAATAATTATATTGATCATGTTCAAATAACCGTTGCTGAAACAGGTGATGTTAACGGACGTGGTGAATATTATGAAGACGTTGGGGCTATGCGTGACATGGTTCAAAACCATTTAATGCAATTACTTTGCTTAATTGCAATGGAGCCCCCAGCGCATTTTGATGCAGATGATATTCGAAATGAAAAACTTAAAGTTATAAGAGCTATTCAGCCTGTTGACGTGAAAGATACGGTCAGAGGTCAATATGTTGATGGTGACAACTCATTTAAATCTCATGTAAATAATATAAACTCAAAAACTGAAAGTTTTGTTGCCTTAAAAGCTCATATATCTAATTGGAGGTGGGCTGGAGTACCATTTTATTTGCGAACTGGTAAAGGAATGTCAAAAAAAGTATCAGAAATTGTTATTGAATTTAAGCCTCTAGCTCATTCAATCTTTCCTGATTTAGGTGAAAATTATCAAAATAAACTTGTGATAAGACTCCAGCCAGAAGAAGGCATGACACTTCATATTGGAGTAAAAGAACCCGGCCCTGGTGGTATGAGATTAATCAATGCACCTTTGGATATGACTTTTGCACAGCTTTCAGGACAAGTTGAAGCAATTGAAGCTTATGAAAGACTAATAATGGATACTTGTAGAGGTGACCAAACGTTATTCATGAGGGGTGATGAACTTGAAGCAGCATGGAGTTGGATTGATAATATCATGTCAGATTGGAATAAATCCAACAATGTTCCAATTGATTATAATATTGGAACAAATGGGCCTGCAGAAGCAGCAGAATTATTGACCCGTGATGGTCGTAGTTGGCAATAATAATCAACTTTAAACTTTATCAGACAGTAATAAAAATCAATTTAATAGGAAATTAAATGATGATTAATCCAACAATAAAAATAGTAACTGATAGAATTACAAAACGATCAGAAGCAACACGTTCTCTTTATCTCAATAAAATGAATGATGCACGAAAAGAAGGTCCCAAAAGAGCACATTTGTCTTGTGGAAATCAAGCACACGCATATGCACCAGTTCCTGAAGATCAAAAACGATTAATTGATGGAGCAGGTGGAAACATTGGAATTATAAATGCTTATAATGACATGCTTTCAGCTCATCAGCCTTTTGAAAAGTATCCTGATATAATAAAAAAAGCTGCCAGGCTTGCTGGTGGTACTGCTCAAGTTGCTGCTGGTGTACCTGCTATGTGTGATGGCATAACACAAGGTCAGACAGGCATGGAATTATCACTTTTTAGCCGTGATGCAATTGCTATGTCAGCTGCGATTGGACTATCGCATAATGTTTTTGATACAACTGTTTATCTGGGCGTTTGTGATAAAATTGTACCTGGTATGATCATATCTGCTGCAACATTTGGTCATTTACCAGCAGTATTTTTGCCAGCAGGCCCTATGACCACTGGTCAAAGTAATGATGAGAAAGCAAAAATTAGACAAGATTTTGCTGAGGGAAAGGCTAACCGCTCTGATTTAATGGCATCAGAAATGGCAAGTTATCACGGTCCTGGAACATGCACATTTTATGGTACAGCTAATACAAACCAAATGCTTATGGAGTTTATGGGTTTACACTTACCTGGATCAAGTTTTGTAAATCCTAATACACCACTGAGGGATGCATTGACTGATTTTGGAGCAAAACATGCTCTCTCCATATCAGATTTAAGTTCAAATTATATTCCAGTATCTAAAGTTTTAGATGAAAAAGCTTATGTAAACGGAATAGTCGGATTAATGGCAACTGGTGGCTCTACTAATTTATTGATTCATTTAATCGCTATGGCTCGAGCATCGGGCATTATAATTGATTGGTCTGATTTTGCTGAAATATCAAAAGTAATACCACTTTTAGCTAAGGTTTACCCTAATGGATTGGCTGATGTTAACCATTTCCATGCCGCGGGTGGTCTAGGACTAGTAATTACAGAATTGTTGGGAGCTAATTTATTGCATTCAGACACCCAAACCATAATGGGAAATGGATTGGAAGCATATACAAAAGAACCAAAAATTATAGATGGTGAACTTGATTGGCACTCTGGTGCTTCTTCTAGTCTTAATTCTAAAATTATATCAACAACATTAGATCCTTTTCAAGAAACTGGTGGTTTAGCAGATTTAAATGGAAATTTGGGTAGTGCTGTAATGAAGGTTTCCGCAGTAGAAATTTCCAGACGAAAAATAACAGCTCCTGTGAGGGTTTTTAATGATCAAGAATCTGTTTTAAAGGCTTTTCGTGACGGTGAATTCATTAATGACGTTATAATTGCTGTAAGGTATCAAGGACCACGGGCTAATGGAATGCCCGAATTACACAACTTAACTCCTTGTATGTCTGTTCTTCAAACCAGAGGGCTAAATGTAGCTTTAATTACAGATGGAAGAATGTCTGGAGCATCAGGTAAAGTTCCAGCTGCAATTCATATGTCTCCAGAAGCATTAGACGAAGGTCCCATAGCATATCTTCAAGACGGAGATATTGTTACTGTCAATGCACTTAATGGTACAATTGATGTTGATAACAACAAAATTTTCGATAGAAAAGTTAATCATCCTGATTTAATGAACAATAGTTTTGGTGTTGGCAGGGAATTGTTTGACATATTTAGGAATAATGCTGGTCCAGCAAAATCAGGTGCATCAGTATTTAATTTTTAGAAAGAGACTTTAATGAGAAAAATATCATCAAAAGATGCCAGTATCAGAAATTTAGAAATATGTAAAATTGCACCAGTTATACCGGTTCTCATAATCGATGATATATCTACCGCAAGAGATCTTGGTGAAGCACTAGTTGCAGGTGGGTTACCAGTACTAGAAGTCACATTAAGAACAGAATGTGCACTTGATGCAATTCGTGAAATGTCAAAAATTAAAGGTGGTATTGTTGGGGCTGGAACGCTTTTAACTTATACAGATGTTAACAATGCTGTTGAAGCAGGGGCAACCTTTGGCGTTTCTCCAGGTGCAACGGATAATCTAATTAGTGCCTGTGAAGAAGCTGGTTTGCCATTACTTGCTGGAGCAAGTTCGGCAAGTGAAGCAATGGTACTTTTAGAGAAAGGGTATAGTGTTCAAAAATTCTTTCCAGCTGAAGCAGCTGGAGGTGCAAAATTTTTAAAATCACTTTCCTCTCCTTTACCAAACATCACATTTTGTCCTACGGGTGGTGTTTCACAAGAAAATGCAAAGAACTATTTAGACTCACCTAATGTTGAATGTGTTGGCGGATCTTGGGTTGCTCCGAAAGATGTTATCACTAATAAAGATTGGCAATATATAGAAAAATTAGCAAAAGATGCAGTTAGAGAGTTATCATGAGCATTCAAAACGTTGCTTCTTGGAATAATCTTCAAAAAGATTGGAATAGATTAAAAGATGTTCATTTAAACGATTTATTTTTAGATAATCCAAAAAGATTTGATCAATTTTCATTTAGCAAAGATGATCTTAACATTGATTTTTCAAAAGAATGCATAGATGAAGGTGTGCTACGTAATTTGATAAAACTTGCTAAAGAATGCAATTTAGAACAACAACGTGATGCAATGTTTTCTGGCAAATATATAAATAGCACAGAAAACAGAGCGGTAATGCATGTTGCACTTAGAGCAAATTCAACCGATGCTTATGAAGTAGATGCAATTCCAACATCAGATATGGTGGATGATGTATTAAATGAATTTTTGAATTTTGCAGACTCGATTAGATCAGGTAAGATTTCTAATGCCCATGGACAATCATTTACTGATGTAATTAACATTGGGATAGGCGGGTCTGACTTAGGTCCAGTAATGAGTGTAAATGCATTAAGTGCCTTCTCGAATGGTGGCCCTAATTTACATTTTATTTCGAATGTTGATGGTAATGATTTTTTGGATACAACATCTGGGTTAGATCCAAAAAGAACATTAATTCTTGTGGCTTCAAAAACGTTTACCACAATTGAAACAATGACAAATGCTAAAACAGCAAAAGATTGGCTTTTATCTAAACTCACAGAAAGTGAAATTAGCAACAACATGGTTGCACTATCTAGTAATCTTAAAGCCACAAAGGAATTTGGAATAAAAAATGAAAATGTTTTCGGATTCTGGGATTGGGTTGGAGGCAGATATTCAATGTGCGCTTCAATTGGACTGCCAATAGCACTATCAATAGGATCCAAAAATTTTCGCGAACTTTTGGCAGGTTTTAGAGATATGGATATTCATTTTAAAACTGCTCCATTAAATAAAAATTTACCAGTTTTATTGGGTTTAATTGGTATCTGGCGCCGTAATTTTATGAAGTTACCAACTTTAGCGATAATACCATATGATCAGAGATTAGACCGTTTTCCTGCATATATCCAACAAATGGATATGGAAAGTAACGGTAAATCTGTTTCAAAAGATGGATCTGATGTTTCAATTGAAACTGCTCCAATTGTTTGGGGTGAAGCTGGAACAAATGCTCAGCATTCATTTTTTCAATTATTACATCAGGGAACTAATATAGTCCCTGTAGATTTCATAATTGCTGCAAGGGCTTCACATAATTTATCTGGACATCATGAAAAACTAATATCTAATTTTTTAGCGCAATCTGAAGCATTAGCCTTTGGGAAATCAAAAGATAAAGTTCTTAAAGAAATGCTAAAGAATAATGTTGATGCTGAAAAAGCAAAAAACCTCACCCCGCATAGATATTTTAAAGGTAATAAACCAAGTACATCCATTATACATAAAGAGTTGTCACCATTTTCATTAGGTAGGCTTATTGCAATGTATGAGCATAAAATATTTGTACAGGGAATTATCTGGGGAGTTAACTCATTTGATCAATGGGGAGTTGAATTGGGCAAGGTTGCAGCTGTTGAAATTGGTAATGTTATAGAAGGTAATGAATCAATTTCTAATTTGCATGTTGCTACGCAGCCATTGCTCAAGAAAATTTATGAATTAAGAAAATGAAATATATTTCAAATTATATTTGTAATTCATAATCACTTTTACATGATTTCTATACTATTAATCTAAAGTTACATTACTTTTATGGGTTGTTTTGCGACATTGTCGTAAAAGTACTTAATTTTGGGTGAAAGTGTTTGCAAATTTAATGTTAAAAATAATATAAGCGCACCAGAATTATCAAAATAGCCTCAGTGCTGCTCTAAAAGGAAATTTAATATGAAAATGACAACTGAAGAAGCATTTGTAAAAGTATTACAAATGCATGGAATTGAACATGCATTTGGGATTATTGGATCCGCTATGATGCCAATCTCAGATTTATTTCCAGCAGCGGGAATTAACTTCTGGGACGCAGCTCATGAGTGTAATGCCGGAATGATGGCTGATGGATACACAAGAGCATCTGGTAAAATGTCTATGATGGTTGCACAGAATGGTCCAGGCATCACTAACTTTGTAACACCAGTTAAAACTGCTTATTGGAACCATACACCTCTATTATTAGTTACTCCACAAGCAGCAAATAAAACTATAGGACAGGGCGGCTTCCAAGAGATGGAGCAGATGAACTTATTTGCTGATTGTGTTGCTTACCAAGAAGAAGTGCGAGATCCTTCTCGTATTGCAGAGACACTTAATAGAGTTATTTTACAGGCTAAAAGAGCTTCAGGCCCAGCACAAATTAATATACCACGTGATTTCTGGACTCAAGTAATTGATATTGAATTGCCAAGAGTAGTCGAGTTTGAGCGTCCTTCTGGTGGATCAGATGCTTTAAATCAAGCAGCAGAATTACTATCAAATGCAAAATTCCCAGTTATATTAAATGGTGCGGGTGTTGTGCTTTCAAGTGGCATACCAGCTTCTGCAGCACTTGCTGAAAGATTAGATGCTCCTGTATGTTGCGGATATCAACATAATGATGCATTCCCTGGTAACCATCCATTGTTTGCTGGTCCATTAGGTTATAATGGATCTAAGGCAGGTATGGAGTTAATTTCAAAGGCAGATGTGGTTTTAGCCTTAGGTACAAGATTAAATCCTTTTTCAACATTACCAGGCTATGGTATTGATTATTGGCCTAAAGATGCAAAAATTATTCAGGTCGATATTAATGCAGACCGTATTGGATTAACCAAAGATGTAACAGTTGGCATAGTTGGTGATGCTAAAAAAGTAGCTGAAGAATTATTATCAAGCTTATCTGATCATGCAGGTGAGGCTAATAGAGCTGATCGCAAAGCAACAATTGCGAAAACAAAATCAGCTTGGGCGCAAGAACTAACATCAATGGATCATGAAGACGATGATCCAGGTACAACATGGAATGAGCGCGCTCGTTCTGATAAGCCTGATCACATGTCTCCAAGAATGGCTTGGAGAGCGATACAGGCTGCTATGCCAAACAATGCTATAATATCCTCAGACATAGGTAATAACTGCGCTATTGGTAATGCTTACCCATCTTTCGAAGAAGGAAGAAAGTATTTAGCGCCTGGTTTATTTGGCCCATGTGGATATGGCTTTCCTGCAATAGCTGGTGCAAAAATTGCTCAACCAAATGTACCAGTAATAGGCTTTGCTGGTGATGGAGCATTCGGAATTTCTATGAATGAAATGACAGCTGTTGGAAGAGGTGAGTGGCCTGCAATTACTATGGTAATATTTAGAAATTACCAATGGGGTGCAGAAAAGCGTAATACTACTCTATGGTTTGATGATAATTTCGTTGGCACTGAACTTGACGAAGATGTTTCATATGCAGCAATTGCAAATGCATGTGGACTTGTTGGTGTTCAGGCAGCATCAATGGATGATTTAACTGATAAATTAGATGCGGCAATTAAAGCTCAAATGAATGAAGGTAAAACTACATTTATAGAAATTATATTGAATAAAGAGCTGGGTGAACCATTCCGTAGAGATGCAATGAAAGCTCCTGTAGCTGTTGCTGGTATCTCAAAAAGTGATATGATTCCTCAAAAAGGTGCATAATTTTGAATAACGAAAATAAATTTATCAGCGGGGCAGATCCAATCTGTCCCGCTGATTTTTTAGCACGTGCTAGATTAGGTAAAGTTCCTAAAGTTGCAATAGCAAGAGCTGGTGCATCATTACCTATGCTGGCAGCTTATGAAGCAACAAATGAAGGCATTATGACACCTATTTTTATAGGAGAAACTGAAGATATTTATTTAGAAGCATCAAAGTTATCTTGGGATATTTCTAAATACAAAATCATTAATGCTAATGGCGAGGCAGAAGCTGCATCAATTTCTGCTAATCTTTGTGGGGTAGGTGAGGCTGACGTTCTTATGAAAGGTCAACTTCATACTGATGTTTTCATGAAGGCTGCACTTAATCGTGATGCTGGATTAAGAATTGGATCTAAATTTGTTCATCTATTTGCAATGAGTCATCCTGATGGTGGTTCACCTATTGTGATTTCTGATGCAGCAGTAAATGTTAACCCAGATATAGAAACTAGAAAAGATGCAACCATTTCTGCAGTCAAGCTACTTAATGCGCTTGGAATAAAGCATCCAAAAATCGCATTTTTAAGTGCTACTGAGTCAGTAATACCATCCGTATTAAGTTCAGTTGAAGGTGCAGAACTATCTAAATGGGCTAAACAAAATATTTCTGATGCTTACTTTTCAGGCCCATTAGCGCTAGATTTAATATTATCTAAAAAATCTAAAGTTATCAAAGGGCTAAGTGACGATCCTGTGGCGGGGTTTGCTGATGGAATAATAGTACCTGAAATAGTATCTGGTAACACATTGTTCAAATCAATGGTCTATATGACAGGTGCTTGTGCAGGTGGCATAGTTGTTGGTGGAAAAGTTCCAATATTACTCACCAGTAGGGCAGATAGTTCTGCAGCAAGATTATCATCTGTCTCACTTGCATCTATTTGGTCAAATGCAAATTAAATTATAATATTTTTTAAAATATCAAAGGCCCCTAGAAATAGCAGCAACACCAGTTCTTGCTACATCAACCAATCCTAATGGTGTCATTAATTCAACAAATGCATCAATTTTTTCTGGAGTTCCAGTTAGTTCAAAAACAAAACTTTCTAATGTCGTGTCTACAACTAATGCGCGGAATATTTCAGAAGTACGTAGGGCTTCAACTCTACTTTCACCGCTTGAAACTACTTTGACCATTGCTAATTCACGTTCAACTGAAGGACCTTCGACAGTTAAATCGTGAACATCATGTACTGCTACCATCCTAGCTAATTGAGCCTTAATTTGGATAATAACTGATGGTGTTCCAGTAGTAACAATTGTAATTCTTGATAAATTATCAACATGATTTGTTTCTGCTACTGTTAAACTTTCTATATTATATCCACGTCCAGAAAAAAGCCCAATGACTCTAGCTAATACTCCAGCTTCGTTGTCAACTAGAACTGCAAGTGTATGTGACTCCAATACATCACTAGTTGTATTTTTAAGGTTATATGCACTTTTTTTAGAAGAGCCCTTTTTTAATGTTAAAGCATTCATATTATTTCCTTTTACACAAATCTCTGTAGTTCATATTGTATATTAAATTTAATTTAATTTAATTTAGACCATAACAGCACCAGTTGAGTCTATTGCGTCTTCAGTTTTATCATCACCCATTAACATTTCATTATGAGCTTTTCCTGATGGGATCATGGGGAAACAATTTTCGTGTTTCTCAACTAAACAATCGAAAATTACGGGACCATCATGATCAAGCATCTCAATTATTGCATCATCAAGTTTTTTTGGATCAGAGCATTGAATACCTTTTGCTCCAAATGCTTCGGCTAATTTTACAAAATCTGGCAAACTTTCTGACCAAGAGTTGGAATATCTTTCACCATGTAGTAATTCTTGCCATTGTCTAACCATACCTAAACGTTCATTATTTAATATGAACTGCTTTGCTGGTAAATTGTATTGAGTACATGTGCCCATTTCTTGCATGTTCATTAACCATGAAGCTTCGCCAGCAATGTTAATTACTAAACCATCATTGTGAGCAACTTGAACACCTACAGATGCTGGCACGCCATATCCCATTGTACCCAAACCCCCAGAAGTCATCCAACGATGAGGATCCTCGAAGCCTAAATATTGGGCTGCCCACATTTGATGCTGACCAACCTCTGTTGTTATAAAACGGTTGGGATGATCCTTAGTAAGGAACTCTAACCGCTCCAATGCATATTGGGGTTTAATTATAGTATCAGAGTTTTTGTAAGATAGACAATTTCGTGATTGCCACTCATTTATTTGTGACCACCACTCTGAAATTTTCGAAGCGTTTGTTTTGTTACCTCGAGATTTCCATATCTTTAATAAATCTTCTAAAACACATGCAACATCTCCTAATATTGGTATATCAACAGATATAACTTTATTGATTGATGAAGCATCTATATCAATGTGTGCTTTTTTAGAGTTGGGGCTAAATTTATCTAAAATTCCAGTAATACGATCATCAAATCGTGCACCTATATTAATGAGTAAGTCACACCCATGCATAGAAAGGTTTGCTTCGTATGTACCGTGCATTCCAAGCATACCTAACCAATTTTTTCCTGAAGCAGGATAAGATCCAAGCCCCATAAGGGTAGATGTGATTGGAAAATTAGTTTCCTTTACAAGTTCTCTAAGTAACTGACTTGCCTTATTGCCAGAATTAATAACACCACCACCAGTATAAAATATTGGTTTTTCTGCCTTTTCAATTAATTCTACTAATTCAGTAATAGAATCTAAATCTCCCTTTTTTTGAGGGTTATAATGATCTATTTTTGATTTAGATTTTTCTGTATAAATACCTGTAGCGAATTGTACATCTTTTGGGATATCGATTAAAACAGGACCTGGTCGACCTGCAGTAGCTATGTGAAATGCTTGATGGATAGTCTCTGATAGCTTGTTCGTATCCTTAACTAACCAATTATGCTTTGTGCAAGGTCTAGTAATTCCTACTGTATCGGCTTCCTGAAAAGCATCTGATCCAATCATGAACGTTGGAACTTGGCCTGTTAATACTACTAATGGAATTGAGTCCATCAGCGCGTCTGTCATGCCTGTTACAGCATTTGTTGCGCCAGGACCTGAAGTTACTAAAACAACACCTGGTTTGCCAGTAGAGCGAGCATAACCTTCAGCTGCGTGAGTAGCTCCTTGTTCATGCCTTACTAAAATGTGTTTGATATCACTTTGTTGAAAAATTTCGTCGTAAATTGGTAATACAGCTCCGCCTGGATATCCAAAAATTGTGTCCACACCTTGATCTTTGAGTGCTTGTATAACCATTTGTGCACCAGTCATAGTTTTAGTCATTTTTTAAAGTACTCCGTATTAGACGAAAATTTCCCATAATGAGATTTAATCTGAACATATTATTTATTTTTTTTCATATAATTATACATAATCAAATTTGCACATTATTAGTATGTAAAATATGGTCAAGAGAAAAAACATAATAAAAGGCATTTATTGTAATAAAATTACAATTATATCACAAAAACGTAATAATAATTCGTTATTAGATATTTAAAAGTACTTATATTACATCAATTCTAATATTTTGGGGGTAGTGGAAGTTGTGAAACTTGCTCTAAAATTGAATATTCAGAACCTTTAAACTCATTTGCATCAATTTTAGAAATATCGCTAGCAAATTTCCACTCACCTTCAATATATAATTCTAATGCTGAGAATTTTGATTTATAATCCATTTTCTTACTTCCGGGGACCCAATATCCTAGATATAAATATTTTAGATTCATCTCCTGTGCGATATTTATATGATCCAATATCATAAATTTTCCTAAACTTAATTTAGTTAATTCTGGATTAAAAAAAGAATAAACCATTGATAATCCATCATCTAAAACATCTGTTAAACTCACACAGTTAAGTTTATGCCTGCCATTTTTCGTCTTGGAGTGGTATTCAACAATTTTTGTATTAATAGGCGTTTCTTCTAACATTGAAGAATACTCAAATATGGTCATTTCTGACATTCCACCGTCTGAATGCCTTTTATTTAGATACTTATTAAAAAGATCATATTGCTCATCTGTTGCTAAAGCTGAATGATAACCTCTAATTAAATTTGAGTTTTTATTTAAAATTCTTTTTTGGGATTTTGACAATCTAAAGTTGTTAACGCGTATTCTGGCAGATATACATGCTGAACATCCAACACATGCAGGTCTATATAAAACATTTTGAGATCGTCGAAAGCCTTGAGATGATAATGTATTATTTAAAGCCTCACCATTTATTTCATTAAGACCAGTAAAGAGCTTACGTTCAATTCGATTATTTAAGTACGGGCAAGGCTGTGGAGCCGTTACGTAGAATTGTGGAGCAAGAGGTAAGCTATGTTTCATATCCATAATAATATCAACAGGTTATTGGATGATCAATAATATAGATATTATTAATATTTATAATCTATTGGCTTGTTAAATTTTCTTATTATCCATATTAGTATGGAGATGATTATAATTAAAAAAACACAAGATTTAATTGAATTTTGCAAAAAATGTGCATCATATGAATATGTAACTTTAGATACAGAATTTTTGAGAGAAAGAACGTATTATTCAAAACTATGCCTAGTTCAAATGGCACACCCGGGAAATACTGAAGACTCAGCTGTTTTAATTGATCCACTTTCAACTGAATTATCTCTAGAACCTTTGTACGAACTTTTCAAAAATCCTAGTGTTGTAAAAGTATTTCATGCTGCTAGGCAAGATTTAGAAATTTTTTTCACCGATAAAAAAATAATCCCATTTCCGTTCTTTGATACACAGGTTGCAGCTATGGTATGTGGTTTTGGTGAGCAAGTAGGGTATGAAAAATTAGTTCGTTCCATTTGTAATGAAGGTTTAGATAAATCCTCTCGATTTACTGATTGGTCAGCTCGTCCGTTAAGTAATAAACAAATGCATTATGCAATTGGAGATGTAACATATCTGAGAGAAATTTATGAATTTCTATCAAATAAGATTAAAAAAAATGGTAGACAGGCTTGGGTCGAAGAAGAATTAAAAATTCTATTGGACCCTGAAACTTATATCGTAGACCCAAAATTTGCTTATCGAAGGGTAAAAACTCGCACTAGTTCATGGAAAATGTTAGCTGCCATTGCTGAATTAGCAAGGTTTAGAGAAAAATACGCTCAAGAAAAAAATATTCCAAGAAATAGAGTTTTTAAAGATGATTGTATGATGGAGCTAGCTGCTACAAGACCTAGAAATAATGATGACCTTAATAAATCTAGGTTATTATTGCGCGATGCCAGAAAAGGACAGATAGCTGAAGGGATTTTATATTCAATTAAGCAATCTGATAAATATACTTCCAATGACATTGAACGCCAAGTTCCCAAAAAAGAAAGACCTCAAGGTAAAGAAGGGCTTTCTGAGTTGTTACGGGTTCTTTTAAAAGCGAAAGCTGAAGAATTTGGTGTAGCTGCTAAACTTATTGCGACATCATCAGATTTGGATCTAATAGCTGGTGGAGAAAAAGATCTTAACGTCTTCACGGGGTGGAGAAATGAAGTATTTGGACATGATGCACTGAGACTCAGAGAAGGAAAAGTCGCATTGTCAGCAAATGGAAAAAATGTTCTTGTTGTCGAAATCTAGTAAAAAGATATATCAATCTTATAAATGAAATTAATATTTACATCGGAATGTCATGACTATTACTTTTGAGGAAATTTCAGAAACGTTTGAGTTATTGGATGATTGGGAAGAAAAATACCGATACATAATAGAACTTGGAAGAAATTATGACGCATTAGATGAAACACTCAGAACTGATACGCTCAAAATTGATGGCTGCGCTTCTCAAGTTTGGTTATTACCTAAAATGAAAGATGGAAAATTTTATTTTGAAGGTGCATCTGATGCAATAATTGTTAGTGGATTAGTATCAATACTTTCTGCACTTTATAATGGTGAAGAAATTAATAAAGCGATAAAAATCAATGCAATGGATGAGTTTGATAATCTAGGATTAGGCGCTAATTTATCAACGCAAAGGTCAAATGGTTTAAGCTCAATGATAAAAAATATTCAAACATATCTTGCGTCTACTTCATAATCATTATGTGTATTTTTCCAAATAGTTAATCTATTGTTTTTATCACTTTAGTATATGTTCCATAAATGATTATTTATAATCTATTATGGAAAAAGTATGACAAATATTATTGATGACATGATTGCTGAAAAAGGTTTTTTACTTGCGGACGGTGCTACAGGAACAAATCTTTTTAATTTAGGGCTTGAATCTGGTGATCCTCCTGAGTTTTGGAACATTAACGAACCAGATAAAATTAGATCATTATATCAAGGGTCTGTAGATGCTGGTTGTGATATATTTCTTACAAATTCATTTGGAGGGAATGCATCAAGACTTAAATTGCATGATTCTGAGGATCGAGCATATGAATTGTCTTTAGCGGCATCAAAGATTGCTAAAGACGTCGCCAATAAATCAGGTCGTGATATATTGGTAGCTGGTTCAATTGGACCAACTGGTGACATTATGGGTGATGCTGGTTGGCTGTCTCACGATGAAGCTGTGCAAATGTTTCAAGTAACTGCACAGGGATTAATAGACGGTGGGGCAGATCTGCTTTGGGTTGAGACTATTTCTAGTCCTGAAGAATTTATAGCAGCTTCTGAAGCAATTCAAAATATTAATGCACAATGGGTTGGAACTATGAGCTTTGATACAGCTGGTAGAACAATGATGGGTGTAACTAGTCATGATATGACTAATTTAGTGAAAAGTATGAAATATGGCCCAATAGGTTTTGGTGCAAATTGTGGTGTTGGAGCATCAGATTTATTACGAACTGTTTTAGGGTTATCTGAAAATGCTGATCGACCAGTGATAGCAAAAGGTAATGCTGGAATACCAAAATATGTTGATGGGCATATTCATTACGACGGTACACCGGAAATTATGGCAGAATATGCTATTTTGGCAAAAGCTTGTGGCGCATCAATAATAGGCGGATGTTGTGGGACAATGCCAATACACCTTAAGGCCATGAGAAAAGCATTGGACAATAGTACAAAAATAGAATTACCAACTTTGGATCAAATATCAAAAGTATTAGGACCGTTTTCATCAGAAACAGACGGTACTGGTGATGGGCCAAAACCAGTGCGGGTACGTCGTGGGCAACGTAGATAATTTTTATGATTTGGTCGGTGTAAGAACTGCTTTTGTCGCAAACTGTAGAGAATAAATAACTGAAAATTATGAGATTACTTACAACAATAGCATTACAATTATGGAAGCGAACACCATGTCTGATGAACAAGATATTATTTTAGCAGATTTAAGCGATGAAGAATTAACACTTCAGATGCATGATGACTTATATGATGGAATGAAAGAAGAAATAGAAGAGGGCGTTAACATTCTTCTTGGGCGTGGTTGGATGCCATATGACGTATTAACAAAAGCGTTAGTTGAAGGAATGAGAATTGTAGGTATCGATTTCCGCGATGGCATTCTATTTGTTCCGGAAGTTTTGCTAGCTGCAAACGCTATGAAGGGTGGAATGGCTATATTAAAGCCTTTGCTTGCAGAAACTGGTGCACCACGTCTTGGAAATATGCTTATTGGTACAGTTAAGGGTGATATTCATGATATTGGTAAAAATCTTGTTACAATGATGATGGAAGGAGCAGGTTTCGAAGTAAAAGATCTTGGAATAAATAATCCTGTAGAAAATTATGTACAAGAGCTTGAAGATGGAGAATATGACATCTTAGGTATGTCTGCTTTGTTAACAACAACAATGCCATATATGAAAGTGGTAATAGATACTATGGTTGAAAAGGGCATGAGGGATGATTATGTTGTTTTAGTAGGTGGTGCACCATTAAATGAAGAATTTGGTAAAGCTATTGGAGCAGACGCTTATTGTCGTGATGCTGCAGTTGCTGTTGAAACCGCAAAAGAATTTATGGCCAAAAAACATAATCAATTAAGTATGTAATTACAAAATGAAATAATTTCTTTGGAATATGAATATATGCATTCAGATGATTATTTAACAGATGTTGGCATAGTTAATTCAATGCCAAAAATTGACAAAGTTTTGATCATAGCATGTGGTGCTTTGGCTAGAGAAATAATTGATTTAATAAAGCTTAATAATTGGCAACATATGGATTTAACATGTTTGCCAGCTAAATATCACCTTTACCCTGAAAAAATTACTGGGGCGGTTGAACTAGCAGTTAAAAAACATAGTTCAAATTACAAAAGCATTTTTATCGCTTATGCTGATTGTGGTACTGGTGGTTTATTGGAGAAAAAATGCAAGGAATTGGGGGTAAAAATGATTAAAGGCCCTCATTGCTATTCGTTTTTTGAAGGCAATGATAAATTTACTCAAAATGCTGAAAATGAGATTACAGCATTTTATTTAACAGATTTTTTAGTCAACCAATTTGATGCATTTGTATGGAAGCCGATGGGCTTGGATAAGCATCCAGATTTAATAGATATGTATTTTGGAAATTATACAAAATTGGTTTATCAAGCTCAAACAGAAAATAATAAACTTGATCAAAAAGCATATGAAATATCAAAAAAAATGAACTTGCCATTAGAGAAACGATTTACAGGTTATGGGGATTTAAAAATAGCACTTTTAAATGTGTGAAAAACTATTTTAAATTAATCTTATTAAGAACCAACATAATTTGATCGTGTAAGTCCATATTTTGCCATTTTTTCATTTAATGTTCTTCTTGGAAGTGAAAGTTCAGCCATTACAGATTGTATAGACCCTTTGTGCCTTCTCATAGTATTATCTATCAACATCCTTTCAAAAGCTTCTACGTGCTCTTTAAGGGGCTTAGCTATTGCTTTTTCATTATTTTCGTCATCATTTTCATTTGAAGGTAACATTTCAGTAATTGAATAGCTCCCACGTCGACTTTGTAATACTGTTCTTTCTGCAAGATTAATCAGCTGTCTGATGTTACCTTCCCAACTTGCTTGAAGCAGCTGGGCTGCATCTTCAGCCGCTACAGCAGGTTTTTCACATCCATATTCATCTGCAAAATTTTCAAGGTAGCGATTAAATAATAATAATATATCTTCACCTCGAGATTTTAATGGTGGAGGTGTTATTTGCATTGCTGCTAATCTGTAATATAAATCCTGACGCAATGTATTTTCAAGTGACTGAGGGGTTTCTTCAGTATCATTGGATATAGCAATTATACGTAGTCTTGATCCTTCATTCCCATGGTCGAACTTTGTAATTAAAGCTAAGAGTCTAGCTTGAATTGAAATTGGAATACTTTCAATATCTTCTAAACAAAGTGTACCATCTAAAGATGTATCAATGAATGAATCTTCATCTGAATTTTCCCCAAATAATCGTCTTGAAAGTTCATCTTCTGAATATGCAGCACAATTAACTGTTATGAATTTTTTTCCTTGCCGAGGGCCACATGCATGAAGGGCGTGTGCGATAAGGCTTTTACCTGTGCCAGTCTCACCTCCTATTAATACATGCCCATCTGCTTGTGCAAAATCGAGTATATCTTCTCTTAAGCGACCCATAACTGTAGATGTGCCCATTAATTTTCTCAATAATACAGAACCATCAGATAATTCTCTTCGTAATGATCTATTTTCTAATGTAAGATAACGTGTTTGGACTGCACGTTTTGCTAATTCTGCCATTCTTTCAGGATTGAAAGGTTTTTCAAGAAAGTCATAAGCTCCAATTCGCATGGCATCAACAGCCATAGATACATCACCGTGACCGGTTATTAAAATCACTGGTAATGCATTATCTATTTTTTGTAATTTTTTCAAAAATGAAATTCCATCAGTTCCTGGCATTTTAATATCTGAAATAATTATACCAGGGTAATCAGGACCAATATCTTTTAATGCTAAGTCAGCACTCGCATATGTTTCAGTCTTGTATCCAGATAAGCTTAGCCATTGAGATATACTTTCACGCATATCTTGTTCATCATCCACAATAGTAATAATTATTTGTTCTGCCATATTGGCTACTCCAATAATATAATCTTTATTTATCTTCTATTTGTGGCAATTGAAATTCAAAGACAGCCCCTCGAGGGGACACATTTCTGGCGAATAATCGCCCATCAAGATCTTGAGCAATAGATGAGCTAATTGCTAACCCTAGACCAACACCTTCACCAGGCTTTTTTGTTGTAAAAAATGGTTCAAACATCTCATCAAGATTCTCAATGCCAGGTCCATTATCCTGAATAGTCAATGTTGCCATTTCTCCAGCTGTTAGAGAAATCTGTAAATACCTTTCAGTTTGTCCTTTCATAGCATCAAGTGCATTTCTAAGTAAGTTTACTATTACTTGTTCCAATCTAACTGGATCTGCAAGCACACTCACTGGTGTATCTGGTAGTGATTTTGTTATTTCAACAGCTTGCTGGCCCAATTGTGGAGCCATCATCGAAATTGAAGTATTGATTGAAGAAACAAAATCTACAGGAATTAAGTCCTCACTACCTTTACGGGAATATGATTTTAATTGTTGTGTAATTGTTCCCATACGACCAATTAAGTCGTCTATCCGTTGAAAACTTGATAGAGCTTCCTCGGATCTTTTTCTGCTTAACAATAGTTTTGCAGCTGCTAAATAAGTTCTCATTGCAGCTAATGGTTGATTTAACTCATGGCTAACAGCGGCTGACATTTCACCAAGAGCAGCTAATTTTGATGATTGTTCAAGTGAAGCTTCTGCTACTTGGAGGTTTCGTTCTGCTCGCTCTCTCTGTGTTATTTCTGTAGAAAGCCTATCATTAAGTGCTCTTAATTCTTCGCTTTCAGCTTTAAAAAGAAATGATTGTCGGGCAGCTCGTCTTGATAGAAAGTAAAACCCTAAGGCCAATAATAATGCTAAAGCTGTAATTCCAAGTGCCAAAACACCATTTACCTTTTCTCTTACTGATTGAAATGGAGTAAGATAAGTAAGCCTCCATCCTTGAAATGGAATTGCCGTATCAAGCCTATATAAGGCTTGATCTTCAATGTATGCATCAACTTCGGTACCATTCCAATCACCTGTAGCTCTTATTGCTCTTTCTAAAACCGTTAATGTTGGTTGAGCAAGTAAAGCAGTTTCTAGAGATTGATTTAAAAAATCTTGGTCTGTTGACAAGACAACAATACCTTCTGAATTTGTAACCATTATAGTTGCGTCATTTGCAGACCATGTTGTAAAAAGATTATCCAAACCTACCTCAACAACTATTACTCCTAAGACTTTACCTTGAGACTCTAGTTTCCTTGAATAAAAAAAACTTCTTCTTCCTTTTTCATTATCTGAAATTGTAAATACAGTTCCGGATTGTCTCATTGCGTTGAAGAAGAAGTTTTGGCTGCGAAGATTTTGGCCAAGATCAGAACGGTCTGATGATGCAACAATTCGTCCAAATCTCTCCAAAAGTGTAATAGACTTAACTCTTATTTCATCTGAAAAAGTTATTAATCTTTGGCTTGTTAATTGATAATCTCGTGTATTTATATCTGAAATTAAACCTGTATCTCTTGATAAAAGGAGTGGAACTACGGATACCCTTTGAAGTTCAGAAATTAATCTGCCTGAATATAGTGAAAGCTCTCTTTCTGCTTCAGATCTTTTTGCCTGACTGTAATTCTGTGTTAAATATAGGTTAGATAACAGTATTATAGTTACCGTAGAAATAATCAGCAGTATAACACCCAATCTAACTATTAAATTA
This sequence comes from Rhodobacteraceae bacterium Water-Bin34, assembly GCA_900197625.1. Classification (GTDB taxonomy): domain Bacteria; phylum Pseudomonadota; class Alphaproteobacteria; order Rhodobacterales; family Rhodobacteraceae; genus Amylibacter. The sequence goes on along the minus strand of FZLS01000003.1, from coordinate 74,662 downwards.
GGCCATCTGCGAGATGGTTCATTTGATCTTTCAGATATCATAAATTTAAACCTAAAGTGATAGATGCTATTGGTCTAGTAATTATGTTCAAATTTTAATTATTCTAATTAAATCTAGCTCGTCACTAATGTCTCGGATATACCTTGAAATAATCTATTTCCATCCATACCACCAAGTAATGGATCATTTAACCTTTCAGGATGAGGCATCATACCTAAAACCCTGCGATTATTTGATAAAATTCCTGCAATGTTATTCATAGAACCATTAGGGTTGTTTACATACGTAAAAGCAATACGGTCTTCACCATTTAATTCGTCCAGAGTATTTTGGTTTGCATTATAATTCCCATCATGGTGTGCAATCGGTGTGCTAATAATCTCATCTTTTGAGTAACAAGATGTAAATCCACATGATGTCGTTTTTACATTTAATTTAATATTTTTACATATAAATTTTAAATTTGAGTTACGCATCAATGCTCCCGGTAACAATCCACTTTCAGTCAATACTTGAAATCCATTGCATACCCCAAGGACGTAGCCACCTTTTTTTGCAAAATCAATTACTGCATTCATTATAGGCGATCTTGCAGCAATTGCTCCACATCTTAGGTAGTCACCAAAAGAAAAACCACCTGGTATTGCAATTAAATCTAAACCTTTTGGTAAGCCACTTTCTTTATGCCATATCATTTTTACTGGATCTTTTTCTGAGCAAAACTTATCTAAAGCTACTGCCATGTCTCTGTCACAATTTGATCCTGGAAATTGGATGACTGCAGCGCGCATTATAAAACTTCCACCGAATAATTTTCAATTACAGTATTGGCCAATAATTTATCACACATTTGTTCAACCTGGGATTTTGCTTTTATTGGATCATTTTCATTAAGATCAAGTTCTATAACTTTACCTTGTCTTACTTTATTAACACCATCGAAACCTAGCGCACCTAGTGAATGACGAACTGCTGCACCTTGCGGGTCTAATACGCCAGGCTTAAGTGTAACATTTACGCGTACTTTCATTAATTCACTCCACTAATTTGGGACCAGTTGAGCCCCCATTTTTAGGTAAAATTCCAAGTCTTCTAGCTACTTCGGAATATGCATCTGTTAAACTTCCTAGATCTCTGCGGAATACATCTTTGTCTAATTTCTGATTTGTCTCCACATCCCATAATCGACAGCTATCTGGACTAATTTCATCTGCTAAAATTAAGCGTTGCAGATCATCTTCAAACTGTCTGCCAACTTCAATTTTAAAATCAACTAATTTAATTCCAATTCCATACATTAGACCTGCGAGAAAATCATTAACACGAAGTGCTATTTCACGCATATCATCAATTTCATTTGATGATGCCCAATTCATGGCCAAAATATGTTCTTCAGAAACTAATGGGTCTCCTAAGCTATCATCTTTCAAGCAAAACTCAACTATCGGACGGGGAAGAGGGGTACCTTCTTCAATGTTAAACATTTTCGAAAATGAACCTGCTGCAACATTTCTAACAATTATCTCTAAAGGAACAATTTCTACTTTATGTACTAATTGTTCACGTACATTTAATCGTCTTATAAAATGAGTAGGAAGACCAATAGTATTTAGGCCAAGCATGAAATGCTCACATAAGAGATTATTTAACGCACCTTTTCCATCTAAGGTATCTTTTTTAACTGCATTAAATGCTGTTGCATCATCCTTAAAATATTGAATAATCGTACCAGGCTCTGGTCCTTCATATAATGTTTTAGCTTTGCCTTCGTAGATTTTTTTACCGCGTGCCATTCATGGCCTCCGATCTTATGAGAATCTAATGACTTTATTGGTTTCTATATAAATAATCGAATTAAACGGAACAAGAACTGTTGTTTAAAATTCTCAAATAAAAACTTAAAAATTAGAATGTATGAATATTATTAAATATCAGAATTAAATACTCTAGAGAAAATGGTATCAACATGCTTAGTGTGATAATGTAGATCAAACTTATCTTCTATATCTGCTTCAGTCATGACAGCCATTACATCTTTATCATTTTTTAATTCTGTCATAAAATCTGCACCTTCTTCCCAAACTCTCATGGCATTTCTTTGAACCATTTTATAGCTATCTTCCCTTGAACAACCTTTTTGAGTTAATGCTAACAATACTCTTTGTGAGTGTACCAGTCCTCTAAATTTATTCATATTTGCAATCATATTTTCTGGATATATTACAAGTTTATCAATAACCATTGTTAACCTTGCTAGGGCAAAGTCTAAAGTAATAGTAGCATCTGGACCAATATTGCGCTCAACGGAACTATGAGAAATATCACGTTCATGCCATAATGCTACATTTTCCATTGCGGGAACTACACACATTCTAACCAGCCTAGATAATCCAGTAAGGTTTTCTGTCAGTACTGGATTTCTTTTATGAGGCATTGCCGAGGAGCCTTTTTGGCCTTTTGAAAAAAACTCTTCTGCCTCAAGAACTTCTGTGCGCTGCATATGTCTAATCTCTATTGAAATATTTTCTATGCTAGATGCAACAACGCCTAATGCAGCAAAGAATGCAGCATGCCTATCTCTTGGAATAACTTGAGTTGATATGGGTTCAATTTCTAAACCCAGCTCTTTACAAACATGTTCTTCAATATATGGATCAATATTTGCAAATGTGCCAACCGCACCAGATATAGCTCCAGTAGCTATTTCCATTCTTGCTTTTTTTAATCTATTTAGATTTCTGTCCATTTCGGCATAAAAACGAGCAAAAGTTAATCCCATGGTGGTAGGCTCAGCGTGTATTCCATGTGAGCGACCAATCCGAATGGTGTTTTTGTGTTCAAAAGCACGTTTCTTAAGTGCTTTTAGTAGATTATGAGTGCCATCAATTAGCTTGTCAGCAGCACGAACCAATTGAACATTAAAACAAGTATCTAAGACATCTGATGATGTCATTCCTTGATGAACAAATCGAGCTTCTTCACTACCAATTATCTCAGATAGATGAGTTAAGAAAGCAATTACATCATGCTTTGTTACTGCTTCAATTTCATCAATTCTTGCAACGTCAAATTCAATATCTTTGGCTTTCCAAACAGCTTGTGCAGATTTTTTTGGTATTACGCCAATTTTAGCTTGGGCATCACAAGCATGTGCTTCAATTTCATACCATATTCTGAATTTTGTTTCCGGAGACCAAATTGAGACCATTTCTGGGCGAGAATAGCGAGGGATCATTGCACTGCCTTTTAAAATTTTATCATTATAAAGCGCCTATTAAACTGCATTGTAATAAAGAACAAGTATATGGCATTATTAAGTTAATTTATTTGAAATAAATTCTTATTCTATGAATAAAGTTATAAAAAATCAGTTTCTTGAAATATCTCGTTAGCATACAATTTCATATAAATTTTAATCCAAGCAGTATACATTTCAGGACATTTCTTGATGTCATTTCGTAGTTGATTTAAAGATAACCATTTTGTTTCTAAAACTTCATTTGGGTTTATTTTGATTGGGTGGTTTGATTTACATTTGCCAACAAATATATCAACAATTTCATGTTCAATTAAATCTGGCGGTACTTCAGATCGATATTCAATTGTTTTGCGTTTTGTTAAAATTATATCTTTCATACCGAGTTCCTCATCAAGTCGTCTTAGAGCTGAAACACTAGTATTTTCGTTCCAGAAAGGATGAGTGCAACAAGTATTTGTCCATAATCCTGGAGTATGATATTTTGATAAAGCTCTTCTTTGTAATAATATTTTACCATCTGCTAATATGAAAATTGAAATAGCTAAATGCTTTAAGCCTTGTCTATGTACCAACATCTTTTCAAGAGGCTTTAATTCATCGTTTTCGTAAGCTGGAATTAGTATTGTCATTTTAAAGTGCCGTATGAAGAATGTTTTTACACAAAACAATAATGTTTATAGCGAGTCTACACTAATCATCCTTTTCATTTAGTAAATGTCATACTAAACCATAATATATGGAAGGTTTTAAATGGCATTAGCATCTAAAAAACAAAAACAAGAAGTAGAAAAATGGTTTTCAAATTTGAGAAATGAAATTTGTACATCTTTCGAAAATATTGAAAATAGTCAAACCAGTGGTCCATTTTGTGATTTGCCACCAGGAAGATTTGAACTCACTAATACTAGTCGAGATGAGGGAAATGGTGGCGGGGGATTAATGTCTGTCATGAGAGGAGGGCGCGTCTTTGAAAAGGTTGGTGTTAATATTTCTACAGTTTATGGAAATTTAAACCCTCTCATGCAAAAATCTATGGCATCAAGAAAAGAAATGTCAGGAATAGAAGATAATCCAATTTTTTGGGCTTCTGGAATATCTCTAGTCGCACACATGAACAGTCCAAAAGTGCCAGCTGTACATATGAACACACGAATGTTTTGGACGCCAGTTGCTAGCTGGTTTGGTGGAGGAACTGACCTTAATCCCATGATTGAAGTACCAGAAGAAACAAATTTTTTTCACGATATACTTAAGAAGACGTGTGATAAATATAACTCCAAATATTATCCAAAATATAAAAAATGGGCTGATGATTATTTTTTAATAAAGCATTGGAATGAGACCCGTGGTGTTGGTGGGATATTCTTTGATGACTTGAATACTGGCAACTGGAACGAAGATTTTAGTTTTACAAAAGATGTAGGAAAAGCATTTCTTGAGGCTTACGTCCCACTATGTAAAAAAAATCAATTTAATACATGGACAGATACTGAACGCGAAGTGCAACTGGTAAAACGTGGCAGATATGCAGAATTTAATTTAGTTTATGACCGTGGTACTCACTTTGGACTTCAATCAGGTCATGACCCAAGTGCAGTTTTAATGAGTTTACCTCCTGTTGCAAAATGGCCTTAAGAATTAAAAATTTGTATAATAAGTAGTGCCCAAATTTGATTGGGCACTAAAAATATATTATTCAGCAGCTTCTAAATACTCATCCATAGGAGGACAGGCGCATATCAAATTTTTGTCCCCATGGGCATTATCAACTCTATTGACTGGTGCCCAATACTTATCAATTTTAAATGAACCGGGGGGGAAGCACGCTTGTTCACGGCTATATGGCCTATCCCATTCACTAACTAGATCACTCATGGTATGAGGAGCGTTTGATAATGGATTGTTATCTTTAGGGTATTTTCCATTTTTTACTGCATCAGCTTCTTCTTTAATACCTAACATTGCATCACAAAACCTATCTAATTCAGCTTTTGGTTCGGACTCAGTTGGCTCAATCATAAGTGTTCCTGAAACTGGAAAAGACATAGTTGGAGCATGAAAGCCACAATCTATAAGTCGCTTTGCAATATCATCAACACTAACACCATCATCAGCCATAGGGCGAGTGTCAATTATACATTCATGTGCAACACGACCAGAAGGACCTTTAAAGAGCACGTCATAGGAGCCCTTTAACCTTGTTGCAATATAATTTGCATTTAAAATTGCATATTTTGTAGCATTAGCAAGACCTTCTGATCCCATCATTAGGCAATATGCCCAAGATATTGGTAATAAGCTTGGAGAACCATATTGTGCAGCAGAAACCGCACCAGGAGTATTTTTACTGGAATGACCCGGCAAGTAGGGTGTTAAATGAGATTTCACGCCAATTGGGCCCATTCCGGGTCCACCCCCACCATGTGGTATGCAAAATGTTTTGTGTAAATTTAAATGAGATACATCAGATCCAATCTCACCTGGTTGAGATAAGCCAACCATTGCGTTCATATTTGCTCCATCCATATAAACTTGACCACCATGATCATGTGTAATTTTGCATATCTCTCTAACACCTTCTTCAAATACACCATGAGTTGATGGATAAGTTATCATTACAGCTGCTAGTTTATTGCTATGTTCTTCTGCTTTTGATCGAAAATCGTCAATATCAATGTCACCGTTTTCTGCTGTCGAAACAGTTATAACCTTATAGCCTACCATTTGAGCACTTGCTGGATTTGTGCCGTGAGCAGACATGGGAATTAAACATATGTTACGCTCTTCTTCTCCATTTGATTTATGATAAGCTCTTATTGTCATTAATCCTGCATATTCACCTTGTGCACCCGAATTAGGCTGCATTGATATTGCATCGTAACCTGTTATTTCGCATAGTTTTTTAGAAAGATCTCTAATCATTAAGTCATATCCAGCCATTTGATTTTTTGGTGCAAATGGATGAATTTTTGAAAATCCCTCCCAAGTGATTGGCATCATTTCCGCTGTGGAATTCAACTTCATTGTACATGACCCTAATGGTATCATAGTTCTATCAAGCGCTAGATCTCTATCTGCTAAGCGGCGCATATAACGTGTCATTTCTGCTTCAGAACGATTCATGTGAAATATAGAATGTTCCATATACTCTGATTTTCTTTGCATATTTTCAGGTAAATTATAATCAGATTCTATTGGATAATCGTTTGGAGAAAGTCCAAAAGCACGCCATACAGAAACAAGTGTTGCGTCAGTTGTCGTCTCATTTAATGATATTCCAATTTTTGTTTTCCCTACTGCTCTCAAATTTATATCTTCATTTAAGGCTGATTTAATTACGACAGATTGTAATCCGCCAACATCAACAGTAATTGTATCAAAATATGTACTCGGATCTATTTCAAAGCCAAGTTTTTCCAGACCAGATGCAAGTTTAGTAGTTTGTAAATGTATCCTTTGTGCAATGGCTTTTAAACCAAGTGGTCCATGGAATACTCCGTACATTGAAGCCATTACAGCGAGTAAAGCTTGAGCAGTACATACATTTGAAGTTGCTTTTTCCCTTCTAATGTGTTGCTCACGTGTTTGAAGTGCGAGACGATAAGCTTTATTTCCATGGCTATCTATTGAAACCCCAACAATTCTTCCAGGCATACTTCTTTTAAATGCGTCTTTAGTTGCCATATATGCTGCATGTGGACCTCCATTACCTAATGGAACACCAAATCTTTGTGTATTTCCTACCACTATATCTGCTCCCATTGCACCAGGCTCTTTAAGTAATGTAAGTGACAAAGGATCAGCAGCCATTATTGCAATAGCTTTTGATGAGTGAAGTTTTTCTATTATAGATGTAAAGTCTCTGACGTGACCATAAGTGCCTGGATATTGAAAGATTGCACCAAAAAATTCATTCTCTTTAAGATCATCTGGTGACCCAATTATTAATTCAATGCCTAATGGTTCGGCACGTGTTTTTATTAAGTCAATATTTTGAGGGTGGCATGCTTCATCAACAAAAAAATTAATTGATTTAGATTTGGATACACGTTGAGCCATTGTCATAGCTTCCGCGCATGCCGTCGCTTCATCAAGTAGTGATGCATTCGCAACTTCTAAGCCAGTTAAATCGATTATCATAGTTTGAAAGTTCAATAATGCTTCTAATCTACCTTGAGAAATTTCTGGTTGATATGGAGTATATGCAGTATACCAAGCAGGGTTTTCAAGAATATTTCTTTGTATTGCAGGCGGGGTAAATGTATCATGATAGCCTTGTCCAATCAGAGACGTAACTACGCGATTCATTTTACTAACATCGCGCATGTAATTTAAAAGCTCTGCCTCAGATAAACCTTGAGTATATTCGAGTGGTTTTTTCTGACGAATATCTTTAGGAATTGTCTGTTCTATTAAATCATCAAGATCATTCGCTCCAACTACATTTAGCATTTCAGTAGTCTCCAACGGAGAAGGACCTATGTGTCGTCTATTTGCAAAGTCATATGGTTTATAGTCAGTGATATTATAGCTCATGATATATCTTCCATTTTAGCCGATTAATTCTTTATATGCATCTTCATCCATTAAATTATCAATTTCTGATGGATCAGTTAGCTTCATTTTAAAAAACCATGCTGCACCAAGAGGATCTTCATTCACCAATTCAGGTTTTTCAGTCAACTCTTCGTTAACCTCAATAATTTCACCATCAAGAGGTGCAGTTATATCGGAAGCAGCTTTAACACTTTCTATTACTACAATCTCATCACCTTTTGAAACTGTTGTTCCAACATCAGGTAACTCAACAAAAACTAGGTCCCCCAATGCCTCTGCCGCGTGTTCAGTTATACCAACTATCACATGGTTTTCTTCTTTTACTAGCCATTCATGTTCTTCTGTAAATTTCATAATTGTTTCCTCAATTTGAACGTTTAAAATTTAAATTAATAAAAGGTAGGGTTGTTATTCTTGCTTCCATTCGTTTGCCCCTGATATCTGCAAATATTTTTGTACCAACTGTTGCAAAATCTGTCTGAACATAGCCCATTGATATAGCATTTTGTACAGTAGGCCCAAAACCTCCTGATGTTATCTTTCCAATTGGCGTCATATCATTTAAATCTTTGAATAATTCTACACCTTCACGCATAGGTGCTCGGCCAGTTGGAATAATTCCAACACGCTTTATTTCAGTATTATTTAATATTTCATCAAGTATTCTTTTTGCACCTAGAAAATTGCCACTCCGCAGCCCATTTTCACGACGTTTTTTTGAAATAGCCCAATTTAAACCAGCTTCAGTGGGTGAAGTGTTCTGATCAATATCATTGCCATATAAGCATAACCCTGCTTCTAAGCGTAAACTATCTCTAGCACCTAAACCGATAGGTTTTACATCTTCGTTTTTAAGTAAATACTTAACAAATTCATTAATATTATCATTTGGGACTGATATCTCAAATCCATCCTCACCAGTATAGCCTGATCTTGATATCCAAGCTTCAAAACCAAGTAATTGTATTTTTAATGTATCCATAAAACACATATCTAAAATTTGGTTAGAAAGTATGGAAAGAGCACTTTCAGCTTTTGGTCCTTGTAAAGCAATTAGTGAACGATTTTCTATTACTTCTATTATACAATTATTATCTAAATTATTTTTAAGATGTTCAATATCAGTATTTTTACATCCTGCATTTACTACCAAAAATAAATGATCACCTTGATTTGACACCATTAAATCATCAATAATACCACCATTTTCATGAGTAAAAAAACCATACCTTTGGGTGTTTTTGGGCAAATCGATAATATCAATTGGTATTAATTTTTCTAAAGAAGCAGATATGTCTAAAATATTACCGTTTCTGGGTCTTATAATTATTTGACCCATATGGCTTACATCAAATAAACCCGCTTTATTACGTGTATGAATATGCTCTTTCATTACACCTGTCTGGTACTGGACAGGCATCTCATAACCTGCAAAGGGTACCATTTTTGCTCCTAGAGAATGGTGTAAATCATATAAAGTTGTTTTTTTAGTTTCAGCCATATTAACTCCATAATTAGCTGAAATATCAGCACTGTTTAGATGAACATAATTCATCAATAGTGCCTCCTCTGTCGTGGTTGCCTGAGATCGCTATCCCTTCGGCGGACACTAATGTGTCACTCTCCAGAGTTTTTTTTCGAATTCGGTCCTTTTGCCTGAGAGTTTCCGAGGCGGTTGCTCCTTCGGCCCTGAAAGTCAGTGTCTCCCAGATTCGATTTCTATTTTCTAAAACTGTTTTACCGTAAAATCAACTTTATATTTAAATGATGTCAGTTATTAATTTCATAACTTTAAGTTTTATTATATGTTAATATGATTAATATATTTTTTATTAAAAAACTTTAACAACGAAAATATTAAGTTAATGACTGATAATCAACCAGAAATAACTATTGTTGGTGGTGGTGTTGTTGGATTATCTATTGCTGTAGGGCTATTACAATCTGGGCACAAAGTAATTGTATTGGATGGTAAAGATAACGATGCACGTGCTTCATTTGGTAATTTCGGATTAGTTTGGGGGCAGGGCAAAGGTTGGGATTTTGCGCCTTATGCAAAATTAACGGCTGATGCTATAGATGCGTGGCAAAATTTTTCAGACAATTTGAATGAGTTATCAGGATTAGATGTTTCACTAGATCAAAAAGGAGGTTTTGAATTTTTTACTGATCCGGAAGAATTTAAAAGTTTCATTGGAATGCTAGAAATTCAAAAGGGACATTCAGGAAATAGATTTAGTTATGAAACCCTTTCCGGAGATGAGCTTCGAAAGCAAATACCTGGGATTGGATCAAAAGTTGTAGGTGCTACTTTTTCTCAGCTTGATGGACATGTAAATCCATTACGTTTTTTGAGAGCTTTGCAACGTTCTGTACAGGCATTAGGTGGAAAAATTAGATCAAATACAATTGTAAAAAAAACTGAGTCAAATAAAAATGGTGGTTTTAGCCTTACTTTAGCAAATGGAACATTAATTAGCACTGAAAAAGTTATACTTTGCGCAGGGTTAGGTTCAATGCAATTAGCAAACCAATTAGCTTTTAAAACTAATATTCGTCCTGAAAAAGGGGAATTATTAATTACGGAAAAACTTGGTAGTGAATTACCTTTTTTATCAAGTACAATTAGGCAAGTTGACGAAGGTGGCGTACAAATTGGTGGAACAAATGCTGATGTCGGTATGAATGACAGTGAGACACTGAGTGATATGGTTGACTTGGCTCGACATGCAGTAGATGTATATCCAGCTCTTTCTAACGTAAGGGTACTTCGCGCTTGGGGTGCATTGCGTGTAATGACACCAGATGGTTACCCTGTTTATGCACAATCAGAAGAATGCCCAGGCGCATATTTAATTACTTGTCATAGTGGAGTAACATTAGCTTCGCTGCATGCTTCCATTCTTTCTGACTGGATTGATGATAATATAAAAACACCAAATTTAGAGGCATTCGATGAAGCCAGATTCAAGATTTAATACATTAGTTAAAAGTACTAAAGATGTAAATTTTACATTATTTGGAGAGGTGGTAACTGCACCAAAAGGTTCAACATTAGCAGCAGCTATACTTTCCCATTCTGGTGATGCTTTTCGACAAACTGAAACTGGCGCATTGCGCTCAGCATTTTGTATGATGGGTGTTTGCTTTGAATGCTTAGTCGAAGTTAATGGTAATCCAAACACACAGTCTTGTATGATTTTGGTTGAAGACAAAATGGTTGTTAAGCGCCAAGTTGGTTTACGTCAAATTGGAATATGCGAAAATGACTAATTATGACATCATTATTATAGGTGCTGGTCCAGCAGGAATGTCAGCCGCTTCAGTTGCAGCATATGCTGGGCTAGATGTGTTGTTATTAGATGAGCAGCCTGATGTTGGTGGAAAAGTATATCGCAATGTAAAGCAAAATGACTCTAAGCAAAATTGGTTTGGGAGTGATTATTCCTCTGGTATGCATTTGGTTAACGCTATTAATTGCAATAGAATTACAAAATATTTTAGAGCAACAGTTTGGCGTGTAGAAAAAAATAAACGGGTCATTTGGTCTCATAATGGTGAAAGTAAAATATCAACTGCTTCAAATATTGTTCTAGCAACTGGAGCACAAGAGCGTCCATTTCCTTTTCCTGGCTGGACATTACCTGGAGTAATGACTGTAGGATCTGCTCAAATTTTGATGAAATCATCAGGAATATTCCCAAAAGAAGCTGTTTTAGTTGGTTCTGGTCCATTATTGTATCTTGTAGCTACACAGATGATTGATGCGAATTGTCCACCTAAAGCCTTAATAGAAACACAAACACTAAGAATGATGATGAATTCTTTAATTCATTTGCCACTAGCTTTATTAAACATGAAATCGTTAATTAAAGGTTTCATGTTTATTCATAAAATTAAATCTGCGGGTGTTCCTCGCTATAAATCTGTTTCAAGTCTTGAAGCGAGGTTAAATAATAAGGGATTAATAGAATTTTTGTTTTCACATAAAGGTATAAAAAAGTCATTAAAAACAAAATTATTATTGATACACCAAGGTGTTATTCCATCAACAGAAATTAGCCGATCTGTAGGAATAGATCATTCATGGAACACTTCACAATTATCGTTTCAACCAATAATTGATAAGTGGGGTAAAACAAATATAGATGGAATATATATTGCGGGCGATTGCGCAGGCATAAATGGATCAGCCTCTGCATCTTTATATGGTAAATTAGCTGCAATAAAGATTTTATATAATACAGAAAAAATTAATTTTTATGTATATAAAATGCAATCTCTAAGTATTAGGATAAATCTTTTTTTTATTAATTCCATACGTTTATTTTTAGACACATTGTATGCTGTACCAGAAGAAGTGCTGTTTCCTAGTGATGATACAACTGTTTGTCGATGTGAAGAAATAACTGTTGGACAAATCAAACTTGGTTTGAATGAAGGTATCCGCGGTGTTCGCCAACTTAAAACTTCCATTCGTAGCGGTATGGGGCTTTGTCAAGGACGTATGTGTGATGCAATCGTTAGGAACATTATGCTTCATAATACTTCTCAAGAGCATACGACTATTTTGGCTCCAAAAACTAGATCTCCTATCAAACCTATTACTTTAGGTGAGATGTCTAAAATAAAAAAAGATTAATAAAATGCAAAATATTTGTCCAAATAAACAATTAATTTTTAACTAAGTATTGACCTTTAAGTAAAATATAGCGCTTACTTGTTCAGTTATTTAAGGGAAAATTGTGACAGATAATAATTATACACTTATTGCTGAAAATATACATAAAAGTTTCGGTAATTTAAAGGTTTTGCGTGGATTAACTCTGAAGGCGAGCAAAGGAGATGTTGTATCAATTATTGGAAGTTCAGGATCTGGTAAAAGTACATTTTTACGTTGTATTAATTTCCTTGAAACACCTGATAATGGCCGTGTAATTTTGGACGGAGAAGAGGTTATCGTCGATAAGAATAAAAAAGGTAGCCGCATTATAGATACAAAACAAATACAAAGACTTAGAAGTCAATTAGGAATGGTTTTTCAAGGCTTTAACCTTTGGTCCCATATGTCTGTCTTGCAAAATGTCATGGAAGGACCAATTCAAGTTTTAAATTTAACACATGAAGAAGCAGAATTTAGAGCTATGAAATATTTAAAAAAAGTTGGAATAGATGATAAAATAAGTTTTTACCCTAGCCAACTATCTGGAGGTCAACAACAACGTGTTGCCATTGCGCGTGCTTTGGCCATGGAACCGAAAGCGTTACTATTCGATGAACCAACAAGTGCATTAGACCCAGAGCTTGTAGGGGAAGTATTACGAGTTATGAAAGATTTGGCTGAAGAAGGAAGAACAATGATTGTAGTTACTCACGAGATGGGGTTTGCAAAAGAAGTTAGTGATCGCATAATGTTTATTCATCAAGGTCAAGTAGAAGAAGAGGGAACACCAAGCCAGGTGTTTGAAAATGCAAATTCTGAACGATGTCGGGATTTCTTGGCAAGTTCATTATAGTCAAAACAAGGAGAAAAATTATGACTTATACTAAAATAATAACGGGAGCAGCATTGATTGCTGCATTTGCTTCATCTGCATTTGCAGATGGTCACTCAATAAGAATGGGCACAGAAGGAGCTTACCCTCCATATAATTTTGTAAATGACAGTGGTGAAGTAGATGGCTTTGAACGAGAAGTCGGAGATGAGCTTTGCAAAAGAGCAAATCTAGACTGTACATGGGTAATAAATGATTGGGACTCAATTATTCCTAATCTAGTATCTGGTAACTATGATACAATCATAGCTGGAATGTCTATTACTTCTGAGCGTGACGAAGTAATTGATTTTACATCTGAATATTTTCCACCAGATCCGTCAACATATGTTGCTTTAGCGGGTGCATCTGATGATGTTGTAAATGGAGTTGTTGCAGCTCAAACTTCAACAATTCAAGCTGCATATATTGCCAGCTCATCTGCAACAGTTGTTGAATTTGCAACACCAGAAGAAACTGTAGCTGCAGTTAGAAATGGTGAAGCTGACGCTGTATTGGCAGACGATGCTTACTTGGCAGATATTGTTAATGCTTCTAATGGAGAATTAGCTTTTGTCGGTTCACCTGTAGCGATTGGTGGTGGCATTGGAATGGGCATCAGAGAAAGCGATACTGAACTTAAAGAAAAAATGAATACTGCAATAGCATCAATAAAAGCCGATGGAACACTTACCAAATTAATTGCAAAGTGGTTTGATGGTCGCTCTGTAGAGTATTAATTTTACAAAAATAAGACCTTAAGGCGCTAATTAAGTGCCTTAAGGTAATTTAAGGTAATTATATGTTTCATTATTGTGTAGACCCACAAAATCTTGATGGATTTTATTGGTGGTCTTGTTACCTTACAACAGTAAAGCATATTAGTTTTTATAAAAGTTTTTTAGTTGTTTTTGCATTGCTCATTGTAACAGTTCCTTTAATTCTACTTTTTGGATTTATAGGTGCAATTGCTCGGCAATCTAAATTATATCCTGTAAGACTATTTGGCATTACTTATACATCTATTGTTCGTGGCGTCCCTGATATTATATTTTTCTTATTTGTTCCAATTGCCCTAGATCAAGGGATTGAATATCTAAGGCATAAGGTAAAGTGTCCAGATTGGACCGAACCAATTAGACAAGGAAATGATTTCGTTGTATGTCAAATAGCAAAAATGCCAGTGGGATCTTCCGATCAATGGATACATGAGACATATGGTTTTTTTCTTGCTGCATTAGCTTTTTCGATAGTTTTTGGAGCATTCGCGGCAAATACAATAAATGGTGCAATAAACGCTATTCCTCCAACTCAAATTGAAACTGGAGTTGCATATGGAATGACAAATAAACAAATATTTATACGTATTCAATTTCCACAAATGTGGGCATATGCCTTACCTGGGCTATCAAATCTTTGGATGATACTGATTAAAGCTACACCGTTACTATTTTTGTTAGGAGTTCAAGATATTGTTTATTGGGCAAGGGAACTTGGCGGAACTAAAACCGCTAGGTTTACCTATCCTCATGAAGATTGGAGATTAGGTTATTTCATTGTACTGTTAGTATTTTATTTATTTTTGTCTTGGGTAAGCGAAATATTTTTTAATAAATTAACTTTAAGAGTCACAAGAGGGCAGGCGACATTAAGCGGAATGAACAATAATAGAAGTGAAAAAAGATCATCATGAGCTGCTTTCAAACATTTACAGATTATGGGCTAAGATCGGTAGGACTTGGAGTAAGAGGTTTACCAAAATCAGATATATCATTGTGTGACCAAATTGTCTTAATTGGTTCAGGAATGATCTGGAATATTTATTTTGCGGCAATTGCTTTATTACTTGGATTTTTTGCTGCAACAACAATTGCATTTGCCAAGAATAGCTCAATTGGGTTGTTTAGAATACCATCTTCAATATTCATATTTATTTTGAGGGGATCTCCATTATTTATTCAATTTTTTGTTGTTTATGAAACATTTGTATTGTTACCAAAGGTTGGAATTGATTTAAACTTATTGATTGCTGAAATCACAATTGAAACAAGATGGTTAACGCGAGCTTGGTTAGGAGCATTGATTGTTTTATTCTTAAATACCACTGCGTACAGTGCACAAATATTTTATGGAGCAATTCAATCAGTTCCAATTGGTGATATTGAAGCTGCTCAGTCACTTGGCTTGACCAATAAGCAAATAAACAAACGAATTATTTTGCCAACTATGCTAAGATTGGCCTGGTCGTCTTATACTAATGAAGCAATTTTTTTATTTCATGCAACTGCACTCGTCTTCTTTTCAAGTTTTCCAGCATGGCAACAAAAAGGTGATTCATTGTATTATGCAAGTTATTTTGCCGATAAAACATTCAACCCATTTGTACCATATCCTATAATTGCAATTTATTTTATTTTATTTACTTTAATTATAATTTATATTTTTAATTCAATTAATAAAAATTTAAATAAACACCTTTAATTCTTTAATGTCATTGTACTTTCACGGGACTTTATCTCGACGCTCACTTTTATTCTTGTTGGCTCAGCCTCTCTATCACCATTAATCCTATCAATAAGAACACTTGCCGCTTTTTTTCCAACCTTGTTTGGACGCATTCTAATAGTTGTAATACTTGGAAATGAAGATTCAGAACTAGAAAAATCACCAATGCCAGTAATTGAAATGTCTTTTGGAACATTCATGCCATATGATTGTGCAGCATAAATTATACCTCTAGCTATAACATCGTTGCCTGCAATAATAGCTGTCGGATGTGGGTATTTATTAAATAATTCTTCTGCGCAATACCTAGCATCGCTAACTGAATATTCTGTTTTTATATCCCAGTATTCTGGTATGGTAATGCCTTGCGAATTCAAGTACTCAACAACCCCTATTTTTCTATCCCTTGCCCTGTCATTATCTTCAACGTTAGGAAAGGCCATAGCAATTTTTGTGTGTCCTAAGCTGGAAATATGTTTTGCTATTTCTATTCCTGCTTCTTTATTTTCACCCCCAACGCATGAAATTAGAGAATCTTCTTTATAATTCCACATTGATACAACAGGAACATTTCTGATATTTAATAGATTATATGTTTCTTTAGAATGATCATGCCCAATTAATGCAACTCCTTCGACCCTATGTTCCAATAAACTTCTTAATAAAGTATATTCATCATCCAAATCATATCCATTGGTAGCAACTAACATTGTGAAACCATGCTGTCTTATTTCAACTGAAAACGCTTGAATTAAGTTTGAAAATATTGCGTTGTCTAGTGTTGGTACAATTAATCCAACAGTGCCACTCCGTTTGCCTTGTATCGCTTGCGCAGCTCTATTTCTAATATACCCTGTCTGTAGTATTGCTTTTTCAATACGTTTTTGAGTGCTTTTTAATACTTTATTTGGATGATTAAATGAACGTGAAACAGTAGCAGGCGATACGCCAGCTTTAATAGCCACATCAATTATATCTACATTAGTATTTTTTTTCATAGTTTCAGTATATACGAAATGAAAACGTTTGCATAACTATTTTCATCAGATAAATATAGAATCATTATTAAGGGATAGTTTAATGGATTTCATTTTTTATTTTGGTGAGGTTTTTACTTTAACATCTATGTTATTGCTAATTGGCGGCACAATTGGTGGATTGATAATGGGTGCAACACCTGGACTATCTCCGACTATGACTGTTGCATTATTAATTCCATTCACATTTAATATGACACCAGTTCATGGTTTAATATTATTGGGAGCTGCCTATACATCAACTGTTGCTGGCGGAGCTGTTAGTGCAATTTTACTAAAAATCCCAGGTGCACCTGCGAATATAGCTACAACACTCGATGGTAATGCAATGGCTCGTAAAGGCGAAGGCGCAAAAGCATTACAGTTATCATTCATTGCATCTTTAATAGGTGGTATATTCGGAGTATTTTTGTTAATTTTTTTAACTCCAATTTTAGCAAAAATGGCTAATTCATTTGGATATTCTCATACATTTTGGCTAGCAATTATAGGTGTAACCGTAATTGGTTCACTTGAAGCAGGCTCTGTTGTAAAGGGATTATTGTCTGGATGTATTGGAATGTGGCTCGCAACAATTGGTTTTGATGATATTCAAGGTGTAAAGAGATTTGTATTTCATCCAGCCCTAGGAGGTGGAGTTAATATTATTCCAGCATTAATTGGTCTCTTTGCAATACCGCAGGTAATATCGATGTTTGCAAAAGGTCGCTCCCAAAATAATGTTGAACAAATTAAAGTAAAAAAACATCCAATATCTAAAGCGTTTCGTGAAGTTTTTTCACGTAAACGTGCAGTTTTAATTGGTACAAGTATTGGCTCTTTAATTGGATTAATACCAGGTGTTGGTGGGCAGATTGCGGGATTGCTAGCATACGATCAGGCAAAAAAACTATCTCCTGAAAAACAAAAATTTGGCACTGGGCATTCTGAAGGAGTTATTGCTGCAGAATCTGCCAATAATGCAATGGTGGGGCCTTCTTTAGTTCCATTATTAACACTTTCGATACCAGGAAGTCCGACAGCAGCAGTATTATTGGGTGGATTAATAATACATGGAATTTTCCCAGGTCCAACATTATTCCAACAATACCCAGAAGTTATTTGGCCGTTCATAAATTCAATGCTTATTGGTCAAATTTTAATGTGTATATTTGGAATATATATAGCCTCTTTAGCAGCACGTGTGGCGCAAGTTCCACAGTTCGTTATGGCAGCTATTGTTTTAGGTCTCGCTGCATTTGGATCCTTTGCGGTTCAACAATCTATGGGTGACGTTTATGTAATGGTTGTCTTGGGTACAATGATGTACTTTCTTGAGCGTTTTGGTTTTTCTGCGGCTCCATTGGTGTTGGGATTAATATTAGGTCCTATTGCAGAAAGTAACTTTGTTACCGGATCATTAATTTCTACAGCACAAAATGGTCCCTTCGTTTATTTCTTTACAGGTGGGCTTAATATCTTACTCGTTTCTATTGTGATATTATCAGTGGGGTTTTCTATTTGGTCAGAATTTAATTCTAAAAGGCAATCACAATGAATATTTTTCAACACAGATTAGCCTCAGGATTTGTCGCAAGCATAGCAATAATTGTTTGCTATATCAGTTTTACAAGACAGCCATCTGATGCTTATTTATTTCCACGTGTAATTTCAGTATTTTTCTTAACCTTGGCATTATGGACATTTGTAAAAGCATTGATGGGATTATCAAAAGTTGGCAACGGACTTTCTGCATATATGTTTAAAAATATGTTACCAGGTGTATTAATCTCATCGGTTTATCTATTCTTTGCTGCAAAATTCTTTGGATTTTATTCAGCAACAACAATCGCATTCTTTTTACTATTAACGGCTTATGATCCTGCATCTTATTCAAACATCAATTCATGGGTAAAAAGAATAATTATAACGGCATGTTTTATTGCCATTATGTACACACTCTTTGCGAAGATCTTAGTGGTCTATACTCCGCGAGGAATGTTCATTTAGCTGTACTAAAACAGCATAAAACTCTAGGGAGGAGAAGAATATGAAAAAGATTATAGCAGCATTAGCAGTCACGCTAATCGGAATATCAGGAGCTGCAAAAGCAGAATATCCTGAGAGGCCAGTATTATTAATGATACCGTATGGTGCAGGTGGAGCAACTGACTTTCAAGCCAGAATTGCAACAATTCCTGCTGGTAACGATGATATGCTTGGTATGCCAGTAGCAATTATTAATAAGCCAGGCGCAGGTGGCCGTGTTGGTTGGAATTGGTTTGCTAACGAAGCAGAAAAAGATGGTTATACAATGGGTGGGTATAATATTCCACACTTTATAGCTCAATCTATAAAAGGTGGGGTAGATTACTCGACAGATAGTTTTGAACCAATTGCAAACTGGGGTTCTGATCCTGCTGTTTTTGTAGTTGGCAAAGATAGTAATTTTAATTCTATGTCTGACGTGGTTGATTTTGCAAAAGCTAATCCAGGAAAACTTACATTTTCAGGTGCTGGTTTATTTGTAGGACATCATATTGCCGCTTTGCAAATTGAAAAAGCAGCTGGTGTTAAGATGTTGTACATTCCAAATAAATCTGGTGGTGCAGGTGCGATGAAAGCAGTAATTAGTGGTGAAGTTCTTGCTGGTGTAAATAATTTGTCAGATGCTTTCCGCGCTCAAAAAGCTGGTTCTATAAAGATCCTAGGAGTAGCAGACCTTGAACGAAATGCATTTTTACCTGATGTGCCTACTATGATGGAGCAAGGTTTAGATGTAGATAATACATCAGTTAACTTTAGGGGTGTTATGGTTCCAAAAGGAACTCCTCAAGCTGTTATTGATAAATTAGCATCTGTTGTACCTGAAATGTTCAAACACAAACGTGTTGCGCAAAAAATGAAAGCTGGTGGTTCACCAATGAAAATTATGAACCGGGCTGAAGTATTAGATATGTGGGCTAAACGTCAAACAACTTTAGAAGAACTTCTAAAAGGTTTATAATTTAATATTATAATTATAGAGGCAAAATTAATTTTTTGCCTCTGTTAAACAAATAGGTAATACATGCCAGATCAATCTGAAATTCAAGAAGTTAACCAAATCATTGCAAGAGCAAGAATTGCTCAAAATGAATATGAAAAATATGGTTCACAAGAAAAATATGATAATGCGGCCCAAGCAGTTGGCTGGGCAATTATGGAGCCTAAAAGGAATAAAGAATTAGCTGAATTAGCAGTTTCAAGTACTGGTTTGGGAAATGTTAATGACAAAATAACAAAAAACTACCGTAAAACATTAGGCTTATTACGCGACATTTCTAATGTAAAAACTTACGGAATTATTGACGAAAATATTGATAAGGGAATAACAAAAATTGCAAGAGCAATTGGTGTAATTGGTGCTGTTGTCCCATCAACTAACCCAATAGCCACCCCAGCAAATAATATAATAAATTCATTAAAATGCGGTAATGCAATCATAATTTCGCCGTCACCAAAAGGTATAGCTGGCTGTGAACGTTTAATCCATTATATCCATTTAGAATTTGAAAAAATCGGAATAAATAAAGATCTTGTTCAAATGATACCAGCACCGGGAACTAAAATTAAAACACAGCAAATGTTGGAAGAAACAGATTTAGTAATAGTAACGGGATCACAAAATAATGTCCGAAGAGCTTACACCTCAGGAACTCCAGCTATAGGAGTTGGTGCTGGAAATGTAACTGTAATTATTGATGAAACAGCAAATTTAAAAGAGGCTGCAGAAAAAATTGCTGCATCTAAAACATTTGACAACGCGACATCTTGTTCATCTGAAAACTCAATTATCATTCTTGATGAGGTTTATAATAGTTTTATTGATGAACTATCATTAGTTGGGTGTGCAACCTTACCAAGATCAATGGAAAATATTATTACAGATCGTTTATGGAAAAAAGGCCAATTAAATAGGGAAGCAATAGCACAAGACGCAGATATACTTATAAACGCTTTAGATTTGAATGATCATGTTCCTAAAGGTACAAAATTTATTGGTATCGAAACAGATGGCATAGGTGACAGTTATCCGCTTTCAGGTGAAAAATTATCACGTGTTGTTTCAATTTATAAAGCAAAAGACTTTTCAGATTCTGTTTTGAAAGCAAAAAAAATGTTAATGCACTATGGTGCAGGGCATTCTATTGGCATTCATACCAATGATAAACTTAGAGCAAATAAGTTGGCTATGACTTTGCCAACTTGTAGAGTGATAGTTAATCAAGCACACTGTTTTGCTACGGGCGGGTCATTTAATAATGGAATGCCATTTTCATTATCAATGGGTTGTGGCAGCTGGGGTGGCAACTCTATCGACGATAATTTGCATTGGAAGCATTTTTTAAATGTTACAAAAATAGTTAATGAAATTCCAAATGAAGAACCATTGCTTGAGGATATTTTTGAAAAATACTGGAGTAAAGCCGGAAAATGATTTATTCTCCCACATCTAAACCGGAAGGCACGATCCGCGACTGGTTGAATTATCACGCAAAAACATCACCAAATAAGGTATCTTACCAGTTTTCAGATAATGGATCAGAACTTACTTGGTTAGAATTATTAAACAGAGTTAAGTTAATTACAAATCATCTTCTGCGATTAAATATACGAAAAGGTGAAAGTATAGCTATTTGTATGTCGAATGGGAGTAGCGCACTAGAAATTTTTTATGCTATTATTTATGGTGGTTTTCGTGTCACACCACTTAATCTTGCAGCTGGTCCAGCAGCACTTGGACATGCTATATCGCACAGTAATTGCAATTTTATATTTTATGATGAAATGCAATCAGATGTTTTGTCAAATGCACTCAAAGAAACAAATGCAAATCCTACAATTGTTAAAGTAAGAAAAGATACATTTAAAGATACAAAAGAAACTCTTTTGTTGCATGATATTACACCAGAAGATCATGCATTATTAATGTATACTTCTGGCACCACTGGAGTTCCAAAAGGTGTCGTTCATTCACATTCTAGTCTTCTCTCCGGTGGTTGGACAACTTCAATTGCCCATGAATTAAAATCAACTGATAGAGCACTTTGCGTACTACCACTTTATCATATTAACGGCCTTTGTGTTACTGTCATAGCACCATTAATTTCAGGAGGCTCAAGTGTTATTTGCCCAAGATTTTCAAGTTCAAAATTTTGGCAGGACTGTGAAAAATATTCAATTACATGGTTTTCAGTAGTTCCAACAATAATATCGCATCTTTTACACGGAAAAAATGATCCTAGTGTGTCTGTATGTAACAACCTTCGATTTGGAAGATCTGCATCAGCTCCTTTAGCTATTGATACTCAATCAAATTTTGAAAAAAGGTTTGGTGTACCTATAATTGAAACAATGGGATTGACGGAGACTGCTGCTCAAATTTTATCAAATCCTTTACCGCCAAAACAACGTAAAATAGGTTCTCCGGGAGTTGCATTTGGTAATGATGTTAAAATTTTGAAAGATGATGGTTCAGAACAAATAGATAATCTTATTGGCGAAATAGCTGTAAGGGGACCCAACATAATGATTGAGTACCTTGATAATGTTGGAGCTACAAAATCAACAATCAATGAAGATGGATGGTTACTAACTGGTGATTTAGGATATATGGATGATGACGGTTATGTTTTTGTTTCAGGCAGATTAAAAGAATTAATTATTAAAGGTGGAGAGAATATATCCCCCAGAGAGATAGACGACGCGTTATACGCACACAAAGATGTTATTGAAGCTGCTGCGTTTGCTATTCCTTGCGATGTTTATGGCCAAAGGATAGAGGCCGCAATAAGGCTATCTATGAATAGTATTGCTTCTGAAGATGAATTCATTGAGCTATGTCGTTCCAAACTTGGAAAATTTAAAGCCCCTGATCGAATATATTTTCTTGATGAGCTTCCAAAAGGGCCTTCAGGGAAAATACAACGTATTAAACTAATCGAGATTACAAGTTAGAAATTTACTTCTCTAATTAAAAAAAATTGAGATTTGATTCTATTTTTTATTCATCCTTATGTTAAAATTCTATATTTAGATCATATTATTATTTTAAAGATCTCACAATGATACTTTTAACATTATTATTTGTTTTAATTTAAATATGTTAAAGGCATTTTTTTAGTTGTTTTTAAATATTCTACTAGACACTCAGCTTAATCTGATCAACATTAGTATACTTAGAATTAAAGTTATATATTTTTTATATACATCAAGTTCAAAAAATCTTTTTGGGAGAAAGAAATGAAAAAATTACTTTTAGCGACTGTAGCTTCTGCGGCTATGGCAACCGCAGTTTCTGCTGACGATGTTAAAATTGGGGTATTCCTTGGTTTTACTGGGCCAATTGAAAGCTTAGTAGCTCAGATGGGGCCAGGTGCTGAAGCAGCCATAGCAGAAGTATCTGCTTCTGGTTCATTTATGAATGGCTCAACTGTAACTGCTATTCGTGCAGATACAACTTGTGTAGATGCTGGTGCTGCGACTGCAGCTGCAGAGCGTTTAATAACTTCAGATAAAGTTTCAGGAATTGTTGGTGGAGATTGTTCTGGTGTAACAACAGCTACTTTAACTAATGTTGCAATGCCAAACGGCATGGTTATGATATCACCTTCTGCAACATCTCCAGCACTTTCAACAATTGAGGATAATGGGTTATTTTTCCGTACTGCGCCATCTGATGCTCGCCAGGGTGTTGTTATGAGTGAAATAATTATGGAACGAGGCTATAATTCTGTTGCTCTAACTTATACAAATAATGATTATGGTAAAGGTTTAGCTGATGCTTTTGCTGCGGCTTTCGAAGCTGCAGGCGGTGAGGTTACAATAAATGCATCACATGAAGATGGAAAAGCAGATTATTCTGCTGAAGTTGGCGCTTTAGCTGCTGCTGGTGGTGAAATTTTAGTTGTTGCTGGATATCTAGATCAAGGTGGTAAAGGTATTATTCAAGCATCATTAGATACAGGAGCATTTGATACCTTCGTACTTCCAGATGGTATGGTAGGTGATTCATTACCAGAAGCAATTGGAACAGATTTAGACGGTTCGTTCGGTCAAGCACCTGGCACTGATAGTGAAGGCGCTGCTACTCTGGTTTCAATAGCTGGAGATTCATTCGATGCTACTTCACCATTCGCAGCTGAAAGCTATGATGCCGCTGCACTTATACTATTAGCCATGCAAGCAGCTGGTTCAAAAAATCCAGCTGATTATAAGGGGAAAGTATTTGATGTTGCTAACGCACCAGGAGAACAAATACTTCCAGGTGAACTAGCAAAAGGTATGGAAATATTAGCTTCTGGTGGTGAAATCGATTATGTTGGTGCATCAAATGTTGAACTAATAGGTGCTGGTGAAAGTGCTGGTAATTATCGTGAAATAACCATCAAAGATGCAAAAATTTCAGTTGATCGTTATAGATAATTAAACTAACTAAAATTAAAATTGGCCCCATTTATGGGGCCTCTTTTTTATGTCTGGAATGATTTTATGATAACAATAAATAATCTTACAAAAAAATTTGGTGGTTTCACGGCTGTAAATAATGCATCTTTAACTATCGAAAAAGGATCTATTACTGGTCTAGTTGGCCCCAATGGTGCAGGTAAGACTACACTATTTAATGTTATTGCAGGTGTTTATAAGCCATCACAAGGAACCGTCTTCTTAGATGGTAAAGATATAACTGGATTAGAGCCTCACCAATTATTTCACAGAGGGTTATTACGTACTTTCCAAATAGCTCATGAATTCAGCACTATGACAGTCAGAGAAAACCTCATGATGGTGCCAGGTGAGCAATCGGGAGAAAAACTTTTAGATGTTTGGCTCAAACCGTCAAAAATTCGAGAAGAAGAAAGTTTATTACGAAAAAAGGCTGATGAAGTTATTGAGTTCTTGGAAATTTCTCATGTAGCTAATGAATTAGCAGGAAATTTATCAGGGGGTCAAAAGAAATTACTAGAATTAGGCCGAACTATGATGGTTGATGCTAAAATTGTATTTCTTGATGAAGTTGGGGCTGGTGTAAACCGAACACTTTTGAACACAATCGGTGATGCAATTATACGGCTTAACAAAGAACGTGGCTATACATTTTGCGTTATTGAGCATGATATGGAGTTTATTGGTCGCCTATGTGACCCAGTTATAGTTATGGCTGAGGGTGGTGTACTTGCAAAGGGTACAATAGACGAAATTAAATCAAATGAACAAGTTATTGAAGCGTACCTTGGAACTGGATTAAAAAATAAGGCTGCATCATGAGTTATCTTATAGGCGAAAATATGACCGGTGGATATGGTGCTGCTGATATATTACATGGATGTAATATAATAGCAGAAAAAGGCGAAATAGCAGTAATCGTAGGCCCTAATGGTGCTGGAAAATCAACCGCTATGAAAGCAATTTTTGGAATGCTAAATATACATACTGGTTCTATTATTTTAGATGGAGAAGATATTACAAGTTTATCACCTCAAGCTCGTGTTGCAAAAGGTATGGCGTTTGTTCCTCAAACAGCAAATGTTTTTCCAAGCATGAGTGTTGAAGAAAACCTTGAAATGGGTGCATTCTTAAGGCGCGATGATATTGGTAAAACAATGGGCGAAGTGTTTGATCTTTTTCCAATTCTTAAAGACAAGAGGAATCAAAATGCTGGTGAGTTATCTGGTGGTCAAAGACAACAAGTCGCTGTTGGCCGTGCCTTAATGACACAGCCAAAGGTATTAATGTTAGATGAACCAACTGCAGGAGTTTCACCTATAGTTATGGATGAGCTGTTTGATAATATAATAGAAGTAGCTAAAACGGGTATAACAATCTTGATGGTAGAGCAAAATGCTAGGCAAGCCTTAAATATTGCTGATAAAGGCTATGTAATGGTACAAGGAAGAAATAAATTCACAGATACTGGTGAAGTTTTATTAAACAATCCCGAAGTGCGCAAAAGTTTCCTTGGAGGATAATATGATTGTATATTTATATATAAAACTAATAAAATACAATGAGATAGGAAATCTTTTTAATGTATATATTGTCGAGGATCTGTAATGGAAGATTTACTCAATGCTTTTTTCTTGATGTCTAATTTTGTTTTTGTACCGGCAATAGCATATGGTTCTCAGCTGGCCCTAGGTGCAGTAGGTGTCACTTTAGTATATGGTATATTACGGTTCTCTAATTTCGCACATGGCGATATTATGGCATTTGGTACTATGATTGTGATACTATTTACTTGGTTATTCCAATCATATGGGATTAATTTAGGGCCATTGCCAACAGCATTAATTGCATTACCATTTGGAATATTAGCTACAGCTATTTTCCTTCTTGGTTCAGATAAATTTGTATATAAATTTTATCGTGAAAAAAAGGCTGTGCCAGTAACATATCTTATTGCGTCTGTTGGAATAATGTTTGTTCTCAATGGTATAGTACGTTTTATTATTGGGCCAGACGATCAGCGTTTTGCTGACGGTGAAAGGTTTATTATTAAAGCTAAAGCTATGAAACAATACTTAGGCACAGCTGAAGGTGTCTCTATTAAAGTTTCTCAAGGATTAACTGTAGTTACGGCAGTAATTGTTGTTGTGGCATTATTCTGGTTTCTAAATAAAACCCGCACTGGCAAATCAATGAGAGCCTTTTCAGATAATGAAGATTTAGCGTTATTATCCGGAATAAGCCCAGACAAAGTAGTGTCGGTTACATGGATCTTAGTCGCAATATTGGCCACAATAGCAGGGACTTTATACGGTTTGGATAAATCATTTAAACCATTTACATATTTTATGTTATTACTCCCGATCTTTGCTTCTGCAATAGTTGGTGGTTTAGGTAATCCATTAGGAGCTATTGCTGGTGGATTTGTAATAGCATTCTCAGAAATTATGATAACATATCCGTATAAAAAGTTTGTTGCTTACATTGTTCCAGGCGATTGGAAACCAGAAGGACTAGTGCAACTATTAGCAACAGATTATAAATTTGCTGTAAGCTTTATTATATTAGTTTTGGTATTACTTTTTAAACCAACAGGAATTTTTGCAGGAAAATCAGTTTAATGGCTCTTAATAAAAACATATTATATTTTGCAATTATGGCATTACTTTTATTAGGGGTAGGACTTTTCCAAAGTTGGAATGTGTCTTTATCTATTCTTAACCTATGCCTAATTAGTGCAATCATGGCCTTAGGGGTAAATATACAGTGGGGATATGCAGGCCTTTTCAATGTTGGTATTATGGGTTTTGCTGCTTTAGGAGGCCTTGCTGCAGTATTAGTTGCAATGCCACCCATAGAAGGGGCTTGGGATAAAGGTGGCTGGGGTGCTCTTGGTGGATTGTTAATTGCAGTTATTTCCATTGGACTTGCTGTATTTACCTATAAAAATATGAAATCTGGAAGATATAGAACAATTTCTATTGTTGCCATTTGCATTATTGGTTTCTTTTTATCTAGATTAATATTTAGCCCTGCAACTCAAGCAATAGAAAGCATCAACCCAGCAAAATCAGGTTACTTAGGCGGCTTAGGGTTACCTATTGTTATTTCTTGGCCGATTGGTGGATTGTTCGCGGGAATTGCAGCATGGGTCATTGGCAAGATTACATTAGGCCTAAGATCTGATTACCTTGCTATTGCAACACTTGGTATTTCAGAAATTATAATAGCAGTTTTAAAACACGAAGACTGGATGACTAGGGGAGTGAAAAATGTAATTGGTATGCCAAGACCGGTACCATACGAAGTTAACTTGCAATCTACACC
This sequence comes from Rhodobacteraceae bacterium Water-Bin34, assembly GCA_900197625.1. Lineage (GTDB taxonomy): Bacteria > Pseudomonadota > Alphaproteobacteria > Rhodobacterales > Rhodobacteraceae > Amylibacter. Next base: position 46,976 of record FZLS01000003.1, on the reverse strand, counting down.
CTGGTTTCTTGAACTTTGTAATTGGCTGGGTGCTGATCCGGTTGGCTTTTCAAGTATATTTGTCAAGATATGCTATGCCGGATTATTTATAACAATGTTATTAATTGTATTATGGCTTTCAGAAACTGCATTAAAATCCCCATGGGGACGGATGATGCGTGCTATTCGTGATAATGAAGTTTCAGCTAATGCAATGGGCAAAAATGTTACAAAGAGACATTTACAGGTATTTGTATTAGGATCCATTGTTGTTGGACTTGCAGGTGCTATGCTTACAACATTAGATGGCCAATTAACCCCAACTTCATATCAACCGTTAAGATTTACATTCCTAATATGGATTATGGTTATTGTTGGTGGATCTGGTAATAATTGGGGAGCTATACTTGGTGGATTTGTAATTTGGTTTTTTTGGATCGAGGCTGAGCCACTTGGTTTATTACTAATGAACGTTATAACTTCTGGAATGTCAGAAGATAGCAGCCTTAGGTTACACTTAATAGACTCAGCCGCACACATGCGTTTGATGACAATGGGGCTGATATTATTATTAGTATTAAGGTTTAGTCCAAGAGGGCTTTTACCTGAAAAATCATAACAACATAATTTTTTATAATCATTTATTTAGTTTCAATTCGAGTTAATCAATAACTCTACATTGCCACCGGCTGCTGTTGTATTGATACAAACATGTCTTTCAATTTTCATATTTTTTAATGTTTCAGTATTAGTTATTAGTGGAATAATACTTCCATTTTTCTCTGCTAATGCTTTTTTTGCAACACGTACCATATCAATTTTTGCAAAAAGCATTACCGCAGAAAAATTTTCTAATTTACTTAAATTATTAAGATCTAATCCTAAAACTATGCAGGCTGTACTACCAATATCACGAACACTTTTTGCTTGAAGTTCCGCTTGTTTTTCTGTCGGGCCTAAACATAAAATAATTCCTTTTGGATATGTAGTAAGAATATTCGACTCTCCAGTCGGGCCGGGTAGGGAGGTGCAATTTAATACTTTTCTCTCAACCTGATAACACTCATCAATTATTTTCTGTGCATTTTCTATCTCGGTTTTCTTATCAGCGTATTCATAAGTTGTATTAACGTTTCCTTTAACAAACTGATATAGATATGATGGCCCTCCAGCTTTTGGTCCAGTACCTGACAGGCCTTCTCCACCAAAAGGTTGAGTGCCAACTACAGCACCAATTTGATTACGGTTCACATAGATATTACCAACATTTAAATTTTCACAAATATAATGAATTCTTGAATCTATTCTGGAGTGTACGCCAAATGTTAACCCATAACCTTTATTATTAATATCGTCTACTATTCCTGGAATATCGGCAGATTTGAATGTTGCTACATGTAAAACTGGTCCAAATATTTCACGTTCTAATTGTTTTATTGACTCAACTTTTATCACTGTAGGTTTAACAAATGACCCTTGTGCAGGAATTTTAACTTGATGTAGAACTCTATTTTCATCATTAGCTAGATTAATGTATTTTTCTATATCTTTGGTAGCATTGATACTAATGATTGGTCCAATATCTGTATTAGCAAGCCACGGATCATTGACTATTAGTTCATCCATAGCACCGTACAGCATTTCTAAAAACTTATGAGCTATGTCTTCTTGTAAATATAGCATTCGCAAAGCTGAACATCGTTGACCAGCAGATTGAAAAGAACTAGCTAAAATATCTTTTACCGCTTGTTCTGGTAGAGCTGTACTATCAACTATCATAGCATTAATGCCACCAGTCTCAGCAACTAAAGATACGTAAGGATTTCCTTCAGATGCAGAATTTTTATTTATTAATTTTGCAATATTTGTTGACCCCGTAAAACAAATTCCATCTATAAATTTATTGGTCACCAATGCATCACCAAGAATAGGACCGTCTCCAATCAATAATTGTAATGAAGTTCTTGGCACACCTGCCTTGTACATTAATTCAACAGCTCGAATGGCAATTATTGGAGTGTAATCTGCCGGTTTAGCTAGTACTGCATTTCCTACTGACAAAGCTGCAATTATTTGTCCTGTAAAAATTGCTAATGGGAAATTCCAAGGTGAAATACAAACAATTTTTCCAAGTGGTTTTGAGTCAGTTAATTTACTGGACTCAAATGAATAATACCGAATAAAATCAACTGCTTCCCTTATTTCTGATATTGCGTCACTTATAGTTTTTCCTGCTTCGCGTGTTAAAATTGCAAAAATTTCAATAAAGTTTTTTTCATATAAATCAGCAATTTTATTTAAAATAATCGTTTTTTCTTCATTCGGTATTGTCCAAAGCGTTGCATTTTCAATAGATTTATTTACATCCGAGACTGTTGCTGTTTTAACCTCACCAACTATATCATTACTGTTAAATGGATTAGCAATTGATACAATCGAACCCGAAGGTTCAGATTTTAATTGTGAGGATAGAATCCATTTTATCTCTTTAAATTTTTCACGTTTTATATTTATTTGGTCTAACTCAGTAACATTATTTAAATCATAACCAGATGAATTAATTCGAGAAGGATCGTATATTTTCTTTGGTTTTATTACTTTGTTTAATTCATAAAAAGATGATTTCCATTTATATATTGGGTCTAATACAACATCAGAGGATCGAATTTTTTTATCGAGTATTTGGTTTACAAAAGACGAATTTGCACCATTTTCTAATAATCTCCTTACCAAATATGCCAATAAATCATCATGCACTCCAACAGGTGCATATATTCTGCATTTTATCTTATGATTTTGCATTAATTGACTAAATAAGGACTCTCCCATTCCATGTAACCGTTGAAATTCATAGTTTTTATTTTTTTTGGCAATTTTGAGTATTGAGTAAATTGTATGAGCATTATGAGTGGCAAATTGTGGAAAGATATAATCTGTCATTTCAAATAGCTTACTTGCACATGCTAAGTAAGAAATATCAGTAGCAGCTTTTGAGGTAAAAACTGGAAAATCTAACATGCCTTCAGATTGTGAAATTTTGATTTCTGTATCCCAATACGCTCCTTTAACTAACCGTACCATAATTTTTTGATCGTACTTACTTGATAGAGCATATAGCCAGTCTATAACAAATAAAGTTCTTTTACTGTATGATTGAACAACAACACCAAAACCATTCCAGCCTGATAGTAGTGGGTTAGAAAATACTTTCTCAATAATATCTAAAGATAAATCTAATCTTGCTGCTTCTTCTGCATCAATATTTAATCCCATATTTGCTTTTTTTGCCTTCAATGCAAGATCAAGCAAGCGATTTCCCAATATATCTAAAACTGCTTTCTTATGAACTAGCTCATATCGTGGATAAAGTGCAGATAACTTTATCGAAATTCCAGGATTATCTCTAATATCATCACTCGTACAATATTTTGATAGATAAGAAATAGTCTCAGCATAAGCATTTGTATATATTGTAGCATCTTTATTTGTTAGGGCAGCTTCCCCTAACATATCATAGGAGAAGGTATACCCCTTTTTCTGTGATGATGTTCCTCTTTTTACAGCTTTCTCAATTGATTGACCAAGTACAAATTGATTACCCATTTCTTTCATGGCTGCTCTTACTGCTTTTCTTATAAATGGTTCCCCAAACTTTTTAATTAATAAGTGAATATTATTATATACATTTGGCTCTTTTGTATTCTTTAAAACTTTGCCTGTCAGTAATAATGCCCACGTAGATGCGTTTACAAGTGTACTCTCAGAATTTCCAATATGTTCAACCCAACCTCGATTAGTTAACTTATCTTTAATTAAACTATCAATAGTTGTCGTATCTGGTACTCTCAAAAGTGCTTCAGCTAAACACATTAATGAAATACCTTCATCGTTTGATAATCCATATTCTGCTAAGAATACTTCCATAATTCCTGGATTTTTATCAAGTCTGAGTGCATCAACTAATTCAGATGCGCATATCATTATCTCTTTTTTTTCATTATTATTTAAATTAATTAAATTGATTAGTTCAGGGACTAGTGAACGTTCATCAATTAAATGATATTGACGTATTTTTTTTCGAATTTTGTCTAATGCATTCATTTGAGCTACCTTTATTTGCTCATATTCTAATATGGATTAAATAAATATACTTCCTATATATTTTGATTTTATCTAAATATTGATTTTATTTTTGATGTATTTTTAGTTATAATGCCTAAAAAAAATGGAAATTTAGTCAAATGGATAAAATAGATTTTAAGATATTAAGAATAATGGAAAAAGATGGACGGATAACAAATTCAGATTTGTCTGAAAGGGTTGGACTTTCAAAAACTCCCTGCCAATTAAGGGTAAAAAGTTTGATTAAAAGTGGTGTTATAAAGGGTTTTAAAGCAGTACTAAATAACAGTAAATTAGATCAAAACCATATTGCTTTCACTGAAGTAAAACTTAATGATACAAGAGACACTGCACTGAAATCATTCAACAAAGCAGTTCAAGGGATTGCTGAGATTGAACAATGTCATATGATTGCTGGAAAATTTGATTATCTTTTAAAAGTACGAACAAAAAATATAATGGATTACCGTCATACCTTAGGTGAAAAAATTTCTTCTTTACCTTGTGTATCAAACACATCAACACATGTCGTTATGGAAGCTATTAAAGAATGAAATACATTTATCTGATAGTTTCAAAAAAGCCTGAGTTGTTTATCTTGAAACTTAGTTTTGGACTGTACCTTATTCCTAGATTTATGCGTTGATTTGGATTTTCTACTACCATGTTTTTCAAAAACTATAAGTGATTCACTTTTAAACATTTTAGCTTTTCTCACATCATAGATCTTCTTTTTAGCATTTCGTGCTTCTATTTCATGATCTACGATTGGGAATGGATAATCGCGTCCAATTAAAATATTAGAGTTTTCTAACAAATTATTTTGATACTTCCATGGCTCATGTATAAATTGTACGGGGAGATGTTTTAACTCAGGAACCCATTTTTTTATGAAAATACCACTTGGATCATGCTCATAAGATTGTTTTATTGGATTATAAACTCTCATTGCATTAATGCCAGTTACGCCGGATTGCATCTGAAGTTGGCTATAATGAATGCCCGGTTCAAAATCAGTAAATAACTTTGCCAAATGATTTCCGGATAAACGCCAATCAATCCAAAGCTGGTAACTTGCAAAACTAACCAACATTGCTCTCATTCTAAATGTGAGCCATCCTTCAGATATTAAATTTCGCATACACGCATCAATAAAAGGATAACCAGTTTGCCCAGAAGACCATGCAATGAATTTTTCGTCGGAAGCATCAATCATGCGTAAATTTTCGAAAGCCTTATGCATACAATGTGTTTCAATGCTTGGTTGCATTTCAAGTTTCTGTATGAAGTGGCAACGCCAAGCTAATCTTGAATTAAATGCTGACAAATTTCTGCCATAAATTTTTTTATGATCAACAGACAATTGTAATCTTCGCTTTTTGACTGATTGAACAATTTCCCTTACTGATAAAGTGCCCCAAGTTAAATGTGCTGATAATCGCGAACAATATTTTTCTGATTTTCCAGGTGCAGATATATGATATAGATAATTGCGAGATCTTTCATTTAAAAAACTCTTCAAATCATTTAGTGCTTCTATTCTTCCACCTTTTTGAACCCTTCCATTAATGGGAGCACCAAATAACTCATCATCCTTACTAGGTAATTTTGTATGAATTATTTTTTGTATTGGATTGATATATTTTGGTTTTGGGTAAATAGTTTCTGACATTCGTTTATTGCGAATTTTTGACCATTCATTTCGTGACGAAAGTTTTCGAACTACTCCATTTGTTGGATATTCCTTCTGAACTATTCCATTCTGTATGCACCAAACTTGAACTCTTTTATCGCGTTCGTATGTCCATTTATTTCCAGTTTCTTCGTGTGAATATATATTTTCTATATTAAATTTCTTATTGATTTTACGAAAAACATCTACAACATCACCTACTTGTATAATTAATGGCTGACCCAAATTATTCATTTCATTATCTAAATCAACAAGACAGTCATGAATAAAATGCCAATGCTTACGTGAACTGCACTCAGTTCTCCAGTATTCTGGCTCTACTATATAAATTGGTAGTAAAGGAAATTTTTGTTTTGACGCATTTAACAAAGGTGCGTGATCATTCGTCCTGAGGTCACGTTTGAACCAAACAATATTAATTTTATCAAGAGTTCTTTTCACGTTTGCATCTCTCAGAGCAATATTTAACTTCATTCCATACATTTTTCCATTTTTTACGCCAGGTAAAAGGACGATCGCATTTTGCACAATTTTTAGAAGGTAAATTAGACTTTTTCATTGTTTTCAATATGTTTAAGAAAAATATTACTATCAGATTTAATGGTTTCATACTTATCTGAATTCATTTTATCTAAATTTCTATAAATTAATCCCATTCTTGGATTATTTCTTAGTTTATTCTCATTTCTTATTAAAAAATCCCAGTATAAATAATTAAATGGGCAGGCATCTTTTCCATCTTTTAAATTCACTTTGTAATGACAATTTTTACAATAGTTTGACATTCTATTTATATATGCACCACTCGCAGCATAGGGCTTTGATGCCAAGATGCCACCATCTGCATATAAAATCATCCCAGTAACATTTGGCAATTCAACCCACTCATAAGCATCTGAATAAACCGCAAGATACCAATTATGAACTTCATCAGGATTTATACCTGCCAATAATACAAAATTACCAAGCACCATTAATCTTTGTATGTGATGAGAATATGAATTTTCTTTTGTTTCATTAATACATTGTTTTAAACAATTCATATTTGTTTGACCTGTCCAATAAAATTCAGGCAACTTTCTTGATGCTTCCAAATAATTTTCTTCTTTATAATCTGGCATCTTGTACCAATATACTCCCCTTATGTACTCCCTCCAGCCTAAAATTTGCCTTACAAAGCCTTCAACGGCATTTAGGGGGGCTCTATTGTCATAATAAGCATTCTCTGCAGCCTTTATGCACTCTAAGGGTGTTAGTAAGCCACAATTCAAATAGAAGCTTATATGGCTATGAAACATCCAAGGTTCACCTTCAATCATAGCATCTTGAAAATCACCAAACATTGATAATCTTTTATCTATGAACTCATCTAATACTATCAAAGCTTGTTGCCGGGTTACTGCAAAGTAAAATGGCTTCAAATCTCCAAAATGATCCTTAAAGTTTTTTTCAACTAGATTTAAAACATCAGTTGTAATCTTATCAGGCTTTATAGCATAATTTTTTGGTACATTCAGGCCGTCTTTAGGTGGCTTTCTGTTTTCACTATCAAAATTCCATTGCCCGCCAATGGGATTATCGCCGTCCATTAAGATATCATATTTTCGTCTCATATTCCGATAGAAATACTCCATTCGGAGTTGTTTCCTTTCACTTGCCCAAGTATTGAAATCTTCTGTAGTGCAAAGAAACCTATCATCTTCCTTTATTTCAACAGGAATATTTAATTTATTCTCCCATTCTATAATTTCTGAATAGAGTCTAAATTCGTTTGGCATAGTTATTACAATTTTTTTGAAATTATTGTTATCTATCTTCTTTTTGACTTCACCAAAAAGGCTTCCAGTATTATTTACATCATCATATTTTATGTAGGTTAAATTAAAATTTAAATCTTCAAGAGATTTAGAAAAGTGTCTCATAGCTGAGAATAAAAAAGCTATTTTTTTCTTATGGTGCCTAACATATGTTGCTTCAGATTTAACTTCACAGATTAAAATATGATCATCTGCTTTATTTGCGTTTCTTAAACTAGATATATTTTCACTTAGTTGATCACCCAATATTAACCTTAATATCATTTCACATACCTTATATACTAATTGTATCAAAAATAGCGGATGAAATCATCCGATATTGAATGTATTCAAATGAATATATGGCTCAAAAAAGTTTTATATCTACATTTTCACTTAATTTTGCTAAATTGGATAATTAGTTTCATCTTGTAAATCTATTGCTAAACCAGTTTTTGCACTTTTTTGTGCTGCTAATCCCATTGCAACAGCTTTCCATCCATCAAGAAGTGAAACTTCAGGTAGCTTTAAGTCTCCTCTAACTAATTTAAGAAACTTTTGATGTTGATAAAAGGTGGATCCATTATGATCACCGGCACTTAATAATTTTTCATCTACAATTATATCTTCATGTATTGGTCCTTGAGGATTTCTTGGGCTAATTATTAATTTTGGTGTTGGGGCAGGGCCTAGATGCTTAGGCCAAAATCTCCCTGGCCCTGGCACCAATGCTTCTATTTTACCGATTGGCCCAACAGCAGAAATTTCTTCTTGATACCTTGACCCTTCTGCAAACATACATAACTCAAGCATAGCTCTAACATTATTTTTAAAATCAACTATAACATAAGCATTATCGATTATATCTGGAGTCTTGCCGTCATATGTTTCATCTAAATGATTAACTGATTGCCCTGCACTAGCCATTATTCGTATTGGTTCAGACTTTATTAGTAGCCTCATTAAGTCAAAAAAATGACAGCATTTTTCTACTAATGTTCCACCTGAAAATTCATTGAATCTATTCCAATCATTTACTTTTTCTAAAAAGGGAAATCGATGCTCTTTGATTGTGAGCATATTGATCTCTCCAGTCGATTGTATAATTTTTTCACTAAGCGCTTCAATTGGAGGCATATATCGATACTCCATAGCAACCCAAACATGAGATTTGTATTTATCTCTAAATTTCTTTAATTTTGGTATATCATTTTCATTCGTAAAGAGTGGTTTTTCAACTAAAATTGGAATATGTCTTTTATCTAATATCTGCATCAATTGATCAATGTGACAAAAATTTGGGCTTACGATTACGAGACAATCAATATCGTTAATATCTAATAACTCATCTACACTATTTGTAAAAATTGCTTTTGGAGCAAACTTAGATGCTTTTTTTGCCATTTCCGCATCAGGTTCATATATTGCCTCTATCACCGTATTTTCAAGCAATGCAATATTTTTGAGATGTTCTTGCCCCATCATACCACAACCAATAATTCCATAATGTGTTAATTTTGTCATATTATTCCCTATTTTAATCTTTGCACATACTGTGCAGCATTTGTATCAAACCATGTTTTTGAATATTCAATAGGTTTTGATTTCTCTGACCAACTAAAACGTTCTATAAATCCAGTAATAGTTCCAACAGGCAAAGAAAAATCATTTGGAGTCCAATCGGGCAGGGCATTTATACTTACCCTATCTTCTGCATGCGTTATCCAGAATCCGAGACGAGTACGATAATAATGATAAAGCGAATCCGAAACTTGATTTTTTTTTACTTTACCTTCATCCAAATCCAACCAAATTTCCTCAAGCCCTATAATTGTTTTATTAAGATATCTAATTCTACGCATTCTAGTTGCTATATTAGATGTCCCAAATATTGGTAAATTTGCTGGCTTTTCCATCTGTTTTATATCAATAAATTTTGCACTTGGAAGCCCACCGCCTTTCAATAACTCAAGTCTGAACATTGCGTATACACTGTCATCTTTGGCACCATGACATACATAATTTCCAGATCCATGAACTTGATTAAGCATTCCTTTTTCTACAAGTACTTTCAGTGATTTACGCAATGTAGTTACAGTGACATTAAGTGTTTTTGCTAGCACTCTTTCTGGAGGTAATCTTTCACCATCAATTAATCTTCCAGAACCGATATCACGGATTAATAATTCTGATATCTGTATGTATTTTGGTAAATTATGAAAATTTTGGTTTGAAGTGTTCACTTGTAATCTCAAAGAATAAATTGATACACCATTGATTTACATAAATTGATTTGTTAATCAATACTTATAATTCATTGAAAGATAAATTAATGACGGTCGTACCTATTAAATCATCAAATTTAAATGCAAGTGAAGTTTCGTGGTTTTCAGCACTCTGCTCAGATGATTATCAATTTCTTGGTGTGCCAGATGGAAAATTAAGATCAAGCTGGGAGCATTGTTCTAAAATTGTTACGGTATCAGAAGAGCAAGGATTTAATAATATTCTTTGCCCTTCATCATACCAAGTCGGCCAAGATACTTTATCTTTTGTTGCGGGATGTGCACCTATAACATCTGATATCAATTTACTAGCAGCTGTTAGATGCGGCGAAATGCAACCAATAATGCTCGCTAGAACAATTGCTACATTAGATCACATGCTTAAAGGTAGGTTAACAGTAAACATAATTAGTTCTGATTTCCCTGGTCAAACAGAAGAGAGTACATATCGGTACCAAAGGTCTAGAGAAGTTGTTGAAATTTTAAAACAAGCTTGGACAAAAAATCACATTAACCACGAAGGTAAAATATATAATTTTAAAAATATAGATACTTCACCAGTAGTGCCTTACCAAACTAATGGTCCATTACTGTATTTTGGAGGTTACTCACCATCTGCCTTGGAGCTATGCGGAGAACATTGTGATGTATATTTAATGTGGCCGGAAAAAAAAGAAGATCTAGCTGATCGAATGAGAGCGGTTAATGATGTTGCACAGAAATATAATAGAACTTTAGATTATGGCCTCAGGGTACATGTTATAGTACGTGATACTGAAATAGAGGCAAAGGAATATGCGGAATATATCACTTCAAAATTAGATGATGAGTATGGCAAGATGATACGAGATAGAGCATTAGACTCAACATCTTTAGGTGTATCTCATCAATCTAAAAATAGGGAATTAGCTGATAAATATGGCTATATTGAGCAAAACCTTTGGACAGGTGTAGGACGAGCCCGCTCTGGCTGTGGCGCAGCATTAGTAGGATCAGCAGATCAAGTATTATCCAAAATAAATGAATATGAAAAGATGGGAATAAGAGCTTTTATTTTCTCAGGTTACCCGCATATTGATGAAGCAAAACATTTTGGATCAAAAGTTCTACCAAAATTAAATACATGTTCATTACCAAGTGTTTATGGACGTGTTCCAAATAAAACTCCTTCAACACCTTTAGGCACAGGAATTAGAAAGTAATGGAACGGATTAAAATAAATGAAACTTTAGATTTCAGTCAAATCATTTATGGCATGTGGCGCCTTGCTGATGGCGAAAAAAGTGATAACAAATCTGTATTAAATAAAATTAACTTATGCCTCGAACAAGGTATAACAACATTTGATCAAGCTGATATATATGGTGATTATTCTGCTGAAGCACTATTCGGTAGAGTATTAAAAGAAAACAAAGCACTAAGAAATAAGATTGAAATTGTCACAAAATGTGGAATTGTTGCACCATGTGGAAAATATTCAGATGTTCCAGTTAAGTATTATGATACCTCAAAAAAACATATTAATGCATCTGTAAACGCATCATTAAAAAACATGAATGTTGACCATATAGACATGCTCTTAATTCATAGACCTGATCCATTTATGGATCACTACGAAACTGGTCATGCTCTTGATGAATTAGTCAAATCTGGCAAGGTGAGATCAGTAGGTGTATCAAATTACAGGCCTTACGACTGGGAATTATTACAATCTTCTATGAGTAACCAACTTCATACAAACCAAATAGAATTATCATTACAATCTATAGAATCTTTTACTAATGGAGATGTAGTATTTCACCAAAAAAATGCTTCACCAATTATGGCCTGGTCACCTTTGGGTGGAGGTAAGCTGATGACAAATAAAAATGAGCTAACCAATAAAATGGACGAAATTGCTTCAAATTATAACGTAGACAGATCAGCTGTAGCAATTTCATTTTTACTGACACACCCAGCTAATATAATTCCAATTATGGGAACTAATAATATTAATAGAATATCCAAAATTAGTGATGCATTTAAAGTTAAAATGGATCGAATTACATGGTTTGAACTATACACTGCTGCATTAGGAAGAGAAGTAGCATAATGGCTGATGGAGGCATAGATATGTTTACAGAATTCACGCCTAATTCTGATAATACAAAAATGCTTCGTAAAGCTTTTAGCCGATTTGCAACAGGTGTTACAATAGTCTCATGCGACAGCATAGATGGCCATATTGGCATGACAGTAAACAGTTTTTCATCTATATCTCTAAATCCTGCTTTAATCATGTGGGCCCCTGATAAGAGATCTTCAAGATTTAAATATTTTGAAAAAGCACATTATTTTGCAATTCATGTACTTAATTTTGATCAGCAGGCTTTGTGTAATGAGTTTGTTAAAAACAAGAAAGCATTTGATACATTTTCACACAGTATATCGAGTAAAGGCGTTCCAATAATTGATAATTGTTTAGCAAGATTCCATTGTGTCAAATATGATATGCATGATGCAGGCGATCATAAAATTATAATTGGAAAAGTAGAAAGCGCTCTTGAAAGTACGGGTAATGCACTATCTTTTTTCTCCGGTGAATTTGGAGAAATTAAACCCAAAGGGATAAATAAATGAAAATGCTTACATTTAGTGCAGGTTGGAATTGCAAAATATGACTTTCTTAATAGTTATAACGCAAATCTTAAGCCGAATTAATAATTTTGTTTTAAAATTATGCAGAGGACTTGGGGTTTTAACTGTTATACTGATGGTTATTGCAATTCTAATACAAGTATTTTTCCGATATATTTTGAATAATGCACTTCCCTGGCCAGATGAAGCTGCAAGATTCTGCATGTTATGGATGACTGGGTTAATGGCACCAACTGCCTTTAGAAGAGGTGGGTTTGTTGCAATTGATTTCATAACTCAATTCATTCCAAATATTATTAATTTTATATTATCAATGCTACTTTTATTATTATCATTATTAGTGCTTATATCAGCTGTTCGAATTGGGTATGCAGAAGTTACGGGCTTTGGTGGAAGGTTTGCAACAGCATCCTTATATATTCCAATCACTATAGATTTTCAAAATTGGTATAGAATTCCAAGATCATGGATGATGATGTCTTTATTTGTTGGCTGCATATTATTGATATCAGTAAACTTAGAATTAATAGGAAGAAGTATATTATTAAAACTAGGTAAAGGTAATTTGTTACCGAAGATCCATGATGATACAAGCATGGAGACTTCTAAATGTTAATTTGGTTTTTACCAGTATTTTTATTTTTTCTAATCATAGGCTTACCAGTATTTTTTGGCTTATTGGCTGCACCGGGTCTACTTCTGTATTTAAACGGCCAAGAACGAGATATCACCTTATTATATAGAAACGTATATAATGGGATTGATAGCTTTCCGTTAATGGCCATTCCATTCTTCATGTTAGCTGGCGAACTAATGAATAGAGGTGGAATAACAATGAGACTTGTGGAATTTTCACAAGCATTCATGGGTCATCTGAGGGGAGGGCTAGCACATGTAAATGTATTGTCTTCTATGCTTTTTGCAGGTTTATCAGGATCAGCGGTTGCTGACACATCTGCGTTAGGGTCGATGTTAATTCCTGCTATGGAAAAACAAGGATATACGAGAAAATTTGCAGCTGCGATCACCGCAGCAAGTTCTGTTATTGGGCCAATCATTCCACCTTCTGGGATAATGATTATATATGCATATGTTATGGGAGAAAGTGTTGCAGCATTATTCTTAGCAGGCGTGATACCCGGAGCTATGGTTGGTATAGGCTTAATGCTAATGGTTAAATTTATGGCAAATAAATATGATTTTCCTGTTGCTACAAATAAATATTCATGGCCTGAACGAGGTCAAGCAAGTATAAAAGCCTTTTTTCCGCTATTAACGCCTGTTATCATATTAGGTGGTATACTTGGGGGTATATTTACACCTACTGAAGCGGCTGCTGTTGCAGTAGCATATGCATTATTCATTGGCTTATTTGTTTTGAGAACTCTTAAGATAAGTGATCTTTCAGGTGTTATAACAAGAGCAGGCATAACATCTTCAGTTGTGTTACTTTTGGTTGGTGCTGCTATGGCATTTAAAACTGTTGTCAGCCTTAGTCATGCCCCTGAACAATTAGCAGCTTTTATACTTACGCTTACAAGTAATCCATTATTATTATTATTTTTAATTAATATTTTACTTTTTATAGTTGGTATGTTTTTGGATGCTGGACCTGCTATAATTATTCTAGGACCAATTTTAGGACCAATCTTTATTGGTTTAGGAATAGATCCGATACATTTTGCCATTATTATGAGTGTTAATCTTACAGTTGGACTGGCTACACCACCTATGGGATTAGTTCTGTTTGTTGCATCTGCAGTTTCGGGCGAGCGCGTCGAAGCAATTGCAAAAGCGATACTACCATTTCTTGCGGTAGAAATCGTAGTGATTTTTTTAATCACGTATATACCTGCGCTTTCAATGACCATACCAAGGCTTACGGGCTTTGTACAATAAACGAGTATTAGGGAGGAACAAAATGCTCACAAAAACAATTAAAACTTTAACTATAGCTGCTATTCTAGCAGGCTCATCGTTTACGGGTGTTGTCGCAGACACATTTAAAATACGTGCAACTGCGAATTCAAACGAAAACGATGAAGATTATGATGGCCTTGTAGTATTTAAAAACTACGTAGAAGCCGCTTCAAACGGAGCAATAGAAGTTGAGCTATTTATTGGTACGCAACTTTGTTCAAATGGAGCTGAATGTCTGCAAGGTGTAGCTGATGGATCTATAGATGTTTATATTTCAACATCTGGTGGAGCTGCAGGCATTTTCCCATATGTACAAGTCCTAGACTTACCATACTTAATGGCTGATGATCGTATAGCAGAACATGTGTTATCTGGTGACTTTACACGTAAAATGCGCTCAATGGCTTTAGAAGATTCTGACGACTCAATTCGACTTATGACAATTGGTAATACAGGTGGCTGGAGAAACTTTGCAAATACTCGTCGTAGAGTTGCTGAACCAAGCGATATGGCAGGATTAAAGATAAGAACTGTTGTTGCGGATCTGCCTCAAGAATTAGTTAAAGCTCTAGGTGCTTCTCCAACTCCAATCCCATGGCCTGAGTTATTTACATCGTTCCAAACTGGTGTAGTTGAAGGATCCAAAAATGGTATCACTGATATTATGGGTATGAAATTTCCTGATGCTGGTCTTCAATACGTAACTTTAGATGGTCACGCATATATGGGTGCTCTATGGTGGATGTCTAATAAAACTTTCACATCAATGCCAGAAGATATGCGAGCAGTTGTAAATGATGGTTTTTATGCTCTTCAACAAGCTACATTTGCTTCACCTAAGCGTAAATCAATACAAGCATATGCAGATTTTGTAGCTGGAGGTGGAGACTTATATGTTCCAACACCTTCACAAAAAGCTGCTTTTGCAGAAGCTGCAACACCAGTATATGATTGGTTTAAAAGCAACGTAACGCGTGGTGATGAAATATTTACTGCTTTGACTGATGCTGTAAGTGAAGCAAACTCTGACGTTGGTAGCGATCGAGCTGCAGACTTAAATTAATTAACTACAGAAGAGCGCGGATTTCCCGCGCTCTTCAAATTTAACTTTATCTAAATGGATACATCCAAACTTTATAATCATTGACCAATATATGAGCTTTATTTATTTCTTCTTTTGTCATTTTTTTTACAACCTCTTCCAACGAGATAGCAGCGTCGGGGTCTCCTCCGATTGCACTAAGGGTGTACCACATATAAGATCTAACCAAATCTATACCAACAACACCACGACCAACTTCATAGTACCATCCAATACCAGATTGGGCGCCTGGGTGCCCCTTCATAGAGGCACGCAAATACCATTCAAACGCTCTTTGATCATCTTTTTTAACGCCTTGGCCCATTGCGTACATTACGCCAATAAGTTCTTCTGCATCTGCATTTCCAGAGCGCGCAGCAGGCAACAATTCATTGTAAGCCTCAGTAAACTTTCCACTTTCCATCATATCACGAGCTTTTTCGATACCCGCATAGCAGGGGGTGGAAATAATCATAAAAAATATCAATACATATCGCATTTAATCATCCTAATTTTGTGTTCTGGTATAGCTGAAGCTAATAAATTACCACAAGTCTTAACTGATGATGATTTCCCAACATTTACAACTGATAAAATTCAACTAGGGCAACTTCTATTTTACGATAAAATTTTATCAGGAAATAGAAATATTTCTTGTGGAACGTGTCACCATCCAGATCATGGCACTAGCGACGGATTATCGCTTGGAATAGGTGAGGGAGGTATAGGCCTTGGCCCAAAACGTACAGTTGGAGCTGATTTAATTAAAAAAAGAATACCAAGGAATTCAACAGCTTTGTGGAATTTAGGATCAAAAGAAATAAATGTTTTATTTCATGATGGTAGATTATCTAAAAAAGATACATATGAAAACACTTTTGATAGTCCAGCTGAAGAATGGTTGCCAATTGGCTTTGATTCTATACTAGCAGCGCAAGCAATATTTCCACTTGTTTCACAATTTGAAATGGCTGGAAATCCCGGTGAAAATGATGTTGCTGGTGCTGCACATGATCGAATAGATGCTCCTTGGCCAATAATTGCGAAAAGAGTGCGAAATATTAGCGAATATGGTACAAGATTTGTTAGTTCATATGAACACATAGATGATTATAAACAGATAAACATAGTAGATATTGCTAATGCATTAGCTGCATTTATATCATCTGAATGGAAAACCAATGATAGTAGGTATGATAAATTTATATCTGGAAATGAAACAATTTTAACGAGTTCCGAAAAATCAGGTATGGATTTGTTTTTTGGTAAAGCCAGATGTAATGACTGTCACAATGGAAAATTGCTATCAGACCAAAAGTTTTACTCAATTGGTCTTCCTTCATTTGGCCCGGGTAGAACCAGAATTTTTGATCCTATACCAAGAGATACAGGTCATATGGCCGAAACAGATGATTTATCAGATGCATATAGATTTAGAACTCCAATGTTAAGAAATATCAAACTTTCTGCTCCATATGGTCATAATGGTGCATATCCAGATATCAAAGGTATAATTAAACATCATTTGAACCCAAAAAAAGAGAAGGGGCTATGGAATAAGAAAATTGTAAAATTACCAAAAATTGAACATTTAAGTAAAAATGATTTTATTATTCAGGAAGACGTTAGAGAAATGATTAGACAAAGTTCCTTCATCGATATTAAACCGGTTAAATTATCAGATGCAGAAATAAATAATTTGGTTCTATTTATGGATACACTTACAGGAGAAACCACAGAACGTATTGGTATCCCAGAATCTGTACCAAGTGGTCTTAGTATCGATTAAATGAGGGAGGAATAAAAATACAAGAACATATATCCGATAATATATATTATGTTAACTTTTAAATATATGTATAATAATCAATGAGCTAAATAATACTATGAAAGTATTTCGTAACAAAAAGATAACGCGTCAGCCAACTTATCTATTTCTTCTGTTGTATTATACATTGCAAAAGAAGCACGTGCTGTAGATGTTACGCCCAAATGTTTCATTAACGGTTGGGCACAATGGTGACCTGCACGTACTGCTATGCCTCTTTGATCAATAATTGTTGATATATCGTGTGGGTGTCCTGCACCTTTCAGTGTAAAGGAAAATATAGCTCCTTTATTAGTTGAGTTACCCTGAATGTTAAGAAAATCTAATTCTGAGAGCTTTGCGTTTGCATAATCTCTTAGTGATGTTTCATGTTTAGATATGTGTTCCAATCCAATACCTTGCATATAATCGATTGCAGCTCCAAGGCCAATCATTTGCACTATCCCAGGTGTGCCAGCTTCAAATCTATGCGGAGAGACATTGTATGTTACAAGGTCGCGCTCAACCACTTTAATCATATCACCACCACCCATAAAATTTATCATTTCTTCATGGCGCTTTTTGCGAGCGTATAATGCGCCAGATGATGATGGACCGTAAAGTTTATGTCCAGTAATTACAAAAAAATCACAGCCAAGTTCTTTAACATTAATTGGCAAATGTACACTTGATTGTGAGCCATCTATGAGCGTTGCTATATTTTTTTCTTGAGCTACCCGACAAATTTCTTTTACATCGACTACTGTTCCAAGAACATTAGACATCTGCGTTATTGCGATTAATTTTGTTTTTGGGCTTATCGCATCAATAACTGATTGAGCATCAAGGTCTCCATTATCATCCGTATCAACCCACTTTATGATTATGCCTTGTCTCTCTCTTAAAAAATGCCATGGAATAATATTTGCATGATGTTCCATAATTGAAAGAATTATTTCATCTCCAGCTTTTAAGTTCGGAACGGCCCAAGAATAAGAAACTGTATTTATTCCTTCGGTTGCACCAGAATTGAATATAATTTCTTCAGAAAATTCGGCACCAAGAAATTTTTTTATTTTATCTCTCACACACTCATAGTTATCAGTAGCTAGATTAGATAGCGTGTGTAACCCCCTATGAACATTAGAGTATTCTTCAGAGTAAGCTTTTGATACGGCATCTATAACTACCTTTGGCTTTTGCGCTGAGGAACCATTATCCAGATAAACAAGCGGTTTATTATTAACCATACGCGTCAATATTGGGAAATCTGATCTAATTTTATTCACATCATACATTATTAAATTCTAACTCTTTTAAATTTGACACCCACTGCCATATAAATATCCCAGTAGTAATAACTGAAAGAGACATGCTTAGCTCTCCTATATATGTCTCAACAATTGATGAAATCAATATAGCTGGTGTTGTTACTAAAGCTGCCCAAAATAATGCTCTTCTTGCTCCAATGTAGTTCCCTTGCCCACCAAAATATTTTAAAACCAGATGAGAAATGGCAGCAATACCATACATTAATAGCGGCATCATAAAAACTGATGATATAAACTGTGCAGCTGCTAGTGCCGAAAGACTCTCATTTGTTAAATACGCATGCTTTGCTATTGCTGGTAATAAGGAAAGAAAGCTCAATAATCCAAAAAGTATGGCAAAAAAAAGCGTTTGCTCTTCTCTAATCCCAGCACTTATTTGTCTTTTCATAACATTGCGAGGCTTATAATATGCCAATTTTATATCAGTTAATATAGACACAGTACTATCGCCGGTCCATCCAAGCGGCCAAACGATTGTTGATATCATCTGCTAAATCAGTACTATCTATTTCATCTATAGCTTCAGCCAAAAATGCCAATACTAACATATCTTGCGCTTGCTTTCGTGGTACACCACGAGAAATCAAATAAAATATTGCATCTTCATCAATTGCACCAACTGTAGAACCGTGTGAACATGCAACATCATCAGCATAAATTTCTAATTCTGGCTTAGCCAAGAAATTAGAATTATCATCTAGCAGAAGGCCTTGTGATATTTGATATCCATCAGTTTTCTGGGCATCAGCCTTGACTAAAATCTTACCCTGAAATACGCCAGTTGCACCATTTCTAAGAACTTTCTTAAATACCTGTCTGCTTTCGCAATTTACAGCATCGTGGGTAATGAAAACTGTATCATCATGATGAAAACTTTCACCGTCACCAGCAGTGGCACCTGCTACTGTTGCTTTAGCATTATCTCCATTAAATTCTAAAACAGCATCATTTCTGGTAAGTATACCATTAACCGTCATTGTGAATGATTTAAAAATACTTTCTTTTCCAAGTCGACCGAATATATGAGTGACTGTTTTACGTTCATGATCCCTGCCCTGAGTTCTTATATGGTGAAAACTGGCATTATCAGCTACGTCAACCTCAAGAACTGAATTAAATCGTGCTGCCCCTGCTCCACTTTCAAGCAATGTAAATTCAGCATTCTTTTCTACTTTCACAATATTATGTACTAACGCATCAGATGTTTCTGAATTGTGAATGTATCTAATAGCTAATGGTTTTTTACACTTATCAGTTATTCTAATAACCAAACCTTGCTCTGCCATTGCAGTATTAAGTGCTGCAAGTGGGCGTTTAACTGGTTTTTGGCCGTTTTTCTCTAGAGTACCAAATAGATCTTTTGCCCAGTGAATATCTTTTGAAGTTGCATCTGCAAGAGATTCAATAATTGCCCCTTCAAGCATAAGATCATCAGACTGATTCAAATCTAAAACACCATCAACAAATACTATTTTAACACGATCAATATTGCTAAACATTGGTGTTTCATCATTAGAGAATAATGCCGCTGGCTCTGTAGGAATTACAGTTAACTTGTTTGGATTAGTATATTTCCAGTATTCATCACGTTTAGATGGTGCACCAAAGCTTTTATATGTCACTAATGCAGCGGATCTGATGTCGTTCGCCCAAGAAGATGCAAAAGGTTGATTGAAATAGTCAGATAATGAGTCAGAAATATCTTTTTTTCCAGTTAATGAATTCATTATTAAGCAACCTCAGCTAAAATATCTGCATATCCGTTATGTTCAACTTCTAGTGCCAATTCTGGACCACCGGATTTTATAATTTTTCCATCTGCCATTATGTGTACAACATCAGGTTTAATATGATCTAATAAGCGTTGATAATGAGTAATTACTAGAAATGAACGTTTACCATCGCGCAGAGCATTAACGCCTTCAGCGACTAGCTTCATAGCATCGACATCTAATCCAGAGTCAGTTTCATCAAGAACACACATTTTTGGCTCAAGCATTGCCATTTGAAGTATTTCGTTTCGCTTCTTTTCACCACCAGAAAATCCTACATTTACTGGTCGCTTCAACATGTCTGAGTCAATTTTTAATGATTTTGCTTTTTCACGTACTATCTTCAAAAACTCACCTGCAGATAATTCTTTTTCCCCACGCGCTTTTCTTTGCGCATTTACAGCTGTACGTAAAAAAGTCATGTTTCCAACGCCAGGAATTTCAACAGGATATTGAAAAGCTAAGAATAAACCAGCAGCAGCACGCTCTTCAGGATCCATATCTAATAAATTTTCACCATTTAATTCCGCAATTCCAGAAGTAACATTATATCCATCTTTTCCAGCTAAAACATAAGATGTTGTTGATTTACCGGAACCATTTGGACCCATAATAGCATGAACTTCGCCTTCACCTATTTTTAAATCAACTCCCTTAAGGATTTGCTTATTTTCTTCATCAAGACCGACTTGTAAATTTTTGATATTTAACATTTTTTTATCCCACTGAACCTTCAAGGCTTATTGCTACTAATGCTTGTGCTTCCATTGCAAATTCCATTGGCAATGCTTGTAATACTTCTTTACAGAAACCGTTGACAACTAATGCTACCGCTTCTTCTTCATCCATGCCCCGTTGGCGACAATAAAATAACTGATCATCGTCTACTTTTGATGTCGTAGCTTCATGTTCTACTCGAGCCGTATTATTTTTTACTTCAATATATGGAACTGTGTGAGCACCACATTTATCACCAATTAAAAGTGAATCACATTGAGTATAATTCCTAGCATTTTCAGCTTTGGGATGCATGGATACTAAACCTCTATATGTATTTTGGGCCTTTCCAGCTGAAATACCTTTTGAAACAATTCTGGATTTTGTATTTTTACCAAGATGTATCATCTTTGTTCCAGTATCTGCTTGTTGCATGTTATTTGCTATAGCTATGGAATAAAATTCACCTTGGCTTTCATTTCCTCGTAAAATGCATGAGGGATATTTCCATGTTACTGCAGAACCAGTTTCAACTTGTGTCCACATAACTTTTGCTCTGTCTCCACGACAGTCAGCTCTTTTTGTAACAAAGTTGTAAATACCACCTTTTCCGTTTTCATCGCCCGGAAACCAGTTTTGAACTGTTGAATATTTTATCTCTGCATCTTCATGTATTACCAATTCAACTACAGCAGCATGAAGCTGAGCAACATCACGCTGAGGTGCCGTACAGCCTTCTAGATATGATACTGAGGAACCTTTTTCAGCAATTATGAGAGTTCTTTCGAATTGACCAGTATTTTCTGCATTAATTCGAAAATAAGTAGAAAGTTCCATTGGACATTTTACGCCTTCGGGAATGTATACAAATGAACCATCCGAAAATACTGCAGAATTTAAGGTTGCATAAAAATTATCAGACTGTGGTACCACTGATCCAATGTACTTTTTTACAAGCTCAGGATGCTCTTTTAACGCTTCTGATATTGACATAAATATAACACCAGCATTTTTTAGTTCTTTCTGAAATGTTGTTCCAACAGAAACAGAGTCAAAAACAGCGTCAACAGCCACTTTTCTATCGCCTTCAGGAGCTTCAACACCCGCTAAGAGCGCTTGCTCTTTAAGTGGAATCCCTAATTTCTCATATGTTTCAAGTAATTTAGGATCTACTTCATCGAGTGATTTAGGTTTATCTGCTGTCATTGATTTTGGTCTTGCGTAATAATAAATATCCTGGAAATCTATTTTAGGATAATCAACCATAGCCCAATCTGGCTCTTTCATTTGCTTCCATCGCTCAAATGCTTGCAAACGCCAATCTAACATCCACTTTGGTTCATCATTTTTTTCAGAAATTAATCTGACTATATCTTCACTTAAGCCCAAAGGAGCATATTCAATCTCAACATCAGTTGAAAAACCATATTTATACTTACCACTCAAAGACTTTACCGCCTCTACAGTTTCAGCCTCCACACCATCTTTTGCAATCATATCAGTCATATAGTTCGTCCTTTAAGCAGTTTTTACCGCGTATTTTTTGTAAGCCTTGCTCCAAGCATCTACAAAACTCATAATTTCTTTTTCTGTTGTACTTGGTCCAAGTGAGACTCTTATCGCGCTTGATGCGGTAATG
The DNA here is from genome assembly GCA_900197625.1 of Rhodobacteraceae bacterium Water-Bin34. GTDB lineage: Bacteria > Pseudomonadota > Alphaproteobacteria > Rhodobacterales > Rhodobacteraceae > Amylibacter. The sequence continues at coordinate 24,197 of FZLS01000003.1, read as the reverse complement.
TCATTATAACCCATGGCCTTCAAGGCCTGACTTGATTTTACTTTGCCACTAGAACAAGCAGATCCTGCAGATATAGCGAAACCCGCTAAGTCCATATTCATCACTTGAGTTTCACCTTTCCATCCAGGCACAGAGAAATTGCTCGTGTTTGGTAGTCTTTTAACATCCTTTCCAATAAAGATAGCGTCACTTGCAATATCGGCAATTCTCATTTCCATTTTATTTCTTAATTCGGCCACGCGCTCCCAAACACCATCAGTAAGATCCTTTACCGCAGCTAAAGATGAAGCGCCAAAACCAATAATTCCAAACAAATTTTCAGTGCCAGACCGTCTACCTTGTTCTTGTCCTCCACCTTTAATAAATGACATTGCATCAATACCATCAGCTAAAATTAGTGCACCAACTCCTTTTGGGCCACCAATTTTGTGAGCAGATAAAATAGCGCTATCAACACCGAGCCAATTGAATGAAATGGGTAATTTACCAAAGGTTTGCACCTGATCACTCATAATGGCCCCTTTTATATTTCCACCTTGGCATATACCGGTTTCACTGTTTGCTCCTTGAAGAACAAATTCGTCAAGATTCTCAACTATACCATTTTGATCTACATTCAGCCTATTAATTCCATGAGATTTTACACAATCATGCTCGATATCAGAGCAATTTAATTTTTTGTCATGCATCATTAAGCTTGCTGCTTCTGTCGCTCCACTTGTCCAAATAATTCCATTAGGATTGCAACCAAATGACTCGGATAATTGCAACCGAGCTTTCTCAATTAATCCCTTAACTAGCCTTCCTTCATAATGAACACTTGAAGGGTTACCAACTATGTCAAGCGAAGAAATTATTGCTTCACGTGCTTCTTTGCGCAATGGGGCTGTCGCATTCCAATCAAGATAAACACGCCTCATGATAAAAACAAACCAATTATAATTATATACACAAACATTGATATCAACCTTCATCAATAAGTTGAAAAAGAGATGGTACAGCGGGACACGGTGCAATTTGATTTTCTATAAGATCGGATAATCTTGTAGCATGTAAATAAACGAATACTTGCGCTGAAAGACTTTCCCAAAGTCTATTACTTAATGACTGAGCTCTTGTTCCAGAAGATGCACCAGAGACACCAGCTCCCTTTGAGAGAGCATTCATGTCTTCATCAACAGCAGTCAAAATATCAGAAACACGTATAGCCTCAGCAGATTTTGCTAATTTGTAGCCCCCACCAGGACCACGTACAGATGCAATAATATCTTTTCGTCTCAGCTTTAGAAACAATTGTTCTAGATAATTCAATGATATGTTCTGACGATCAGAAATTTCGCCCAAAGAAACCAGACCTTTTTCACCCTCAATAGCTAAGTCAACCAAGGCAATCATTGCATATCTGCCTTTTGTGCTAAGTTTCATGCTTACGCGAGCCCTATTTAGTTGACGAAACCCTACCAAATCCTTAGTCAATGAGATCAGTAGGAGACATAACCTCAATTTAGAACCATTCTAAAGTTACTGACCATTTTAGTCAACAATTGAAATGGTAAAGAGAAGCAAAAGTGAGAGAAGCAATAATATTATGCCAGAAGTAATTTTTCCAGGTCCAGATGGTCGTCTTGAAGGTAGATATCATCCCCAAAAGACAAAAGATGCACCAATAGCTATTTTACTACACCCGCATCCACAATTTGGTGGAACAATGAATAATAAAGTAGTGTATAACCTTCACTATGCTTTTTATAACATGGGCTTTACTGTTCTGAGATTTAATTTTAGAGGCGTTGGTCGTTCTCAAGGAGAATATGATCAAGGTGTTGGCGAATTATCAGATGCAGCATCTGCATTGGATTACCTTCAGGCAATGAATCCAAATGCAAAACATTGTTGGGTTGCTGGTTTTAGCTTTGGAGCATGGATTGGCATGCAACTTTTAATGCGGCGGCCAGAAATTTCTGGATTTATTTCGGCTGCTCCACCTGCAAATACATATGATTTTAGTTTCTTGGCCCCTTGCCCAGCATCAGGATTAATTATAAACGGTTCATCTGACCGAGTTGTTCCGCCTGTAGACGTTGAAGGACTAGTTGGTAAGCTTCATGAACAAAAAGGTATTACAATTACTCACGAAGTAATAGAGGGTTCAGGTCATTTTTTTGAAAATGATCACATGGACACCATGATTGGATCAGTTGACACATATGTCAGACGCCGCTTAACAGAAAATACTAGGTAATTTTTTAGCTATGGCTTTGATATTCTTCCGCCAACTGTGGGTCTTTTACATCCAGTTGTAGTTGGACTTGATAATGGAAGATTATTAACCACGCGTGCAGCAAGATAACCAAAAGCCTGCGCTTCTAACATGTCACCATCAAGACCGACCTCTTCAACAGTCAATACTGGTGCATTCAATCTCTTTTGTAATCCTTTAATGATTGTTCGGTTATTTCTACCACCACCACATATGAACCATCTAGATGGTTTATATGGCAAATGCTTGAGCGACATACAAATTGTTTCAATGCATATTGCGGTTAATGTTGCTGCTCCATCTTCATCTGATAAATTAGACACTAATTCTGATAGAAAATAAAAATCATTCCTATCCAATGACTTAGGGGGTTTTCTATTAAAAAAATCTAGCTTCAAAAAATTATCAACTATTCTTTTATCAACATTTCCACGGTGAGCCAAATCTCCATTTTTATCGTATAAAAAACCTAATCTAGAAAATACAAAATCATTAATTGGTGCATTTGCAGGACCTGTATCAAAAGCAATAAGAGAGTTTTCTTCTTCTGGTGTCTGTGAATCTTTATTTACTACAGTAATATTGCCAACACCACCAAGGTTTACAAACGCAACTGTTTCTTGAATGTCTAAAAATTTTGTACATGCAAAATGAAAAAAAGGTGATAATGGGGCCCCCTCTCCACCATTATCAATATCAGAAGTTCTAAAATCCCATATAATTTTTTTTCCTGACAATTTAGCCAATTCTTCACCATTACCTAGTTGAAAAGTTCTTTTTAAAATGGGATTATGATTCAAGGTTTGGCCGTGAAAGCCAACTAAATCTACATCAGGAAATTGTTTAATTACATCTAAATGTGCATTTTGAACTATATTTAATGCTTCTTCTAAATCGGCACTTTCAGGCCAGCTGTTAAGTTTAGACTTAAGAATTAATTGCTCTTTTGGGCTGTAAGGCCGAAAAAAAGTTTTTCCAAACCTAATAATATCACGACCACTTGTCACACAAATAGCACCATCAACACCGTCTAAGGATGTCCCTGACATTAATCCTAAGCACTTATAAATCATAAACTGACGTCTCCTACTTGCCACTCGCAAAATTGGCGCTAAAAGGGCATATGTATGTATAAATGAAAGCAAACCTATATGACTTACAACCCTAAATCAGAGTTTTTGCAAGAAATGATAACACGTGGCTTTTTGCAAGATTGTACAGATCTGCAAGGATTAGACGAAAAACTTCTTGAAGGATGTATGCCGGCTTACATTGGCTTTGACGCAACTGCAGATAGTCTTCATATAGGTTCTTTAATTCAGATTATGATGCTAAGATGGCTACAAAGGACTGGTCATAAGCCACTTCCTTTGATGGGGGGAGGGACAACAAAGATTGGTGATCCATCAGGAAAAGACGAAAGTCGACAATTAATTACAACTGAAATAATTAATGAAAATATTAATGGAATCCAAAAAGTTTTTGAAAAATATTTATCTTTTGGCGAAAGTTCAACTGATGCAAAAATTATAAATAATGCCGAATGGTTGGATAAACTTAACTATATTGAATTTTTAAGAGATATTGGTAAACATTTCACAATAAATAGGATGATTTCTATGGAAAGTGTAAAACTTCGCCTTGATAGAGAACAACCATTAACATTTTTAGAATTCAATTACATGTTACTTCAAGCATATGATTTTATGGAATTAAATAATCGATATGATGTTTCTTTGCAAATGGGTGGATCCGACCAATGGGGAAACATAGTGAATGGTATTGATTTAACAAGGCGATTAAATAAAAAATCAGTTTTTGGCTTAACAACACCATTGCTAACAAAAGCAGATGGATCAAAAATGGGTAAATCTGCAAATGGTGCAATTTGGCTAAATTCTGATAAATTATCTCCATATGAATTCTGGCAGTTCTGGAGAAATACACTAGACGCAGATGTTGGCAAGTTCCTGAAATTATTTACAGAATTACCAGTATCTGAATGTGAACGGTTAGGGTCTTTAGAAGGACAGGAGATAAACGAAGCTAAAGTAATTTTAGCTAATGAAGTAACTAAATTGTGTCATGGCGAGGAAGCCGCAATAAATTCCAATAAAACTGCACGTAAAGTTTTTACAGAAGATGGATCTGACGAGAACTTACCAACATTAGAAATATCTAACCTAGAAATCATAGATGGTATTAGCTTTACTCAAGCACTTGTTAGAACCGGATTAGTTTCTTCAGGCAAAGAAGCAAAACGTATAATTGCAGGTGGTGGCGCTAAGCTTAATGATCAGGTAATTAATGATGCTGGCTATATGATTGATGCTGCTGAATTACATAAAACACCTAAGATTAGTGCATCTAAAAAGAAACACGCATTAATAAAAGTCATATAGATTGTTGAATATAATTCGATCTTGAGAATTTATTGAATTTTAATACACTAGCCAAGTAAAATTTGGCTAATGTAATTTTATTATTTATCTGATTTTATCGAAACTTTTTTCATAATATCAGGATTTATGACTGATCCATTATCACTCATTGCACCTCGTTTAATAGAATTAACGATTTCTTGACCGTTAATTACCTTACCGAAGACGGTGTAGTTTCCATCAAGATTGGGGCTTCTATTAAACATTATGAAAAACTGTGAGTTAGCCGAGTTTGGGTTTTGAGCTCTAGCCATTCCAACAGTACCTTCTTCATATTTTATGCTACTGAATTCAGCGTCTAAATCAGGATAATTAGATCCCCCTTGACCAGCATATCGGCGCTTATATCCTTCAATTTTACCAAATTTCACATCACCAGTTTGGGCCATAAAGCCATCAATAACACGATGAAAAACTACACCATTATACAATCCATCTCTTGCTAATATTTTAATACGTTCAACATGTAATGGTGCAATATTTGGTAGCAATTCAATTTCAATTACACCATTAGCTTCACCCTCAACTTCAATTACCATGATGTTTTCAGGCTCGACAGCATTAAGAGCGCTCGAAAAAAATAAAGAGAACAAAATAACGCAAAATTTAAGTAATTTTATCATAAATCTGATGCAACTTTAACTGAAATCATTCTGTCTGGTGCATGAGGAGGCTCTCCTCTAACAATTGCATCTACATGCTCCATACCAGATGTTACACGACCGTAAACCGTATATTGACCATTAAGGAAATTATTATCACTGAAATTTATGAAAAATTGAGAGTTTGCTGAGTCAGGACTTGCTGATCTAGCTGCACCGATTGTTCCACGGTCATGTGGAAGTTTTGAAAATTCAGCAGGCAAATTAGGTAGGCTAGACCCCCCTGTTCCTGCAGAACCTAAATTAAAACCATCTTCCATATCTCCATTCTGTACATCACCAGTTTGCGCCATAAAGCCATCTATTACTCTATGGAAACATACATTATCGTATTGACCTGACCTTGCGAGCTCTTTCATTCTAGCACAATGAAGAGGTGCTACCTCCGGAAGCAGAGTGATATGGACAGGTCCATCTTTTAGTTCAATTATAATTGTATTCTCAAGATCTTGATTATCTGACATTTCTTCGCCTTTTTAGATTTATATTAATATTATTTAAATTTACTTACACTAAACATAAAGCTTAAAAATTATGCTTTATGTTTAAACTTTTTCTTTAATGCAGTCTCAACACCAGGTGTAACAAACTTAGAGACGTCACCACCTAATCTAGCTATTTCTTTTACGAGCCTAGACGCAATTGCTTGATGCTTTGCTTCAGCCATCAAAAAAGTTGTTTCAATGCTATCATTCATAGCTCTATTCATACCAACTAATTGAAATTCATATTCAAAATCAGATACAGCTCTTAAACCTCTAATTACGATTTGCGCACCCACTTCTGATGCTTTATCAATTAAAAGGTTTTCAAATGGTTCGACAATTATATTTGTTTCATTGTGCTCAAACTTTGAAAGGTTTCTTTCAATCATTTCAACACGTTCTTCGAGTGAAAAAAATGGATTTTTATCTCTGTTTATTGCCACACCAATTACTAATTTATCCACCAAAACGCACGCGCGCTTAATAATATCCAAGTGACCTCTTGTTATGGGATCAAATGTTCCAGGATAAAGACCAATACGCATTATATACCTCGGATTATAGATTAAGAATATTGTTTTACATAAAAATTATATTTTACTAACTACATTAAAATAAACTTAATACAATCTATTTAGTTTGAGCATGGCATTCAATTTATATTTTATATTACAGTAAGTTATATGCTACTCAAATCATATCTTTAAGATAAAAACCGGTATAGCTTTCGACAGAATTAGCAACAGATTCTGGTGTACCAGATGCAACAATTTCTCCACCACCATCTCCACCTTCTGGTCCTATATCAATTAAATAATCTGCAGTTTTAACAACATCTAAATTATGCTCAATAACAATTACGGTGTTACCTTGCTCTACTAATTCATGAAGAACTTCTAATAACTTTCTCACATCTTCAAAGTGCAATCCAGTGGTTGGTTCGTCCAATATATAAAGTGTTCTGCCAGTCGATCTTTTAGACAATTCCTTAGATAATTTCACCCGTTGAGCCTCACCTCCAGAAAGTGTCGTAGCAGATTGACCTACTTTTATATATCCTAGACCTACTCGCATCAAAGCAGTCATTTTATCGCGAATACTTGGAACAGCTTTAAAAAATTCTTCAGCATCCTCTACAGTCATATTCAATATATCAGCTATACTCTTGCCTTTAAATAAAACTTCTAAAGTCTCTCGGTTATATCGCTTTCCTTTACATGTCTCACATTCAACATAAACATCAGGAAGGAAATGCATTTCAATTTTTATTAATCCATCTCCTTGACACGACTCGCATCTTCCACCTTTTACATTAAAACTAAATCTACCAGGCTTATAACCTCTTGTTTTTGCCTCAGGCAAACCAGCAAACCACTCTCTTATAGGTGTAAAAGCACCAGTGTATGTTGCAGGATTTGATCTTGGGGTTCTACCAATTGCACGTTGATCTATATCAATTACTTTATCGAGATAAGTAAGACCTTTGATATCATCACAAGGTGCAGGAGTTTGTTTAGCTCCATTTAAACGCATTGATGCTGTTTTGAATAAAGTCTCAATAGTTAATGTTGACTTACCGCCACCAGAAACTCCAGTAACACATGTGAAAGTAGCTAATGGAAATGATGCATTTATACCTTTTAAATTATTACCTGATGCATTGATAATTTCTATATTTTTTCCATTACCCTTACGCCTTTGATTAGGAATATTTATCTTTTTTATTCCACTTAAATATTGTCCAGTTATTGATTTCTTATTTTTAATTATCTGATTTGGCGTTCCTTTGGCAATAATATCGCCACCATGTACGCCAGCACCAGGCCCAATATCCAAAACAAAGTCTGCACTTCTAACAGCTTCTTCATCATGTTCTACAACAATAACTGTATTTCCTTGATCCCTAAGGTTTTTAAGTGTTTGTAAAAGGCGGCCATTATCACGCTGGTGTAAACCAATTGAAGGTTCATCTAGAACATACAAAACACCTGTTAATCCAGAGCCTATTTGGCTAGCAAGCCTTATTCTCTGACTTTCACCACCTGATAAAGTTCCAGAAAACCGAGAAAGAGTTAGATAATTCAATCCAACATTTACTAAAAAGCCAAGACGTTCACGAATTTCTTTTAAGATTGCATGAGCAATTGCATTTTTTTGATCTGATAAATTTTCCGGTATAGATTTTATCCATTCTAACGCTTCACTGATTGACATTTGAACCGCAAGGCCAACATGAATACCCGATATTTTTACAGCTAATGCTTCAGGTCTTAATCTAAATCCATTACATGAACCACAGCTTCTGTTGTTCTGATAACGCTCAAACTCTTCTCTTACCCAGTTACTATCAGTTTCGCGATATCGTCTTTCCATATTTGGAATAACACCTTCAAACTTTCGAGTAACTTCGTAAACTCTTCCACCATCATCATATCTAAATTTTATTTCATCATCAGCTGATCCATAAAGCATTAATTTCTTAATTTTTTCTGGAAGATCAGACCATTTAGCACTTGTATCGAAATCATAAAAATTTGCTAAAGATTCAATTGTTTGACGGTAGTAAGGAGATTTACCCTTCGCCCATGGTGCCAAGGCACCGTTATATAGTGTTAAATTAGGATCTGGAACTACAAGCCTTTCATCAAAAAATAATTCTACACCCAACCCGTCGCATTCAGGGCAAGCTCCAATAGGAGCATTAAAAGAAAATAATCTGGGTTCAATCTCTGGAATGGTAAATCCACTAACTGGGCAAGCAAATTTCTCTGAAAATGTTATGCGTTCTGGGTTTTCGTCATTTGATGCAATTTCTAATATTGTAATTCCATCGGCTAAATCAAGCGACGTTCTGAAACTATCAGCCAGCCTTTGCTCAATACCTTCTTTTATGACAATTCTATCGACTACGACGTCAATGTTATGTCTAAATTTCTTATCCAATTCAGGTACGTCATCTAAATCATAAAATGCACCATTCACCTTTACTCTTTGAAATCCCTGTTTTTTAAGTTCTTTAAACTCTTTCTTATATTCACCTTTTCTGTCTCTAACAATTGGAGCCAATAGGTATGCACGTGTACCGGATTCCATCATAATTACTCGGTCTACCATTTCAGAAATTTGCTGTGCTTGAATTGGCTTTCCAGTTGAGGGTGAATAGGGTGTCCCCACTCTTGCAAAAAGCAAACGCATATAATCATAAATTTCAGTGACAGTGCCAACTGTGGACCTGGGATTTTTTGAAGTAGTTTTTTGTTCAATTGAAATTGCTGGAGAAAGCCCTGAAATGTGATCGACATCAGGTTTTTGCATCATATCAAGGAACTGTCGTGCGTAAGCAGATAGACTTTCTACATATCTACGCTGACCTTCAGCATAGATTGTATCAAAAGCTAATGATGATTTTCCAGATCCCGACAGGCCAGTTATTACTACTAACTTATCGCGAGGTATATCGACATCGATTGATTTTAAATTATGTTCACGTGCACCGCGGATTTCAATCTTTTTTAATTCAGTCATAATTATGCCTTAAATTTATAAGTGATATTTAAGGCAACTTTAATAATAAGCTATAGTTTTTTTATAAAATCTTAATATTTATAGAATTTCAAAATGATTATAAAAAAATAAGTATTTAAGTTTTTTTACCTTTTATTCGTCATTCAAGACACTATGCTTCATTTAGCAATGTAATTTTAGAGATTCGACGAGGATAAATATGGCAGGTTCATTAAACAAAGTAATGTTAATTGGTAATTTAGGTGCAGATCCTGAAATACGAACATTTCAAAATGGTGGGAAAGTTTGCAACCTTCGAATAGCTACCTCAGACAGATGGCGAGATAAGAATACAGGTGAAAATCGTGAAAAGACAGAATGGCACACTGTAGCAATTTTTGCGGAAGGACTTGTTCGAATTTGCGAACAATATTTAAAAAAGGGTTCCAAAGTATTCATTGAAGGAGCACTACAAACTAGAAAATGGCAAGATCAATCTGGGAATGACCGGTATTCTACGGAAGTAGTTATTCAAGGTTATGGTGGAACACTTACAATGCTTGATGGAAGATCTGGAGGTGAAAATGCTTCGGGTTCATCGTATAATATTGGTGGAGCAAGCAGTAGCTCATCATCAAGTTCTTTTGATCAGGCAAATCAATCTATGCCTAGCCCAAGTGATCTTGATGATGATATTCCATTTTAAAATATAATTTTTAAGATCTTTTAAAATTTAAACAGTTCAAAAAAACTTTTAACAAATTACGTCATTAAATATGTCGTTTTTTAATATGACTTATTTCTATTTTTATTATTTCCTTAATTCAAATTTAAAGGGTTAAAATAATGAAAATAGGTTTTGTTGGATTGGGAAATGTTGGTGGAAAGCTTGCAGGTTCCCTCTTAAGAAATAATGTAGATTTGTATGTTCGTGATTTAAATGCGGATCTAGTTGAAAAGTTTACAGATATTGGTGCAAAAACATGTATAAATAATCGCGTATTAATGGAAACATGCGATGCAGTAATTACTTGTTTACCATCACCAGCCGCTTCTGCGTCTGTAATGGAAGATAAAGATGGTTTATTAGAAGGCATGTCATCTGGTAAAATTTGGATGGAAATGTCAACAACAGATCAAAACGAAGTTAAAAGATTAGGTAAATTAATATACGAAAAATCAGGATCCGCGGTTGATTGCCCTGTTTCTGGCGGATGTCATCGCGCAGACACTGGAAATATTGCTATTTTTGCTGGTTGTGAAAGAGAGATATTCGATGCAATTTTGCCATTGCTGAAAAAAATGGGACGTAGAATCTTACACACTGGCGAATTGGGAACTGCATCAGTTCTAAAAGTTGTTACTAATTATTTAGCAACTGCTAATTTATTATCATGCGCAGAAGCATTAGTGACATGTAAAGCTGCTGGTATGAATTTAAGTACATCATATGAAGCAATTAAGATAAGTTCTGGCAATTCATTTGTACACGAAACTGAAAGCCAGGTAATACTTAATGGCTCAAGGGATATAAGTTTCACAATGGATTTGGTAGCAAAAGATATTGGTCTATTTCAAAATATAGCTGAAAGCCATAATGTTCCACTCGAAATATCACCATTATTGAATACTATTTTTGAAGATGGAATTAAAAGATATGGCCCTCGAGAGTGGTCGCCCAACATAATAAGACGACTTGAAGATGCAACTGGCTTAAGTATATTAGCTGATGGATTCCCTTCCGAAATGACAGATGATGAACCAGAAGAAACTGGATATGAGGTTATTCCAAAATCTTGACGTTTTTTACATTAATTTATGCCTACAAACCATTGTTACTAATTGATTAAAATAATTTTTATGTAAATTAATAATAAAATTTTCATAAAGCACTACAAGTTGCGCTTTATGACAGTATATGTTATAAAATATACAAAATATAGCAGGTAAAAATAAAGTGACTGATGAAATAAAAACACCAACGGATGATACGCCTGAATTACCAACATACGATGGTCCACAAATAACAATTGAAGAGGAAATGAAAACCTCTTACCTAGATTATGCAATGTCAGTTATTGTAAGTCGCGCAATACCTGATTTGCGTGATGGGTTAAAACCTGTTCATCGAAGAATACTCTATGCGATGCATGAAAATGGTTACACGCATAACAAATCTTACAGAAAGTCTGCAAAATCAGTTGGTGATGTTATGGGAAGTTATCATCCGCATGGTGACAGCGCCATATATGATGCTCTCGTACGAATGGCCCAAGATTTCTCTATGTCTTTGCCTTTAATTGATGGTCAAGGTAACTTTGGGTCAATGGATGGTGATAATGCTGCTGCAATGCGCTATACTGAAGCTCGGTTAGACAAACCATCAGAATATTTACTGTTAGATATCGATAAAAACACAGTTAATTTTCAAGACAACTATGATGGAAAAGAATCTGAACCCACTGTTCTCCCTGCTCGCTACCCAAATATGCTTGTAAATGGTGCTGGTGGTATTGCAGTTGGTATGGCTACAAATATTCCTCCCCATAATTTAGGAGAGGTTATTAACGCGACACTGGCTTTAATAAATAATCCAGAACTAACAAGTTCTGATTTAATGGAATATGTACCAGCTCCAGATTTTCCAACTGGCGCTGTAATACTTGGTCGATCTGGAGCAATTAAAGCTTACAATGAAGGACGTGGATCTGTAATTATAAGGGCAAGGACACGCGTAGAAGAAATACGTAGTGGCCGATATGCAATAGTTATAGATGAAATTCCTTATCAAGTTAATAAAGCATCAATGATTGAAAAGATTGCTGAATTATCAAGAGACAAGAAAATTGAGGGAATTTCACATGTTCAGGATGAGTCTGATCGAGTTGGCGTTAGAGTTGTTGTTGAACTAAAACGCGACGCTACAGCTGAAGTTGTTCTAAATCAATTATTTAGATTTACGCCTCTTCAAACATCATTTGGTTGCAACATGCTGGCATTAAATGGCGGGAAACCTGAACAATTAACATTATACAAATTTTTAAGTTATTTTATTGGTTTTAGAGAAGAAGTTGTAGCAAGACGCACAGCATTTGAATTAAATAAAGCAAGAGAAAGAAGTCATATTCTTTGTGGATTGGCTGTTGCTGTATCTAATGTAGATGAAATAGTTGCTACCATTAGAGGATCAAATGATCCTGCGGAAGCCCGTGAAAAACTTATGACTCGCCGCTGGCCTGCAGCAGATATATCTCAATATATTTCCTTAATAGATGATCCAAGCCACACTCTAAATGAAGATAAAACATATAATCTCTCAGAAACCCAAGCACGTGCAATTCTAGAGCTTCGCCTTCAACGTCTTACCGCAATGGGGGTAAAAGAAGTAACTGATGAGCTAGAAGAGTTAGCAGGTAAAATCCAAAATTATCTGGAAATTTTACGTTCTAGAGAACGTATCATGTCTATAATTTCAGATGAGCTAAAAGAAGTACGTGAAAAATTTGCGGTACCTCGCCGAACCGAAATAGTAGAATGGGCTGGGGATATGGACGATGAGGATCTTATCGAAAAAGAAGATATGGTTGTTACTATAACCAACTCAGGTTATATCAAACGCACAAATTTAGCTGAATTTAGAGAACAAAAACGAGGTGGTAAGGGCATACAAGGCATGTCCACCAAAGATGAAGATTTTGTTACAAATATGTTTGTAGCCAATACACATACTGCATTACTATTCTTCACAACAGATGGAATGGTTTACAAACTTAAAACATGGCGCTTACCCCTAGGTGGTCGAAATGCAAAAGGTAAAGCTATTGTTAACATTCTACCAATAGATCCAGGTGTTTCAATTGCTGCATTAATGCCAATTGATGCACCTGATGAAGAGTGGGGCAACCTACATATTGTATTCGCTACGGATGCAGGCGGTGTAAGAAGAAATGCGTTGTCTGATTTTACTAATGTAAAATCAAATGGCAAAATTGCTATGAAATTACCAGATGGTGTTTCTATAGTTAATGTTCGTATTGCGACTGAAAATGATGACTTTTTACTTACCACATCCCTAGGTAAGGCTATTCGCTTCCCAACAACTGATGTTCGAGTATTTAAAGGGAGAGACTCAACAGGTGTTAGAGGCATTAAGCTAGCTACTGAAGATAAAGTAGTTTCTATGGCAGTAATCAGACATGTTAATGCTTCATCTGAAGAACGAACTGCCTACTTTAAAATGCGAAGAGCAATCTCAGATGGCGAAACACCTGGCAATGATATAACACAAGAACGCTATGAAGAATTATCTGAACTTGAAGATTGGATACTAATTATCACTTCAGGTGGATTTGGCAAAAGATCTTCGGCACATGAGTATCGAGTTTCTGGCCGAGGTGGCCAAGGTGTAGCTGCTGCAAATTTAGACAGAAGAGATGATACAGTTGTTGCTGCATTCACGGTGCATGAAGAAGACCAAATTATGCTAGCCACATCGACTGGGCAATCTATCAGATGTCCAGTTTCTGGAATATCATTACAAGGACGATCTTCATCAGGAGTAACTGTATTTAATACTAAAGATGGTGAAAAAGTTGTTTCAGTAGCGTATATTGCAGAAACAGAAGATGAAGAAGACACCACTGAAGAGTTCACACAAAAAGATGAAAATAAATAATGAAAATGAGCCACAAAATGGCTCTTTTCTTTTTACTCAGTAGAAATATATCAAAATAATGTTTAAACCTATACACATAGTCGGCGGCGGCATGGCAGGATCTGAAGCAGCATGGCAGATAATTTCTGCTGGAATACCAGTAGTCCTTCATGAAATGCGTCCAAAAGTTGAAACTTTTGCTCATCAGTCCCATGACTTGGCAGAACTTGTTTGTTCAAATTCTTTTAGATCTGACGATGATGAATTAAATGCTGTTGGCTTACTTCATTGGGAAATGCGCGCAGCAAATTCAATTATTATGGAAATGGGTGATAAACATGCACTACCAGCTGGATCAGCCTTAGCTGTAGATAGAGAAGCTTTCTCTGCATCAGTTACAAAAAAAATTACTAATCATCCTCTAGTTAAAATTGATAGAAATGAAATTCATGACCTTCCATCAGGTGACTGGGGGCATACAATTATTGCGACAGGACCATTAACATCAAGAAATTTAGCAAATGATATTTTGAAAAATACAGATCAAAAATCATTAGCTTTTTTTGATGCGATTGCACCAATTGTATTTTCAGACAGCATTGATATGTCAAAAGCATGGATGCAATCACGCTATGATAAAGGAGAAACTGAAGAAGAGCGCACAGCATATCTTAATTGCCCAATGGATGAAGATACATATAATGCATTCGTTGATGCTTTGTTAAACTCTGAAAAAACAGAATTTAAAGATTGGGAAAAAGACACTCCATATTTTGATGGATGTTTACCTATTGAAATCATGGCCGAAAGAGGTAGGGAGACGCTTAGATGGGGACCAATGAAACCTGTAGGCTTAACAAACCCTCACCAACCTGAAATTAAAGCTCATGCTGTTGTCCAGTTAAGAAGAGATAATGCACTTGGAACACTTTTTAATATTGTAGGCTTTCAAACAAAAATGAAATATAGTGAGCAGGTACGAGTACTCTCTATGATACCTGGTCTCGAAAAAGCAAAGTTTGCAAGATTAGGAGGTATTCACAGAAATACCTTTATAAATTCCCCATTATTATTAGATGATCAGATGAGATTAAAATCACGCCCAAAAATAAGATTTGCAGGCCAAATTACTGGTGTGGAAGGCTATGTCGAAAGTGCTGCAATGGGTTTACTTGCTGGAAAGCTAGCAGTAGCAGAAATTAAGGCTGAGAAAATCAATAGTCCACCCAACACAACCGCAATGGGTGCTTTAATTAGCCATATTACAGGGGGTGCAGACGCAAAAACATTTCAGCCAATGAATGTAAATTTTGGTTTGTTTCCACCTGTTAATAATGTGAAAGGTGGCCGTCGTAATCGTAAAGATCGCTATAAAGCTTATACAGATAGAGCAAAGAATGACTGGACTACATGGTTAAATAATTCATAGATTATTATCCTGGAGGTGGGTGAATAATGAAAATAGAACGGTTTGCACCCTCGCCTACTGGCTTATTACATCTTGGACATGCTTACTCTGCTTTATTAGCTTATAACTCAGCAATTCGATCCGGTGGCAAATTCTTTATCAGGATTGAAGACATAGATCAGATCAGATGTAAGAAATTATTTATAGAGCAAATATTAGATGATCTAAAATGGCTCGGAATTAATCATGAAAAGCCAATATTAAAACAGTCTTCTAGATTCAAGTTTTATAAAAAAACACTTCAGAGTTTATGGGATAATAACTATTTATTTGGCTGTGATTGCACAAGAAAAGATATCAATATTGCTTCTGCACCTAATGAAAAGACATTATATGGACCAGATGGAATTATATATCCAAATACATGCTTAAATAAGATTAGGTCAAAAAAAATGCCTTCAACGGCTCTTCGATTAAACTTAAATAGTTTAGATAAAAATAACTTTTCTTTTTTCGATAAAAAATATGGAAAGATTTCATTTACTAAAGAAGAAGCAATCGAAAATATTGGATCAGTTATCCTTGCTCGAAAAGATATTGGGATCTCCTATCATCTTTCTGTTGTTTTAGATGATGCATTTCAAGGTATAACAAATGTTACTAGAGGCGAGGATTTGTTAGAAGCAACTAAAATTCATGTTATATTGCAATATATTTTGAACCTCCCCACTCCAGTGTATCATCATCATAAACTTATTCGTGATGAATTTGGTAAAAGGCTTGCTAAGCGAGATGATGCAAGGTCAATAAAAAATTACAGAGAATCTGGATACTCACGCGAAAAAATAATAAAAATGTTAAATTAAACTTCTGGGTTTAAAATAATTTTTTCTGTATCTGCAACTAATTCTGTATAGAAACAAGTTCTTCTGTTGGTATGGCATGCAGGCCCCTTTGGAGTAACTAACAACAAGATACAATCTCTATCACAATCAATTCTCACTTCATCTACTTTCTGTGTATTTCCTGAAGTGAGACCTTTCACCCACAAACTATTTCTTGATCTCGACCAAAAAGTTGCCAGATTTGTATTAATTGTTTTTTCTAGAGATATTTTATTCATCCAGGCAACCATAAGAACTTCAAGTGACGACGAGTCTTGAACTACTGCTGGAATCAATCCTTTATCGTCATATTTCAATGAAGAAATATCAAATTTAACCATTTTTTGCCCCTTTACCTTTTATCTTCTATTTACATGATCTAGTAAGATGTCAGGTGTAATTAATTAATGTATAGTAATATGTCTGATAATTCTGAAATGATAGACCTTTATTCAAAAAAAATACTCGAATTCGCAGGAAATATTCCCCTCACAACTCCTCTTGTTACATTTTCAGGAACTGCCACAAGGCGCTCGCCAATGTGTGGATCAAATTTACAAGTATGGATTACAGTTAATGGAGGCAAAATTACTAATTTTAGCCACGAAGTGAAAACATGCGCATTAGGACAAGCGTCTTCAGCAATCATAGCAGAGCAAATTATAGGATTAAATATAGATCAAGTTAAACTTGGGCGTGATCAATTATTCAATATGCTTACAAAAAATGGACCAATTCCTCAAAATCCATTTGAAAATTTAGAAGTGCTTCTACCCGCGGTTTCATACAAAAACAGACATGCTTCAATTATGCTTAGCTTTGAAACAATTATAGATGCTTATGCAAATATAAATAAGTTATAATAATATTATTTGCACTTTAATTTAACCTTCTAACCTATTGATAATAGTTTTATATATTGATCAGCACCCATTATATATAATAAATTACGTAATGCGTTTCCTTGAGGACTCATTAATGTTGGATCCTTTGCCATAATTAGACGTGCTTCATCTTTTGCCAATTCCATTAAATTTGAATGAACTTCAATATCAGCTATGCGAAATTTAGGTAGGCCTGATTGTGCCACGCCCAATACATCACCTGCACCGCGTAATTTTAAATCGACATTAGCAATTTTAAATCCATCATTTGTCTCTCGAATTGCTTCCAATCTTTTTTTAGCTGTTTTGCCAAGTGGTGGCTCGTACAACATCAAACACGTAGAAGCATCAGATCCCCTTCCAACCCGTCCTCGCAATTGATGTAATTGACTTAATCCAAATCTTTCAGAATGTTCGATGACGATTATAGTTGCATTGGGCACATCAACTCCAACTTCTATTACAGTTGTGGCTACAAGAATTTTTATTTTGTTGTTAATGAAGTCCAACATTACTTCGTCTTTTTCTTCAGCAGGCATTTTACCATGGACTAGCCCAACATTATCTCTTCCTAATACTTTTGAAAGTTTGTTTGCTCGATCTTCAGCTGAAGTTAATTCAATAAACTCACTATCTTCGACCAGTGGGCATACCCAGTAGATTTGGTTACCAGTTTTAATAGCGGCTTTTAGGCGTTCGATTACCTCAAAAATTCTTGAACTTGAAACCATAACAGTATTTATTGGCTTTCGCCCAATTGGTTTTTCATCTAGCTCAGAAAGCTCCATGTCTCCATAATTGGTCAAAGCTAATGATCTAGGAATAGGAGTTGCAGTCATAACCAAAATATCAACTGCATTACCTTTTTTACCTAAGTCCATACGTTGACGAACACCAAAACGATGTTGTTCATCTATTATTGCCAATCTCAGATCATTATATTTGATGCTTTCTTGAAAAACAGCATGAGTGCCAACAATAATCTGTATTTTACCAGTAGCTATTGCTTCAATTTTAAATTTACGCTCTTTTCCCTTATCTCGGCCAGATAAACTTTCGAGTATAATTCCTGCCTTGGCTGCTAATGGTTTTAAAGTATCTTCATGTTGCTTTGTTAAAATCTCAGTTGGCGCCATTATAACTGCTTGACCACCCGCTTCAATCGCACTGAGCATACATAAAAAAGCAATAAGAGTTTTGCCCGATCCAACGTCACCTTGCAAAAGCCTATTCATTCGAAAAGGTTGAGACATATCATCTCTAATTTCATCAATCACTCTTAACTGTGCATTTGTAAGATCAAATGGCAGTAATTTAATTACTTTTGATGATAAAGTTCCATTCCCTATATTTTTTATTCCTTTAGATTTTCTATAATTTTCTCTTGCTATTGCTAATGTTAATTGGTGTGCCAGCAATTCATCATATGCTAATCTTAAACGATTAATTGAGTCAGAATTTATTTGATTTATGTTTTTTGGCAAATGAGAATCTTGCAAAGCTTCGACCCAAGTAGGCCATGCATATTTATTAATAATTGATGGACTTATCCATTCATTTAAGCCTGGAACCAATTTTAAGGCTTGCCTGGCAGCTTTTGATATTGTTTTTTGAGTAATTCCTGCAGATAAAGAATATAGTGGCTCTATAAGCGGAACTTGTTCTTCGTTGCCAGGCTTCAAAACATAATCTGGGTGAGTAATTTGCGCTCTACCTTCAAAATACTCTAATTTTCCAGATATCAGCACCTTATGATCAATTGGAAACAAATCTCGTAACCATTTTTTTTTCGAATGAAAAAAAACTAGTTGAAATGATGTTTTTGTGTCACTTACATTTATTTTGTAGGGCCTATTTTTTTGTAGATTTTCAATATGTTCATCAACAGTTATTTCTACAATGATTATATCGTTATTTGATTTGCCAAAAACTGTATCAACTTTATTTCTAGTCAGAAGCGAATAAGGCAAATTAAATAAAAGGTCGCGCGGTGAATTAATATCTAATTTCGATAAATTTAATGCAATCTTGGGACCTATTCCTGAAAATTGAGTTAATTGCCCAAATAATGGGAAGAGTATTTGAGGTCTACTTGGCATCTGCTAATTTATTTATATCTATTAAATCCAGCCATTCTGTTTCAGATAAAACCTTTACTCCTAATTCAATTGCTTTTCTTTCTTTTGAGCCAGCACCTGGACCAGCAATCACAAAATCTGTTTTTTTAGATACTGAACCTGAAACCTTTGCTCCATACTTTTCAGCAGAAATCTTTGCTTCAGAACGTGTCATGCGCTCTAAACTTCCTGTAAATACAACGACTTTACCGTCAACAGCACTATCCGAAACTAAAACATTTAATTCACTTTCAATTTCAAGTTCATCAACTAAATTATCGATTATTTTTCTTTGGGATGGATTACAAAATACTTGAACAATAGTTTTAGCTAATATTTCACCCACCCCATCAATAGATAACAACTCAGACCATTTTTTATCTTCCATATTCTTCGCTTCATCCATTGATTTTCTTAAATTATCAAAAGATTTATAATGTTTAGATAATAATGAAGCAGAATTTTCTCCAACATGGCGTATTCCAAGGGCATAAAGCATTTTATTTAATGGTATTTTTCGCTTTGCTTCTATAGCATTAAATAGATTATTTGCCGATTTTTTCCCCCAACCATCTCTATTTTCCAAACGCTGGATCCCATTTTCATAACGCAATTTTAACTTAAATATATCAGAAGGTTCCTTAACCCATCCCAATTCATAAAATTGTTCTATTTGTCTGTTGCCAAGTCCTTCAATGTCAAAAGCACCCCTAGATACGAAATGAGCTAAACCCTGGACGGCTTGGGCGGGGCAAGTTATTCCACCGATACATCTCGCCACGCTGTCACCTTCAATACGTTCACTCGGACTATTACATTCCGGGCAAAGAGTTGGGAATGAATAAGGTTTGCTTGTTGAATTTCGCTTTGAAATATCTACATCACTAATTTTCGGGATTACATCTCCTGCCCTGTATATATGAACCCAATCACCTTCTCGGATATCATTTCCACCTCTGATGAGATTTCCTTTTGAGTCTCTACCTTTAATATAATCTTCATTATGAAGTGTTGCGTTTGAAACTATAACCCCACCAACATTTACAGGCTTTAATCGAGCAACAGGAGATAATGCACCTGTTCTGCCAACCTGAATCTCAATAGATTGCAACCAAGTTTTTGCAATTTCAGCCGGAAATTTATGTGCTATTGCCCATCTAGGAGTGGTAGATCGATAACCTAATCTATCTTGAAACAATAGATTATCAACTTTATAAACAACACCATCTATATCATAGCCAAGATCCGCTCTTTTATTTGATATCTTATCGTAATGATGTATTAATTCTTTTGGTCCATAACATTTTTTTGTTAAGTCGTTTGTTGAAAATCCAAAATCTCTTAACTTATTTATGGCATTATATTGGGTGTCAGAAATTGGAGTAGAAACTTCACCCCATGCATACGCATAAAATTTCAGAGGTCGTGATGCAGTTACACTTCTATCAAGTTGTCGTAAGGATCCAGCAGCAGCATTTCTCGGATTAGCAAATACTTTAGCATTATTTTTTTCTTGTTTAATATTTAATTTATTAAAGTCATCCATACTCATATAAACCTCACCTCTAACCTCTAATATGCTGGGTGCATTATGAATATTTTTTGGAATGTTTTGTATTGTTTTGGCATTTTCTGTTACATTTTCACCAACTTCTCCATCACCTCGTGTTGTCGCCTGAGACAATTTACCATCAAGATATTTTAATGATAATGAAAGGCCATCTATTTTTGGTTCCGCGACATATGTTATAATTGTGTCTTCATGACCAAGGATTTTTTTAATTCTATGATCAAAATCAATTATATCCTGTTCATCAAAACCATTTGCTAAGGATAGCATCTTTACCGAATGTTTTATTTTCTTAAATGAATTAGAAGGTTTTGAACCTACTTTATTACTCACACTGTTTTGAAGCTTAAGGTTTGGAAATCTTAACTCAATGTCTGAATTTCTCTTTTTTAATATATCATATTCTGAGTCAGATAAATTAGGCGCATCATTATTATAATAATCACTATTAGCTCTATCTAATATTTCATTTAGTCGAATAAGCTCTTTCTTGGCCTCAACCTCATCTAAATCTTCAACAGAGTAATCATTTAACATTTAGCAAACCTACGTATATGTTATTTAATAAAATTTAAGATTAAGTTAGCCAAGCGTAAAGTATAAACTTAAAAAATAAAGTTATAAAGTCATAGAGATTTAATTTAATAAAAGACTAAATAATGTCTTGAGAGAGTTATTGATTAAACTATAAGCAACAAAAAATGGACAATAATATGAAACAAAGCACAAAAGCTCTTAATTCAATGGGCTTTCCTAAGGATCCTAAGGATACTCGTGTTCTTGTTGCTATGTCAGGAGGTGTAGATAGCTCTGTAGTCGCAGCGATGCTTTGCGATGAAGGTTATGACGTTGTTGGAGTAACATTACAATTATATGATCATGGTGCTGCCTTAGCTAAGAAAGGAGCCTGTTGTGCAGGAATAGATATCCAGGATGCTCGAAGAGTGGCAGAAGAAATGGGTTTTCCACATTATGTTTTAGATTATGAAAATAAATTTAAAGAAAGTGTAATTGACGAATTTGCAGATGCTTATTTAGCTGGGGCGACACCAGTTCCTTGCATACGATGCAATGAACGCGTGAAATTCAGAGACTTATTAGAGACAGCAAAAGATTTAGATGCTGACTGCATGGCTACAGGGCATTATATTCAGCGGTTTGTTCAAAATGGAAAAGCAGAGTTGCATAAAGCCGCAGATCAAGATCGAGATCAAAGCTATTTTTTATTCTCAACCAAACAAAAACAACTAGATTATTTACGGTTTCCACTTGGCCACCTTAAGTCAAAAAAAGATACACGTGAATTAGCCCATAAATATGGACTGCCAGTGGCAGATAAGCCTGATAGCCAAGATATATGTTTTGTACCAAATGGTTCATATGCTGCAGTAATAGAAAAATTGCGGCCTGAAGCAGCAAACCCAGGTCAAATAGTTAATCAAAGTGGAGAAGTATTGGGAGAGCATAAAGGAATAATAAATTATACTGTTGGTCAACGCCGAGGACTTGGTATTGGGGGCGGAGATCCACTATATGTAATCAAACTTGATGCTGATAACAGGCAAGTTATTGTTGGGCCAAAAGAATCCCTTGCTACCAGAACAATTTTAATCAAAGAGATTAATTGGCTTGGTGAAGACAATTTTCTAGATTCGAAAGAGCGTTCACTGTCAGTTCGTGTTAGATCTACTCGATCGCCGAAAGAAGCAATTATTAGGCCAATATCTGAAACAACTGCATCCGTGGAGTTAATAATGGCAGAAGAAGGCATAGCACCAGGACAAGCATGTGTTTTCTATGATAATGAAAGTACCAGGATATATGGTGGCGGGTGGATCACAGATAAATAACGATTTATTAAGATTTTTTATGGCAGTACTTAATAAAACTAAATATGAAGAAAAAAATTTTCTGACATAAACTATTAAAACTGATTTGGTACGTCAAAAGAAACATAATAAACATTTACCTATGGTTTTTTTGGAACTCTTTTAATGTTTCATTTTAATCAGTTATGAAAAATTTAAATCATAAAATATTACTTTAATCTTGCTCATAATAATAAAAGTGATCAAAAGAGTAAAAAATGGAGTTGGATAATGTCATTAGATGCAATTTTAGACCATGTTGATGGAGATCTTGAAAATTCAATAGCTCGCTTAATGGAATTAATGCGTATTGAAAGCATTTCAACAGATCCACAATATTCAGATGAATGTGTTGCTGCAGCTGAATGGCTTGTAGATGATTTAATATCTATTGGATTTAATGCAGAGATTAGGGAAACTCCGGGACACCCTATGGTTATGGCAACTGGTGGCAAAGGAGGAACTCATACATTATTTTACGGTCACTATGATGTACAACCCATTGATCCAATCGAATTATGGAATAATCATCCATTTAAACCTAAGTTGGAGGAAACTAAAAAAGGTCCAGTAATTCGAGGTCGTGGAGCATCTGATGATAAAGGTCAATTAATGACATTTATTGAAGCATGCAGGGCATACAAAGAAGTTACAGGTAAATTACCTAATAGAATTTCTGTTTTTTTTGAAGGCGAAGAAGAAAGCGGATCACCATCATTGGTACCATATTTGAAAGATCACATAGATGAACTTAAAGCTGATATTGCGTTAATTTGTGATACAGGAATGGTTGAAAAAGACACACCATCCATCGTTACAATGCTTCGGGGCATGGTTAGCCAAGAAATCACAATAAAAGGCCCAAGTAAAGATTTACATTCTGGAATGTATGGAGGTCCATCTATAAACCCAATAAGAGTCCTTACAAAGGCTCTAGGAGCAATGCATGACGATAATGGTCGTGTAACACTTGAAGGGTTTTATGAAGGTGTTGAAGAAATACCTGAAAAAATTATGCAACAATGGGATAATTTATCTTTTGATGAAAATTCGTTCTTATCAGAAGTAGGTTTAAAAATTCCAGCAGGCGAAAAAGATAGATCAGTTTTAGAGCAGATATGGTCTCGACCAACAGCTGAAATAAACGGTATTTGGGGAGGTTACACGGGAGAAGGATTTAAAACAGTATTGCCAAGCGAAGCCCATGCAAAAGTGAGTTTTAGATTGGTAGGAAAACAAAATCCCGATAAAATTCAATCAGCATTTAATAGACATCTTGAGAAGTATTTGCCAGAAGATTGTACATTGGAATATAAATTACATGGTTCTTCCATGGCATCAAACATGGCAATTGATAACCCATCATTTGAAATTGCTAGAAATGCTTTATCTTCAGAGTGGGAAAACTCTGGTGTATACGTGGGTTGCGGTGGCTCAATTCCAATTGCTGGGCATTTTCA
>FZLS01000092.1 GCA_900197625.1 Rhodobacteraceae bacterium Water-Bin34 | reverse complement strand
CCACGCCAACGGGTTTGGAATCCGTTGTACTACCATTATACTACACCCTAATAAAACTATATTAATCTGCGCCTCGGTTCTTCGACGATATCGTCTGGCAAAGTTTAGGTCCGGTTCCCTCATTTGCAAGACGCAGGTTAATATAGTTTTCGTGGGAGAGGCTTACTGCAGAACCTCTCCCCTTATCTACAATCTCGTTAGTAGCAAACGTCCGGGTTTCCATTCGGTACCGGCTAGTATACCCACCCATCATAACTTGTACATCGCTTGATAGGTTTTTCGAAACAACCGAGACTAGTCCCAATCGTTATCGAATTTTGTAGTGGCACGCATTGTGTCACCGTAATACTGATCAGCATACTTAGATGCGTCAGTCCATTGATTATAGTTTTCGTCCATGCGATCGATAGACTTGAAGAATGCATCAGCAGTTTGAACTACTTCTGTCTTACGAGTCTTACGAGCAGTTGAATTACGAACAGCAGAATTTTTGCTTTGCAAAGTTTGTTTGAATTCTAAACGAGCTTTACGTTTTTCAGCGATTTCACGGATAAGTGCAAGGCGATCTGCTTTTTGTGCATTAGTCATCATAATATTATTCTCTCTCATTTGTTAACGTTATAGGTATTATAGCACAGGTAATCTTAGAAGTACACAACTATTTTAGCAAACTTGCACTTTTTCTTCTGACTGTGATAAAAATGTCACAGCCGACATTTTCCATTCTGATAACAAATTGTTGACGTTAGAACCTTTAACCCAAGCCATAGCTTCGGCTTCAGTAGCAAAATCTGCCTTGTATTCTACATCATTTAATAATTTAATTTCGACTTGATATTTATTTAACATTATCATCTCCTAATCCATCATTTCCAACATACACATTAATATGAGCAATAGTACCTTCAACACGAGTAACCATATACTCTAAACCTTCAGACTGTAAAGCTTTATGAATCTTTTTGATTATAGCTTCATTTGTGCTAGAGGTTTTCATACAGTTTCTCCCATATCTTCAAGAGCATACTTGATTTCACGTTTTAGTTCAGCTGAAGTAGACTCTGAAAAATCAACTCCATTAACTTCCATTTGGTATTCAACTTTTAAAGCAAAAGCTTCATCACAACCAAGAGTCTCGGTAATATTTCTAATATTTAAACGCATGATAGTCTCTCCTCAATCATTATATTACTATTATACCACATTAAAAAGGCAATGTACACAGTTAATTTGTATTTATGCGCATTTTAATGCATTTATTTCAGCGGCACGATCTTCTTCTTCAAGATCCGCCATATATTCAAAAGCCTCATCGATATACGAAGCAGCATACCAAGTACTTAATTCAAGATGCATATCAGCTGAAACAAAGTTCCAGAAGTTTGTTGAACCATAACCTTCGCGAAGATTTTCTTCACTTACGATTGCATCTTGGAATGCTTTGACAACATCCGATTTATAATTTACGCCAGTGTTTAGATTTGTTAAAGTATACATTATACTGCCTTCCATTCTTCTTTTAAGTTCATTGAGAAAGGAACTTTAGTTTCCAACCAAGCGATCGCTGCTTTAGGAGTATCAAATGACTCTTCATCACAGATTGTTAAATCTTTAGGATCTTCATAAGAAGCAACCCAACCGATAGTTGCAACTTCCTCTAAGTAACAAGGAAGAACTGAGTTAGTAGCTTTATAGAAGCCATCAAACTTAGTAGTTGAAAATTTCATCATTGAGTTAAATACGTTCTTTTCCATAATGTGTCTCCTCAGACTTTGTTTATCTCTTGATACCTTTATACCATATTAGAATGGGTTTGTACACAGTTAATTTCACTTTTTTTCATTTTTATTCAAATAAAGGCTAAAGTGTAACATTAATATCACACTATACTCCTCTCCCTCAGCGGTACTCTTTAATTATACCACAGTTTACAACTTTTGTACATATCTAAAGTGCCATTTATTATAAATAGTTAGTATGACATTGATAAGGGAGGGCAAATGGACTATTTAAAGTTAGTAACAGATGTTGGCTTTCCGATTGCATCTGCCATAGCTGGCGGTTTTTTTGTTTTCCTGACATTAAGGTTTATATTAGCGGGCGTTCTCGAGTCAATAAAAACTCAGCGCTCATTCGTAATTGCATTAGATAATCGAGTTAAGACTATGAATAATGAATTGATTAGAATTGACGTAATGATGTCTGCTGCATTTCAATTGAAACCTGACCTCGACAGAATAGCAAGGGCCGATGGTCAGAAAGATGCAAGGAAAGATTAGATGCTTTGGAAAGAGCTTATGTTGCTAAAGTTTGAAGACAAAGGTTTTAGAATTTTAGCAGAACAAGATCCTGACGATAAATTTTTTGTCGTTGACGATGTGGAGCTTAATATTGGAAATGAATACAGAGTTGGGCCTAACGGTTACTTCGAATTAATTAAGGAGGGCCCACAATGATTTGGATGGATTATGTTATAGAACAAGCCGGTAAAAACTTTAAAGTTAACGGTGATTGGGCTGGTGAAGTGATGGGCATAAAAAAGGACGGAACATTAAACGATCACTGGCTATACAAGCCTGGTGATTTATTTCGTGTCGATGAAAATGGTTGGATGGTAAAAGTATCTGACTTGTCTGGCACGGTAAGGGAAAAATAATAGTGGATGAAATAGTCGCAGCAGTTAACCAATATGGATTTCCAATTATAGCGGCTTTCGGCCTCGGCTATTTCATATACTACATCTGGACTTGGGTGACCGAAGAGGTAGATCCAATTGTAGGTGAATCACATACAACTCTTATTCATCTTATTGATAGGATACGTATGCTTGATAATGATTTAATTAGATTGAAAACAAAATTAGATATGATACTACGAGAACAGGAATTAAAAAATGAAAAAGATATTACTGATATCGATAGCGATTCTGATACCGACTCAGAGTAATGCCGAGTTAGGTTGGGGATTTAAAAGTCCTGCTTTTAATGGTAATGGATATTCTAGTCATGTATTAAGCACCGAACAGCTACTATTCAATAGACAATCAGAAATTAGAGATAAGGCTGAAGCAGAAGAACGGCGCTTAGAACGTGAACTAGAAAATTCAACATTAAATAAATTTGTAAAAAACCTGGAATCAAGAATATATGCCACTTTAAGTAAACAAATGGTGGACTCTATGTTTGCCGATTGTACTGATAATTGTTCAAATAGTGGTACAGCAGAAATTGAAGGAAGTACAATTGATTGGGCAAAAGATCCTGTTACAGGAGAAATTACTCTAACAATTTCAAATGATGATGGAACTACTGTAATTACAATACCTGGTGCAGGAGACTTTACGTTTTGAAGAATTTTATATTGGCATTGCCATTAATCGCTGCAGGATGTACTAGTGTTCCACCAGAAGTAGTACCGATTAATAATCCTCCAGTATTACAGGTATCACCTACTTCAATAGAAGATACTCCAGAATTAGATGGCAAAAAAATGACTATTGCTGTCTATAACTTCACTGATAAAACCGGCCAAAGAAAGCCAAGTGATGGAGCTTCTAATTTAAGTAGTGCTGTTACTCAAGGTGGTGAAGTATGGGTGATTAAAGCATTACAGGATGTAGGCAATGGAACATGGTTTGAAGTAGTTGAAAGAATCGGACTTGATAATCTTGTTAAAGAAAGGCAACTCGTTCGAAATACTCGTGAAGTATACGAGAAGCATTTAAAAGAGGGACCTACTCCTCTTAAGCCTATGGTTTTTGCCGGGCTTATATTAGAAGGTGGAATTGTTGGATATGATTCTAATACCGCTATGGGTGGTACAGGCGCCCGGTATTTAGGAGTTGGTGTTCAAGAAGAATACAGAGTAGATACTGTGACTGTTGTTATGCGGATAGTAAGTGTCAGTACTGGTAAGGTGTTACTAAGTGTTGCCACAGAAAAAACCATTGCAAGTCATAGAAGTGGTGTGGATGTATTCAAGTTTTTTGATATGGGAACAAAATTAGTAGAAGCTGAAACTGGTTATAGTGTGAATGAACCAGTAAATTATGCGGTAAGATCAGCAATTGAAGCTGGCGTAATCGAGTTGATTAATGAAGGAGAAATAAAGAAATTCTGGAAAAAGGCCCAAAAATAATAACGGCTTCCAGCAATAAAGGGTACTAAAGATGAAAAATCTTATAAAACACTTTGTTATGATAGGTATAGCAATACTTATACCAACAACGGTCTTGTCTAATGACATATACATTTCACAAGTCGGTGATACACTTGACTTAGATATTGAGCAAGACGGACAAAATAACAAAATTGGTACAGGAACTCAGGATGTAGTTCTTGGCTCTTCGGGAAATGATGCTGATGATATGACATTTAACATCACGCAAACCGGTAACCTAAATACAATTACTGCTAAAATACTAGGTGCCACATATACTGGTACTTGGACATTTACTGGTAATAATAACGAAGTCGACTTATTGTGTTCTAGTTCGGCTGCAGGTAACTGTGATACCGTAACTTTAAACATTGCTGCTACAGGCGATGATCAAGACTATACGATCAATATTGGTGAAACTGCAGATGCTGATAGTGCAACAATTAACTTTACTGTGACCGATGACGATAATATTATTACAACGGATGTTGATGGTAAAAGTGCTGTTATAACAGTTGTTATAGATGGAAGCTCAAGTCTGTCAAATGCTGATAGTGTACTAGATATTGATGTTGCAGGAAATGGTGATGTTAATGGACATACGATTAACTTTAATGCTACTGGCAAAGGCCATATAGTAAATTTTGATCAGAGTGGTGTCTATGATAATGTAATTGATTTAACCACAAGTGGCGACGGCCATAACATTGATATAACTCAGTCAGACTAGTGTATAGATTTTTATTATTCTTTATTGTTCTTAGCTCGCCGGTGCACGCAAACATCGGCGAGATTTCTACAATAAACGGTAGCGCTGCTATTGAGCGTGGCAATGATGCAATTGCTGCAACACAAGGCACTGGTATTGAAATGGATGATACCGCTGTAACTGCTAATGCAAATATGAGAATCGATTTTATTGATGATACTCGTGTTGATATTACAGCACACTCAAGATTGATTATTGACGATTTTGTTTATGATCCAAATACTGGTAAAGGCGCTTTAGGATTGAAAGCTAGCCTAGGAACTATTCGTTATGCAAGTGGGCAGATAGCAAAGAATAGCAGACAGAGAGTAAGAATTAGAACTCCATCTGCAACTATATCTGTACGCGGAACTGATTTTGCAATGGTGATTGATGAGGTAGGTGGTAGTATGATTACACTATTACCAAGTTGTGATACAGATGGTATGTGTTTTGTTGGGGAGATATCAGTTGAGACTGATGCAGGAATGGTTATACTAAACCAAGCATTTCAGGCGACAATAACTTCTAATAGTATGTCTCCTCCAACAAAGCCTTTACTTCTTGATATAGATGAAGCTATGATTAATCAATTATTGATTCTACGAAAAAAGAATCCATATTATGAAGAGGCAATAAAGATTGCTGACGAAAAACGTAAAAGAGCCGACTTTCTTGGTTTAGATTTTTTACAATACGATGGTTTATCTGGCGACTTATTAGTAGATTCTATTGAAAGTATATGGGTAACAGCATTAGATCAAACAGGTCAGCTATTACAAAACTTATTATATGATATGCTTGACCAATTAAATGAAGCATTAATGAGATTATTTCAAGATGAACTTGCAATGCAAAATAGTATACTTTTAAGGCAAGAAGGAAATATATACGGATATGATCCAGATACTGGGATCACACTAAAGAATGTAGGTCAAAGTTGGCACTGGGAAAGACTTGACGCAGAAGGTAAAAACTTTACATCGCTTAAATTAAATCAGGGACATGGTTATAACCTTGATATTACACAAGGAGACTGGGAGTATTATGGATATAGGTTGGGCGAAAGCACTAACAATGATATCAATATTAACCAGCAGTAATTGTTGGGCTAATGATATTTATGTTAATCAAGTTGGTGATGATTTTACTCTGAATGTTATACAAGATGGTGAGGACAACTACTTCCAGTATTGTACAAACGGCAGTGATTCAAATTGTAAAGATGTAAACGGCAATGCTCACAATCGGGCAGACGGATTCGCTAGTGACAATGCTGTAGTGAATAGTGGTACACTTGGCGATGACAATAAAGTTGTTATAGCACACGCTACTGGAACAGGTAACACCAATATCAATGAATCAAACATTGGAATTATAGGTGATCGCAACAAAGTACAAAACTTCTTTTCAAACCACAGTAGTGGAAGTCACAGTTATAGCAACCAAGATTGGGGCGGCACTAAAGAAACCAACATTCTAATTACAGGTGATGACAATTATGTAAAGGTTGATAGCGACAGTTATGGAGAAGTTTTCTCTGAGATTGAAGTAACTGGTGATGACAACAGTGTAACACTATGGCAAAGGTCAATGAATAATACTGCTTCTATAGACGTAACCAATGCAGGCGGTCCGGTTACAGCAACTATACATCAGCTTGGATCAAGCTATCAAGATACAGGATTAAACTCGGCAAGCATCACAAGCTATTGTACAAATTCAAATGGTTGCGCAGTAAATCTAACACAATATTGAGGATACAATGAAAAGATTATTAAGTCCCTGGTGGGCATTACTTACACTGGCAATATTAACATATATGTTTGCTGTACCATCTAATTTTATTCAAAGTGTTAAACTTAATTATTTTGATACACTGATTACAAATCAAGAACCTGTAGAGAATAATATTTATGTTGCAGAGATAGATGAAGCTGCATTAGAGAAGTACGGCCAATATCCCTTTCCAAGAAACATATATGCAGATATTATCAAAGACATATATGACCGTGGCGCTGGTTTAGTTGTATGGAATATCATGATGCCAGAACCAGATCGCTTTGGTGGTGATACTGATTTAGGCAATACACTATATGACTATCCTGTTGTTGTTGCAACAATACCATCAGATAAGAGTGTTAACGAAGCTGTTAATCCTGGTGCTGCCATTATTAATCCAGAATATTTAGGATCTATATTACCATATGAAGGTATCATTGCTAATATCCCAGATGTTGAATTCAATGCAGTTGGATCTGGTATCGTAAGTACAGAACCTGAAATTGATGGTGTTGTACGACGTATGCAAACTGTTGCAGTTGTAGACGGAGTTTTATATCCTTCATTAGCATTAGAAACATTAAGAGTAATTGCCGGAGATCCAAGCTTTCAAATTAAGCTGCAACCGAATGGTGTAGAGAAGATGAGGATCCCACAGTTCGGTATTATACCAACTGATAACGAAGGTCGTGTATGGATTGATTGGTCACAGAAATCTAAGAGTGTATCTGTTGCAAATCTACCAAATGACTTTGGTGGAGCGGTTGTCATAGTAGATGTTACTGCAGCCGGCATTTCTAACCCAATTCCTACAGCCACAGGTTCAGTGTTTTCAGGTCAAACCCAGGCCGCAGTTTTAGGTACAATGTTCGCTGGAACAAACATCAAAAGGCCTGACTGGGCCGCTCAAATCGAGCTTTTTGCGCTTTTCAGCGGCGGTTTATTGATCATTCTGTTAAGTAGATGGATGATATTAGGCATATTAACGACTTCAGTGCTCACAATAGCGCTGGTGCCGCTTTCAGTGTATGTTTATATAGCTGAGAAAATTCTCCTAGACGCCAGCGCTCTTTTGGTAACCTTTGTTCTTATAGGATTGCAAGTATATGGCATAAAGTTCGTTCGTGAGTTCCTTGAGAAACAAGCGATCAAGAAACAGTTTGCTGGTTATGCTTCTCCTACAGTTGTCAGACTATTACAAGAAGATCCTGCATTAATCAAAGATGGTATGAAGAAAGAAGTTTCTATTTGCTTTTCTGACCTACGTGGATTTACTCCTCTTGGTGAATCATTCGGAGATGATGTTAAAGGATTAACGAAAATTATGAATGGATATATGGATGCTATTACTCAGCCTATATTAGATTCAGATGGTATGGTTATTAAATATATTGGTGATGCATCAATGCATATACACAATGCACCAATTAATGATCCTAATCATCCAAAGACTGCCGTACAAACGGCTTTTAAAATGCTTAAAGCAGTGGAGAAATTTAATGAGACATTACAACGAGATAACCGCCCTCCAGTGGGTATGGGCGCTGGCATTAATACTGGCTTGGGCTACCTTGGGGAAATGGGTAGCACAAGGAGACATTCGTATGACATTCTTGGCGACGCAGTATCTACAGCAGCAAGGATTGAATCAAAATGTAAAGAATACGGGATGGTCCTCCTCATCGGTGAAGCAACATACGCGTTAACCTATGACGACTTCTTTTATTTAAAATTAGACGATCTTGCAGTAAAAGGTAAGAGTGTAGGAATAGGAATTTATACTGCACTAGATGACGTTAAGCCTAAATATAATATCAGTAAACGTTATCATGATGACATGATGAAACAATATAAAGAACAGAGCTTTAGAAAAGCAATAACATTATGTGTAATGCTAAAGGGACACTTTGATGGTAAGATGGATGGATACTATGATATGTGGATTGAACGCTGTGAATATATGCTTACACAAGATCTACCTGAAGATTGGGACGGAATATTCCGTGCTACAACAAAATGACAAAAGACAGTAAACCTGAAATATTTAGGCATAAAGAATCAAGGTATAAGATTAGAAAGCCTGAGTATCGAAGTCCAGTTTTAATGTATGAAGAAGGAGTACTTAACCCAGAATATAAACGTAAATTAATATCGTACGTGTTTACAAAAAAGGAAGATGCCGATGGCAAATAAAAAATTACAAGAAAAAAGTAAATATGAAAAATATGATTTGAATGGTGACGGTGTTGTCACTGATGCGGAGTTTGAAATGGATCAAAAATTAATTAGATTAGAAAACGAAGATAAAAAAGAAGATGCTCAACGCCATATGGCCTGGTTTGCATTGAGCGGAATGCTATTGTATCCACTCGCGATGATCATATCTGCAATTGCAGATTTACAATCAGCGGTTGATGCTTTAAGTGATATTGCTCCTACATACTTTGTCTCTGTCGCTGCATTAGTTGCTGCGTTCTTTGGTAAAGAAGCTTATGTAAAATCAAAAGATGCTTCAGCTTCTGTTAAAAAAGAAGAGAAGTGGTAAGAAGAAAGCCGGGGAAAAACCCCGGCTTTTATTAATCAAGTAGTTTATCAAGAGTATTTGGTCCTGCAACACCATCAGGTTGTAGGCCACGTTTCTCTTGCCAACGCTTTAAAATCTTTTCAGTGCCACGACCGAAGATTCCATCAGCTGGAGAAATCTTTAATGCTTCTTGCATCATCTTTACTCCGCGGCCACGCGATCCACGACGTAGTACACCGATATCCTCGATATCTACTTCATCATCGTCATCGTTACCAGCTCCTAGATTGATTTCTTCACCGAGCACTGCCATACATTTAACATATCGTGATTGTCGGTCAGCTAAACCAATCTTACCGCCATTAATCTTACGTGTCATTCGTGTAACATCGTCTGTATCAGCAATATCATTTAGATCGTTTGCATCCCAGAACCAGCATGCAGATTCGATAGCGCCTTGGAATGTGCCAACA
>FZLS01000171.1 GCA_900197625.1 Rhodobacteraceae bacterium Water-Bin34 | reverse complement strand
TTGGGTCACCAAAACAATTAGGTGAAATATTATTTGATAAATTAGAATTACCAGGCGGGAAAAAAGGTAAAACAGGTGCATATGGTACTGGTGTGGATGTATTAGAGGATTTGGCGTCAGAGGGCCATGAGCTACCTGTTAAAGTGCTTGATTGGCGTCAAATGTCCAAATTAAAGAGTACTTATACTGATGCCTTGCAAGGTCATATTAATCCAAATACTGGGCGAGTACATACATCATATGTAATATCGGGTGCATCAACTGGGCGCCTGTCTTCAACTGACCCAAATTTACAAAATATACCAATACGATCTGAAGCAGGCAGAAAAATTCGTGAAGCTTTTATTGCTGAAGAAGGTAATGTTTTGCTTTCACTTGATTATAGCCAAATTGAACTCCGTATTTTGGCACATATAGCTAAAATTGATACTCTCAAACAAGCATTTCATGAAGGCCAAGATATTCATGCACTTACTGCATCGCAAATGTTTAATGTTCCATTGGATAATATGGATCCAATGGTTAGGCGCCAAGCAAAGGCAATAAACTTTGGTGTTATTTATGGTATAAGTGGGTTTGGACTTGCTAGAAATCTGCGTATACCTAGAAAAGAAGCGCAATCGTTTATTGATACGTATTTTGAAAGATTCCCAGGGATTAGAACTTATATGGATGAAACGGTTAGTTTTGCCAAAGAAAATGGATATGTTGAAACCTTATTCGGTAGAAAAATTCATACCAGTGAAATCAATGCAAAAGGACCACAAGCGGGTTTTGCAAAGCGAGCTGCTATAAATGCACCAATTCAAGGGACTGCAGCAGATATTATCAGGCGTGCTATGGTACAAATGCCTAATGCAATAGCACATTTGCCAGTTAAAATGTTGCTTCAGGTGCATGATGAATTAATATTTGAAGTAAACAAAGATGCTCTAAGTGAAACCACTGAAGTTGTTAGAAAAATTATGGAAAAAGCAAGTGAGCCAGTTGTTAAACTTGATGTGCCATTAGTTGTTGATGCTGGTTTTGGTAATAATTGGGCAGACGCGCATTAATTAAATAATTTTAGATTCTGAGTTTTTTGCAAATTTATTAATCTTGTGTTATAATGATACTAATATTTATTTTATTAGTATTTGAAAGTACATTTTCATATGGATAGCAAGTCTGCTTCAAGAAAACTTGGTTATGGATTTTCCTCTGAATATCAAGAAATACCATTGTCTGAATTTGTTGTTATCGCAAAAACAGAACTAGAAACTGTTCCAAAATTTGATCCTTGGCGTTTAATCGCAGTAGAAAGAAAAAAGAAAAGAATTTTAGATAATCAAAGCAAGGATGATGCAATAAAAGATGAAAAAGAATTTTCAAAAAAATACAAAAAAACACTTCAAAAATATTTAAAATATGCTGGTTTTTATAAATCCAAAATTGATGGAGACTTTGGAAAAGGTACGCGTGCGGCGATAAGTAATTGGCAAATATACATAGACAAAGAGGGCACAGGGTATCTTACAAAAAAACAAATAAAACTTCTCAAAAAACAATACGGTGGTTATTTAGGTTATAATTATCCAAAAGAGATGAATAATTTATCTACTTGGGATTTATCTTCTGCAGATTTGAGATATCCCACAAGTATAAAATTAGCAGTGGAACATCTACTAGAGATGGATAGTGAAAGAGAGCGCTTAAGGGCACTTCTAGCAGCTGGTGAGATTACAGATAATGAACTTCAACGGCTATGGTGGAAAAAGTATAACGCTTTTGCTTGGTGGAGAGATACTCAAACACGCTCAATAGATGTTGTGTATGGAGATACACCTACATTTAATAGATTTTGGCATTTTTGGATAAATTATTTTCCTATAAGTGTTGATGCTGTTGAAGCAGAATTATTTGGTAATTATTATCTCACTTTAAGAAAAAATATGGCCTCAAATTTTAGTGATTTACTTTATGATGCAACTTGGCATCCGGCTATGCAGCTATATTTATCAAATCAGGAAAGCACTGGTCCAAATTCAAGGCGAGCAAGAGATATAAAGAAAAATAGAGAAAAGAAAATTGCTGCTATTAATGAAAATTTGGCACGAGAATTATTGGAATTATTTACACTGACTCCAGCTGCTGGCTATACACAAGATGATGTTAATGGAACAGCCTATGTACTGACTGGATGGGGGCAAGTTTACGATGATGATGTAAAAGAAGGTTATTTTAACGATTATAGACACGAGCCTGGAGCACATAAAATTTTAGGTAAGAAGTATAGGGGAAAACCTAAAGATAAATTGAAAGCCTTATGTATTGATTTAGCTAATCATCCAATGACAGCGCGACATGTTGCAAATAAATTAAGCCTTCATTTTATAAGTGACAAACCTCCAGAAGAAGCAGTCCAGTTTATCGAAAATGTATACAATCAATCTTCTGGTGATCTAGTAAAAGTTCATCAAGCTGTTGTGGATGCAGTTATAAAGTATGGCGATAATTCTGAAAAATTTCTACAGCCAGAACTTTGGTTCTTTAACGTTCATATGGCAGTAGGTGGTGGTCTCCCATTTAAATTTCTTGGGCAGTCTGACGATTGGGGGCGAGAACAAACAAATAATATTTTATATGAAATGGGTCACTTAAATTCTCGCACACCCCAACCAAATGGTTGGTCTGACCTTGCGGTTGATTGGTTAACTCCAGAGATGATGGATCGAAGGGTTCGTTATATTGTCCAACTTTCACCTAAACTTGAATACAAGTTGAAATTTGACCCTGATGAATATGCAGTTAATTTTTTTGGAAAAGAGAGTCCAGAAGCTGCTGAAGTGAAAGCAGCACCCTCCTTTACACGCGCATGCTTGAAAATATTTTGTCACCCTAAATTTATGAGGACATAAAATGAAACGTAGAAATTTTTTAAAAGGGTCTTTGGGTACTTTGTATATGATGGCAAGTCCAAATATGGCTTTTCCAGATGTAAAACTATCAGATAAAAGATTATTAGTTGTTCTGCTAAGAGGTGGATTAGATGGCTTGGCCACTATTCCACCCCTTGGTGATAAAAATTTATCTAAGATTAGAAAAGATGTTTTAGTTCAAGGCGCTAATGATTTGGATGGATTTTTTGGGATTCATCCAAATTTAAAATTTTTAGAAAGTGAATATCAATCGGGTAATGCTGCTTTTGTTCATGCTACATCATTCCCATACACTGGGCGATCACATTTTGATGGACAAAACATAATGGAAACAGGATCAGAACAGGCATATGCAGTCACTTCAGGCTGGGTAGGTCGCGCTATGAACGCAGCTGGGTTCTCTTCATTAGCGGTATCATTGCCCATACCAATTATTTTGAGAGGTAATGAGGTAAATAGTAATTACTTTCCAACTAATTTTGCTAAAGCTTCAAAAACGCATTACGAAGATGTGGAAAGAATGTGGCAATCTGATAGTCAACTAAATGGAATTCTAAGCGATGTATCATCTCGCGAAATGCTGTTACCAGGTCGTGGAGATACAATAGAATTAGTTTCATTTGCAGCAAAAGAAATGCATAAGCCTAATGGCCCCAGAGTTGGTTTGTTGGAAATTGATGGCTTTGATACACATGCTTTGCAGGGCAATGAACAAGGTGATCATGCTGAACTATTAGAAGATTTAGATAATATTCTTAAAAACTTTAAAAGAGACATGGGTCCATTATATGATGATACTGCAATAGTAACTGTAACAGAATTCGGCAGAACTGCATTTGAAAATGGGACTCAAGGAACTGATCATGGATGGGGAAGTTCTATGATATTAGCTGGAGGTCTTGT
The DNA here is from genome assembly GCA_900197625.1 of Rhodobacteraceae bacterium Water-Bin34. Lineage (GTDB taxonomy): Bacteria > Pseudomonadota > Alphaproteobacteria > Rhodobacterales > Rhodobacteraceae > Amylibacter. The sequence continues at coordinate 443 of FZLS01000171.1, read as the reverse complement.
AAATGGAAAACAGGTTGTTTCAGATTGGCCTGGTTTGAGTAAGCGAAATTTATTTGAAGATCGAGATTTAAAAATGACAATTGATGCGCGTGACATTTATGCTGAAGTAGTAAAAACTGTTTTTGATTTAGAAGATGATGTAATTTCTGAACATGTCTTCCTTGGTTATAAACCAGAGAAATATCACGGCCTTCTTAAAAAAACATAGCCTTTGTATTCTGTTATTTTTAATAATTAATTCTTGAGTGAAAACTTTTTTGATATACCATGGTTATTAATTCATATCTTGTTGATATGAGTACACGTATCGTTGGGATTGCTTTATTTAAAGTGATATATGTCAAAGATCTTAGATATTTAGCGTCCCAGTTATTTTAGGGAGAACAATATGTCTAATTTATATTCAAAAAACTTTGATAATGCTGATGAAGTAAAAACACCGC